>NZ_LKAJ02000001.1:310446-620893 GCF_001431295.2 Candidatus Berkiella aquae | reverse complement strand
GTCGATGCTAAAGATAAGTGGGGCTCAACGCCAGCGCACTGCCTTGTGGCAGCCGATATTCCACCTGAAATGAAAGCAACTGCCTTGAATTTATTGATTGAGCATGGTGCCAATCTTGAACTGAAAGCGAATAATGAAAGTAGTGTTTCGACGATCGCAAACGCTTATGATTATCAAAGCTTTCGTCCCATGTTACAACAACAAAAAGTACCACCTTTAAAAATATTGGCGGCTAAAAAGGTACTTGAAACAGAATCCGAGAAATCACACAGCATTTTTGAGGATATCGCTGATATCCTCAAAAAGCTTACCTTAGGAAAATCCAAACCTAAATAATTCTTACTTCACCCCTCCTGGTTTAATAGGAGTAGGAGTCTGTGAGGGTTCCGCAACTTGCGCATTCTCAGTTTTCTCTCTCATCTGCGCTAACATGCCTGTTGATTTAAGAGCTGAAGAATTAAGAAAGGCATGCGATTGTGTTGCTTTCGCTTCAGTTTTAGCTTCAGTTTTAGCTTCAGCACTGATGGATGCTCGCGCATCAGCACGTTGTCTGCGTCCCATTTCGGTTGGCTGTTGCTCTACTCTTGATTGTAAGCCTCCCGTGATCTCAGGTTGAGCCGAAAGTAAGGATGATAATCTGCCCGATAAATCGGGTTGTTGCGGCTCCGGTTTAGGCTGTGCTTGTCTATCCACCATCCAAGCAGGTCTACCTTGTATTGCTCTAGCTTGTTCACGTGTTATGCGTGGATAACGTTCTTTAGTCCCACCTTGAGGACGTTGTGGACGCGTCGAAGTTTTTGCCTGAGGTTCAGGGGGTTTCCCCTCTTGTGAAGGAGGCATTGATTGTTGCTCTGTCACAGCTTGTGTGGATGGTGACGTCACTGCGTTAGTCTGCGCTGGTTTGGCTAACTCTGGTGGCGGTGTCAGTGGCTTAGGTGGAAGCATCCACGCGGGTGTAGCAACTTTTGGCTTTGTCAAAGGAGGCGTGACTAAAGTCGGTGGCGGTGTCAGCGGCGGCTTAGGTTGTTGCTCGGTCACAGCTTGTGTGGGTGATGACACTGTCGCGGTCGCTTCGGTAGTCGGTGTCTTTGGTAAGGGTGGCATTTGTGGTGGATTAGGCAACGGTCTGCCTACTTGTGGTCTGCCTACTTCTTGATTTAATTTTGTTTGTAATCTTGTCACTGCCTGGCGTGCCTGTTGTGGAGTCTGTGGTTGTGGCGGTTTAATCTCAACCTTTTGAGATTGGATTTTCACCAAAATCGATTGAGCTGGACCTTTGAAAAGTTTATCTGAATCATTATCTGACTTAGAAAGCGCTTCAATATACTCTTGTGCTCTTCTTTCTTTTGTTGGCGAATTTAATTTCTGTATTTCTTCTATCTTCAGCAAAACAGCATTAGCTGGTTTATAATCCACCCCACGGATTTGAAAACGGGTCTTAATTTTGATAGCTTCACTTTTCAATTCTGCCAACCCGTCAATTTTAGCTTTGGGTACCGCCGGTTGAGGAATAGAGGGTTTCGCATCTGGTTGTGTGGATGTCACCATCGAAGCGTTTGTCGATGATGCAGAAAGAGGAGGCGTGACTAAGCTTGGTGGCGGTGTTAGCTTAGGTTGTTGCTCTGCCACAGGTTGGGTTGGTGTTTGTCGCGGTGGTAGCTCAACCGCTTTAAGAACATTTTGAGCCGTAGATTTGAAAACCGTATCTGACTTAGAAAGCACATCAATATACTCTTGTGCTCTTTTATCTTTTTCTGGCGAATCACTTAGTTTCTGTATTTTTTCTATATCTTCTACAAGGGCTCTAGCTACTAGATGATTCAGGCTACCGGTAGAAAATCCTCGCGTTGCCTCTTGAATTTTCTTTTTCAATTCTGCTAACCCGTCAAGTGCATTTATTTTCTCTGGTGGTTGAATTTGTATTTTTGCTTCTGCAAGGCTTTGTACTTTTTGTTGTAAGCCATAATTACTAGTCACTTTCATCGATGCTTCAACGCTAGGATCAACCTGTTTTTTAATAGCTGCAATTTGATCGGCTGCAGGTATGACCGTGCCACGACTATTGAGGATATCTTTACCATTTTTATCATATTCATGTAATATTTCAATAATAGCTTCTACTGAGGTGGCACCCTCAATCTTTTGTTTTAATTCTGCTTGATCTTTTTGTCTTTGCAGCATTATTTCATTGAAATTTTTAACAAATTCTTGATATTTTTCCGCCGGAATTTGTTTGCTTTCAAAAGAGATCGATGTTGATGAAACATCGAGTTTAACTCCCAATTTAGCTAATACATCTTTGGCTTTTTGAATATTTTCAGCAGGAATGTCTCGGTATTGTGCATTTGGATTATTGGGTGGATATGAAAAAGAAGCATACATCGTATATATTTCTAATATTTCTCGGAGTTTATAATGCATATCTTCTTGCAGTTTTTCTTCAGGCGTTTTTTTGGTTTGATCTTGTTGAGGCTTAGAGAACAATTTGCCTGCTTGTTTATTTAATTTTGCTTGCAATCCGGCCTTTGGTGTAGATGTTTTGAGATCTCTAATCGCCCCTTGACGTTGTAATGGTGGACGCTGTGGGCGTTCTGGAAGTTCTGGACGCTGAGAAGAAACCGAAGCCTGTGGCTGTGGTTCTGGTTGTTTGGTCTCGGTTGTCGCCTGTGATGGTGTTGACACCGTTGTATCTGTTACGGGTGATGCCTCTTGAGTTTTAGCTTTAGGGGGCTTTGGTGTTTCCACTAACAGTGAATCAATCATAACGCCTGACGCTAATATAGCAATTTGACGTAATTCAGGTTCTTTAAATTTGGTTTCTGATATTTCTTTAATTCTTTCCATTGTTTTTTCGTTGATTTGCTCAAGACTTAAACTCGTCCTGTTGTAATTTCTGAATTCGTTTAAAATCGATTTTGCTTGTTTAGCTACTAGATCATCTGGGTTATTCTTTATATTTTCTGCAAGTTCTTGTAATTTCATCTTAAAATCATTTACATCAAGAGTGGATGCTGCTACAACCTGCTCGTAATTATTATGTCTCTCGGCTTCATTAAGTATCTTACTAAATTGAGATATTTTCTCAGCTGCAGTGTTGAACTGGTCAATATTCTCTGGTGAGTTCTTCATTATATCTCGGATGAGTAGATTATACCGAGGACCACGTTGTACCGGTGTAATTAATATTGAAGATATATTATCTGTAGTTCGATGAATTTCCTTAAACAACTCGTTGGCTTTGTCTGGTATAGGTTTAGTGCCTATTTTGTTATACAAAATCGTATATTCAGCATAAGCCTGATTTGCTGATTTAAGTGCTTCTGCCCATTTATTCGGGTCAGCCTCTAATAGAGACGCTGTAACTTTTTTTTGTGCTTCTTTAACAGCAACCAATGCATCAAACATCTCAATTGCTTCGGCGCGTGTCATTTCAGATTGATCAGCTGGACTATTTTTATTTTTATCAGCCGGATTTACAGGTTCGTCAAATTTTCTTAATACTGCAACCATCGTTTTTAAATCAAGCGTGTCTATCTTCTGAAGATAATTCTTTTCCGAACTTATCAATTCACGATAAACATTATTTCCTAACCTATGCTCTTTAATACCACCCTGTTCATCTGAACCTAAACGTGTAAATCCAAATAATTTTACATTATCTGCAATTTTCTTTTCTTGTTCTTCAGCTGCTTTTTCCGCTGCTTTTTGCTCTTCTTCTTTGCTAATCGTAGCCTCTTGCAAGATGGAGGGAGGTGGTGTGTTAGGCTGAACCGTTTCAGGCGTAGCTTCTCTTTTTGCACGAATGTTGTTTATAAATTCCTCTCGGCTAACAGTCTCTGGAGGCCAATAAGGTGGGTTTGGCTGCGCTTGGGTCTTGGAACCTTTTATCTGTCCAGCCCGTTGAAATGCCTCTTCTGAAGTTAATCTTAAACCTACTGTAGGTAAGCTAATTTCTGGTAATTTCTCTTCTAGAATTGCTTTATTCTGGAGCTTCAAATATTTTTGTGAAATGGCATCGAATGTTGCCGCTTTGCTTACAGGTACAGCTATTTCATCAGCTCCTGTTATTTGTTTTAATATAATTGACATTTCAGGAATAGGTTTATTTTTAGCATTCTCTTCGATTGCTGCAATTAGATTCTTATTATTTCCTGCCGGGTTGAACAAATCGTCATGCTTAGCTAATATCTTCGCAGATTTTGTATCGTCTAGAATGATATGATCTACTAATTTGCTTGATCCTGGTGCTGTTTTAAGCACATTATAAATTTCATTTGCAGTAAAGTAATCGCCATTTTTTGAACATTCAGCCAGCAGTTCTGCGTAATATCTAACTTTCTGCCTTTGTTCTTTGGCAGAGCCAGCAAGTAAGATGTCATCACGAATGGTAGCGTTAAGCTCGGCGGAATGTTCCTTCATGGCTGTAACGTTAGGTGCCAGTATAGGTCGTACTGCTTCTTTGCTAAGCGCTGCTAGTACAAATTCATCAGGCTCAATTTTAGCAAACATCTGCTGGTGTAAGTTTTTGAGCTCAAGGGCCAATTCTTTGGGGGATTTTGCTTTAGGAGCCATGTAAATCCTCTCATTGAGGTAATCAAACTTCTCCCATTCTATGCATGTCTCATAACTGAGTTATATCGTACTAAAGTACAGTATGTAGATACACGGATTTCTCGGGAGAAAAATCATTGCGAGCGTTGGTGTGAGGCATCGAGATGGAATACCGCGGACAAACCGCGGGAAGTAGGAATAGAGAACGCGACTTGCCGCGGCATCCAGAACTCAAGATTAGGATCCCGCAAGGCTATAAAGCGAAGTTAAGCTTGGGGGAGAAGGAAATATTAGCCTTGTTGGATCTCAGCTAATTTATCAATGATATCTAAAGATTCGTGCATATAAACGTCATCGATCTTTAAGCAAGGAACTTGAGTACTACCCGTTAGCGCTACCATTTCTTGATTAATCGCTTCATTGGCCCAAGCATCTTTAATTTCAACTTCCATGGGATGCTGCTCTAAATAGTCAGTCACCCTTTTACAAAAACGGCAACCGTTGCCAACATAAAGCGTTAATTTAGGCTTCATCATTTTTCCTTACAACGACTAGGTTAAAGTGCTAGCGAGGGAATCTACTAAAGGAGGTTGGGATTGTCAAATAAAGGGCATCGCTGCAAAGATTAGGAATTAAGATAAAAATCCCCCGCTCGCCTCCTGCTACGCAGGAGAAGCGCGAGCTGCCCCCTTTTAATCAAAGGGGGCTTAAGATAAATTTTTTGACGAGCGTTAAATATGCTTCTTCACCCACTCAATATATTTGTCTAACCACCCTTGCATAAAGGCTTTGCTCGCTTCACCAATATTACCCTCAGCATCAAATAACCCTTCTTTCATCTGCAAGAAAACCTCAGGCTGCCCAAGGGTTGGCATATCAAGATAAGCCAGAATATTACGCAAATGTTGTTGAGCGAGAGCGGTACCTATCGCTCCAACAGAAACACCAATCACACTTGTCGGTTTTCCTGCCCACGCATTTTGACCATAAGGACGAGAAGCATGATCAAGCGCATTTTTGAGTACACCAGAAATGGAACGATTATATTCCGGTGTAACAAATAATACGCCGTGGGAAGCAGTAATTTCTTCTTTTAAACGTTTAACAGCAGGTGCCTGGTTCGCATCATCGTCTTGATTATAAAGCGGTAAATCGCCAATGGTTAATTGCTTAAAGGTCACATCAGCAGGTGCCATTTTTGCTATTGCACTAGCTAATTTCTTATTAAAGGACTCTTTACGAAGACTACCAACAATAACGGCTATTTGTATTTGACTCATGATTCATCCTTAATTCGCTTGAAATGAGGTAAGTGGGATATCCCACTCGCCTTGAAGACGCAAGATTTTCAGTAATATGGCTTGTTTGAATGCTGCACAGTTGGTATATAACTGTGCCTCCCTTTCGCATTAATCGAGTATAGCAGTAGCAGAATGACAAAAAAATCATTGAATGACTTTAAATTGGTGCTTTCAGGCATCATGGACAACGCAGCTAATGAGAGCGCTAATATCCTTCATGCTGCTTGGATAGAAACCCCTTTAGGGCCTATGCTAGCCATCGCCAATGAAAAATCACTCTTTCTGTTAGAGTTTGCTGATTGGCATGGTTTAACCAAAGAAATTCATTGCCTGAGAAAAGAAACCCATTCTGTGATCCTCCCTGGAAAATCAGCAGCTTTAACCTCCATTCGCAACGAATTAGAACACTATTTTAGTGGCAAGCTAAAAAACTTTAAAACACCCTTGCGAAAAGTCGGAACCGATTTTCAAAATCAAGTCTGGACCGTCACCAAAAAAATTCCTTATGGGCAGACTCGCTCTTATTATGATATTGCCATGTTACTCGGCAAACCCAGCGCATTTCGCGCGGTGGCCAATGCCAATAGTAAAAACAAATTTGCCATTGTCATCCCTTGCCATCGGGTTATTAATCATAATGGTGGTATAGGCGGCTATGGCGGTGGCATCCCCAGAAAAAAATGGTTGATAGAACATGAATTATCTTAATATGGCTGGCCCTTCTTTTTTATCACCTTTGTTAACTTGAAGCGGTTCTTTTTGCTTTTCAGCATTCACAACTGGTTTCATCTCAACTATCATCGTATTTGCCGGAGTCAAAAGTTCCGCTTCAGTTGACTCTGATAGTGTTAGCATTTGCATGTTTTCTATCACATTCTTCATTGATTGTGTCGACAATCTCACATATTGTGCACTCAAACCCGGGTCGTTTGCATGCCATTTTGATAAGGCAATATAATCCTGCGCGGTTAATAAAGGATGTTTATAAGCCTCATTGCACTTTAGCCACTCTCGACAAAGTAATTTGTTTTTTAAAACTTCCATCGCAAAAGCACGATTTTCTTCAAAATAAAGAAAGGTTATTTCAAGAAAATCATGAAATTGGACTTTTTCCAACATCATTGATTGAGCCTCGAGATTCCTCACCAAGAGATATCGTAGCGTATCCTCTGCCCAGTGTGCATTTTCTTCGTCATTAAAAATAAGTGAATTAATTCTTAATAATAAATTGCGTGCTTTGAATGGCTCTAGCGCCAAGATTTTTGCAATCTGAACCGAATCTAAATGAACGAAAAAATTTGGATCTGTTGTCACATAATGAGCTAAAAACGGATTTGTGCTGATCAATGGAACAAAATAAGAATAACTTAATACTCTACACCATTGCGGATTCTTGGCGATCAGGACAACGGTTTGCTGGAGGTTTCTAACAACATGTTGTGCTCTGTCGAAATCAGTGAGTTGTGCTGATTTTAACTCACGGACCATGGCCTTAAGCAGTCGCTCCAGCATTTCACATAGTTCATCATGATAAATAAACGGATTTAAATGTGGATTGCTCAAAAAAGATTGCCAACAATTGGTTTGTATCGTCTTGGTTATCAACTCATATATTTCTTTAGCCTCTTTGATATTCGTTGCATGGCTAAGTAATGTTGCAGCCGCTCTAAATTGCTTTAATTGATATAACTGCTTAAATAACGCTAAAGAAAAAGGACCAGACAGTGACATATGTTCTCCTAGTGCACTTTACAAACAATTCTATTTTCTTGAACTTGATAGGATTCAGGAAACAGTGGCGTTATCTCGCCAAGATATGCTCGCAGTTTGGCATCACCCCACTCATCTGCACGCTCTTCTTGAAAATTATCCGGAACGAAACCATTATTCAATATGGTATAATCCACAATCTCTTCTATTAATTTCTGCAACAGTTCTCGTTCAGAGAACTCTTTTTGCTGAAGATAATCCAGAAAATGATTAAAAAGATCAATCTTAAGTTGTGCCGCCCCAAGCAGTTTTTGCAACCTTACGATGATGAGCGGGTGTTTGCTATTTTCTATTTGCCGGTTTAATTGTGCCATTTTTGCAACAAAAGGATTTTCAATATCATCCTTCTCACCAGCAGCAGTGAACGGCACCAATAAGCTCATTAATGCTTGTTTAAATTTTGGAGATATTTCTTGTTCACATTCAAGAGAATCGATTAAATCCTCTAGCCAGGTGGTTCTAGGGTTATCAATAAACACAGGAATTTTCATCGTCAAATATCCAGCAAGCGCCTCTAATTGATGAAAACTGTGGTTATATTGGGGTACCATATTATAAAATACCGATAGCAATTGTCCTAATAGATCTCTGGCCACAGGCTGTTCATCGGTAAAAGGATTTAAGGTTTGAAGATCATCTGCATTAGGTATTCTATCTGAAGCCTTTCGAACCATTTCTTCTAAAGCCAAACCAATATCACCTTTAGTAATATCAACTAGATGCTGTTGAATATAGATTAGATCTTCGTTATCTAATGGATAATGACTTTCTTGTTTTATTTTTTCAAGTAATTTTATTTCATCTTCGAATTCTGATATAAAATCTTGACGAATTTTTAATAAATCTAAAGGATAACGTCCAGGATTACAGGCTATTTCTTTAGCCGTTAATTGATTCAGATCAACCAGTGAGCGCAGTAATGGTTGTTGTTCTTGCGCGCTTAAGTGCTTCATCTTTTCTTTAAATGCTTGGCTTACCTTAGCGCGGAAAAATTCAGCTAATATACTTTTCACATTATGAGGTAATGCGGCAACCGGATGAAAATTTCCCATTTGCGCAATACGCGTTAAATACCCAGGAAAACAAGAAGGATCATCTTGGCCATGTGCATTGCGAATGTCTGCTAACCAGTTGATAAAATTTACCAGTCTATTTTGGCGGGTATCTTCATCACCTACTGTGCTATCTATCACCGCTAAATAGTAATAAGCAGTGCGCTCTCGAACAATCTCAGAGGCTTTCATATTATCCAAGTTGCCACCTTGATGAGAGGCTCGCGTGGAAAAAACAACTTCTTTTTCTTGAGGTTTGGTGTACAAATTAGGCCACTTGGCTTTAACCAAAGCAAAGGGATTATAACCTCGCCAAGCTGCCTGTTCTATGCTCGATTGATTCAACACAGCAACCGATCGCTTCATGGCTTTAGGCTCAGCCATAATTAAATTTTTTCGATTCTTAGAAATAAAATGGATGGTGGTTTTATCGCCCTGTGCAACAGCTTTTTTCTGAATAGAATCTAAAATCGTGGCACGTATCGCCTCTTCTATTTTTTCCAGCTGTTCTTGTGAACCATTACCAAAACTTGCAAATTTTTCCGCAAAATGCGGTTTAACCACCTCGGTAAAGTGATGATTTGCCTCCAAAACGGCTTTATCATCCATCGCACTTTCATGCCCCAGATTTTTATTGCGTTCGTTTTCTGTCACCTGTTTTTCCATCTCTAAAATGGCAAGTGCAGCTAAAACCACAGGGAGACACAGTGAATGCGCTTCTAAATACGTTAAGGGTTCTTTAATTGAAAGGAAACTCGTCATTTTTTCAATCGAATCAAAATAATTAAAATTAACGATTACTTTTGACAACGGTAAGCCTAGCATCTGTCTTGCTGACATCACTAATCTTGCAGTTACCACATCTTTTGTTCTTAACGCGGTGCGCATGATACTCTCATTGTTGATTCGAGTCGCAACATCAATACCCGGTAAGGCGATCAATCGCTGAATCAGCGCATGATTTTTCGCGATAATCGCTCTTCGTAAAAAAATATGTAAATAATCTTTAGCCCTTGATGCATCATAAAATGGTAATAATAAGATAAAGGCATCAACATTATTTTCTTTTATCGCTATATCGATAGCAGAAATATTTTTTTTATCTTTTTGCTTCACATCAATCTGGGGGACTAATAGTAACCGCGCAAGAGCAGCCATTTTATTTTCACGAACCGCAAAATGCAGCGCTGTCTCTCCACGGCGATTTTTAAAATTAACATCCGCTCCCGCACTTTCTAGTAAGGCAATAGAGGCAACATTATCCTCTATCGTTGCGTTCATTAATGCTGTTTTTCCGTACACAAGGCTCTCTAAAGAGTCCCCTCGTTGTTTAATTTTTTGCAACAGTTCAAGAGAGCCTCTATCTAAAGCAAAAGAAATCGCATCGTCACTGTGTGGGGGTAGCTTATCCATAGCAGGATTAAATCTTTGTCCAAATGCATATAATAACATCGACCACACTCGCCTATTTAGTTGTCTACCTAGAGTTAAGGCTCTCTATTTTAAAGGTTTTGGTGTGGAACAGGAAGGTGAGAGGATTGATCACTTAGGTCGATTTTTGGCTATTGAAGTATTTTCAGCTTCAAGGAATTTATCTCTTGAAAAGAAAGGGGCTTTTCTTTCTCGCTGGATATCAAAACTCTTCAAAAAAGAATGATTTTCTTGGTTGTCAGCTTTTGCTACAGTTGATTTATTTTGTGGTGGTTTATTTTCCTTCTCATCTGAAAGATTTTGGGCTTGTGGCGGCAGTGGTGGTAACGGTGGTAAATTATCAGACGGGAGCTCAAATCGAACGCTGGGTTTGCTAACAACTGGCTCTACTTTCACTGCAGTGTTTTGAGTAATCATTTGTTCGGGTTTTTCTTGAGAACGAGGGTGTTTATCATTGATTTTAGAACGAAAGCTATTTCTAATTGCTCTTAAACCATTTTTTAAATCATTCGTTGCCTGCGCTATCCTGCCGAGAGGTTGCTTTTTACCATTAACAGGATTTTGATTGGGCTCTATATTACTTTCTGAACGAAAGCTATCCCTGATTTCTTTTAGATCATCTTTAAAGTCACTCTCTGATCGAGCTATCTTTCTACGTGGTTGATTTTCATTATTAACAGGATTTTGATTGGGCTCTATATTACTTTCTGAACGAAAGCTATCTCTGATTTCTTTTAAATTATCTTTAAAGTCACTCGCCGATCTAGCTGTCTTCCTACTCGGTTTCGTTATATCAGGATATTTAACACTTTGTTCCACAAGTGCTTGTTGCTTCCAAGCACTCTTATCCATCCAGGCTTTAAGTAAGGTTTTATTATCGGGCTCTCTATCAGGATTCTTAGCTATAAATGCAGTTTTAGCTGCAACAAATTCATTCTTATATTTTTCAAAATCTCGTTCCAAAATGCCCACCATATCTTTATTCCATTTATCATTTTTATCAGCGAGTTTCCACCCACAAGGCTCTGCTGGATCGGGTTTTATAAAAGTAAACTCACTCTTCACTGTCACACAAATGCGAGGTTTACCATCAGCTTTTAATTGATTATAGTTATCAACCGCTTGTTGAGATAAGACGGTTCCTGCTTTGAAATGATCATGATAAGCTTTTGATTCACAAGGAGGCTTCTTATTCATGCCAATCTGTGATTCGGTATAATTATCATCGGTATTCCAAGCACGTGAATTTCCATTCTTAGCAACATTGGCATGCTCTGCCTCCACAATACCGATGGCAACTATCGCTGCGCCATCATCTACTTTATCATATTTAGCAAAATCGCTTTTTCCTACAGTTCCTTGTGGATAATTCAATGCTTCATCCGTATAAGTTTTGGGAATAACAAGGTTCAAACCTTTTGTCGCTAAAGCGGCTTCTTCTACTATCTCTTTCACTTTCACACTAGATTTATTCTTATCTAAATCGGTAATGCCGTAAAATCCTTTGGCAACTGCCAGTTGCAAAACCATTCCTCTCATTTGCGAAACTTCGCGTTCTACCCCACCATCAACAGATACTATAAAATTACCCTCTTTTGCGCCGGTTCTAGGAATCACTTTGTCGATTTTATCTAAAAAATCTTTCTGCGTTGCACTCTTGCCTGCGGCTGAAGGACCAGCATAAGGGGCAATAACGCGATTTGCCCATGTCTCACCGGGGCGGAAGTTAGATGATTTCTGAAACACCGCATCGCGAAATGCTTTGCTGTTTGCCTCTTCTTCAATAGCAGCTCTATATAACTCTAATCCACGTGGGCCTAAAAAATCTTCTAACTTGGTGCCTTCCATATTAGGAGGATTCTTTCTTTGGGCCTGCATTTTTTCATCTTGTAAAAAATCGAGAAAAGCTTTACGCGCATCTGTTTTCGGTGTTTCATCACAGCCTTGGTATAAAATGTTGTATTTTGTGAATTTATTTAATTTTCCTAAACATTCTGCTTGTTTGTCTTTCATCTCTCCAAAATTATCAATAGCGTCAGACCAGCGAGGCACTTCAGGCAATGGCGGTAGATTAAAAGATACTTTGGGTTGAACTATTGACCCTGCACTCACATTATTGTCAGGTGTCGTTTGATTCACCTTATTATTGTTTTTTAGATTTTCTCTTCTATTTATGGCGGAACTTATCCTCCTCCTAAATCCATTTTCACTGGAAGAGAGTCTTCTACCCGTGTTTGGGTGTTGCTCTGATGCTTTTACAATGGGTGTCACATTTGGTTTTTGTCTCCAAGCATTACCATTTTCATATACCATCCACTCTTTTAATAAGGCCTTTTTATCGGAACGTAAATAGTGATGCTCAGCTTGATGTGCCTTAAACTCGATCTCATATTTTTCGAAATCTCTCTTTAAAATGCCAACCATGTCCTTATTCCATTTGTCTTTTGGATCGGCCAGTTTCCAGCCACAAGGTGCTGTTGCATCCGGTTTGATAAAAGTAAACTCACTCGTCACTCTTACACAAATACGTGGTTTATCATCAGCCTTTAATTGATTATAATTACTAACTGCTTGCTCCGATAAATTGGTTCCTGCTTTGTAATGATCATGGTAAGCCTTTGATTCACACGGCGGCTTTTTATTCATCGCTATGTTATCTTCGGTAAAATTATCATCCGTATTCCAGGCGCGTGAATTACCATTTCTCGCAACATCTGCATGATTTGCTTCAACGATACCTATAGCGACGATGGCTTTGCCATTATCGACCTTATCATATTTAGCAAAATCTTTTTTACCCACGGTGCCTTGCGGATAATTTAATGCTTCGCTGGTATACGTTTTAGGAATGACAATATTCAATCCTTCTGTCGCTAGAGCGGCTTCTTCCACGAGTTCTTTTACTTTGACACTGGATTTATTCTTATCTAAATCCGTAATGCCATAAAACCCTTTAGCAACCGCAAGTTGTAAAGCCATCCCTCTAATTTGCGATACTTCTCGTTCTACACCACCATCAACGGATACCACAAAATTACCATCTTGTTTACCCGTTTTAGGAACGGCTTTATCTATCTCATCTAAAAATGACTGCTGCGTCGCACTCTTGCCTGCTGCTGAAGGACCTGCGTAGGGAGCAATAACACGATTTTCCCATGTCTCACCCGGTCGATGGTTTGATGCTTTTTGAAACACGGCTTTACGAAATGCTTTACTGTTTGCTTCTTCTTCTATTGCTGCTTGATATAACGCTAAACCCTGTGGCCCGAGAAAGCCTTCTAACGTCGTTCCTTCGATATTCGGAGGGTCTTTTCTTTGCACCTGCATCATTTCATCTTGCAAATAATCAAGAAATGCTTTCCTAGCATCTGTTTTAGGTTCTTCATTACAGCCTTGATATAAAATCTTGTATTTTGTGTCTGTACTTAATTTGTCTAAACATTCCTTTTGTTTAGCTTTCACCTCACCAAAATGATCAATTGAATCTGACCACCGCGCAGGCGGTATTTTTGGCAAAGGTGGAAACTCTGCAGGAATCTCAAAACGTACTTTTTTTGTGTCGTCCTCGCCCATGAAAATCCCACCTTAGTACAAACCTAATAATCAAAGTAGCATTAGTAAAGAGTGGGATTCAATGCGACCTTGGTTCAAACATTTGCAAATACAGTAAAAAAAAATCGCATATACAGTGATTATTTTACTGAAAGTATCGTGTAATTTAACGCTTGCCAAAAATGGAACCTAATATGCCGCGCACAATTTGTCGCCCTAATGTATTGCCAACACTACGGGCCGTTGATTTTAACATGGCTTCTGCAATCGTTTGCCTTGGTCTACCCACTGCGCGTTTTGGTGTTTTAGTGGAATCTTCACTCTCTTCTGGTTGATAAGATTTTTGAGCTGATTGAGAAGGTGGATCAGGTTGGTGTCTGCGTTGTATTTGTTCATACGCTGAATCTCTATCAAGTGCTTTTTCATAAATCCCTGCATAAGGAGATTGTTTAACAATCGTTTGATGTTCAGCATCACTTAAAGGACCAATCCGAGAAGTAGGAGGATAGATCTTGACTTTCTCGACGATACTGGGTGTACCTGTAGATTCTAAAAATGAAACTAATGCCTCACCTACTGCTAATTGTGTTAATAATTGTTCCGTTTCTAGTGCAGGGTTCTGTCTAAAGGTTTGTGCTGTCACTTTCACCGCTTTTTGATCTTTAGGCGTGAAAGCGCGTAAAGCATGCTGCACTCGGTTCCCTAATTGACCTAACACGGTTTCTGGTACATCTAGCGGACTTTGCGTCACAAAATAAACCCCTACACCTTTTGAACGTATCAAACGGACTAATTGTTCAATTTTTTCGAGCAATGGTTTGGGACTTGAATTAAACAACAAATGTGCTTCATCAAAAAAGAATACCAATTTGGGTTTTTCTTGGTCACCCACTTCTGGTAAGGTTTCAAATAATTCTGATAAAAGCCAGAGTAAAAAAGTACTATATAACCTTGGATCGTTAATCAGCTTGGTTGCATCAAGCACATTAATATTACCGTAACCATTCGCACTGGTTGCTATTAAATCTGCTAATTTTAAGGCTGGCTCACCAAAAAACTGCTCTCCCCCTGCTTCATTTAAACCAAGCAACCCTCGTTGAATCGCCCCTAATGTGCTTGCGCTGATATTACCATATTTCAATTTATATTCTGCAGCATGCTGCCCCATCCAATCTAATAAACTTCGCAAATCTTTAAGATCAAGTAATAATAACCCTTCATCATCCGCTAAGCTAAATGCCGCTAACAGCACACCCTGTTGGGTATCATTTAAATTTAATAATCGCCCTAGTAATAATGGCCCCATGTCACTGACCGTTGTACGCAATGGATGACCGGTTTTGCCATAAATATCCCAAAATACAACGGGACATTTTTCAGGTTTAAATGCTTTAATACCCAGCTCTTGAATGCGCTTTGTTAGTTTATCGCTTAAAGAGGCAGGATAGGCAATGCCTGACAAATCGCCTTTAACATCTGCCGTAAAAACAGGAACCCCAGCTTTTGAAAAATGCTCTGCCAATAACTGCAACGTCACTGTTTTGCCTGTACCTGTTGCCCCTGCAACCAAACCATGACGATTTGCCATCGCAATATGAAATGGTGTCTCTTTCATATTACTGTCAAGGCCAATGATAAAATCGTTCATTTTTCACCCATTATGATTTGATGTCAGAAACATGCGTTTATAAAATTGATACCAGCTACTTTGGAATCGCTCATCGGGATCATATTTTAACTTCATGGCGAGAAACTGTTGAAATTGAGGATAAGCTTGCAAAATTTGATCTTTTCTTGCATAGCGATGATACGTTAAAAAGAAGCTCCCATTCCAAGATAATGCATGGTCAATCAAACCTGAAAAGTAAGCAGCTGCATATTGAAACCCACTGTTGGTATGAGGCACAAATAAATTAAAAATAATGCAAGCATAGTCTTGTTTCGCCCAAGGTAGAAAGGTTTCATCATCTTGTTTAATGAGCCTCACCGTACCATAAATAATGTTCATCGTGCGTAATTGAGGATCATTGGCTACCGTCGTCATAAACTCAGTGATTTTACTTAACGGTACATAAATTTCGGTAATCATTAATGAGCCTTGACGCCAATCGGGTGAAAAAGATCGAATATATTCTATATATTTTTCATTATAAAAGCCTAGCTGATGCGTATCAGACCAATAGCATTGCCCATCCGTACTCAGATAATAATCACTATAACGTTTAAACGCTTCTGCTTTGTTCACATGGGCGAGCAATAGTAATTTATTCCAATCTTCTTTATTTAAGAATCGATTATCTTTTTCTGGCAAAGCAACTGTAGTGGGTTGATAACAAGAAAAAACGCCCTTTTGCAAATAATCAGATGACTTTTCGTCAGTCATAAACTGAAAATCGCCATAAAGAAATCCTTCATTTATACGTTCTTGAAAGCTTTGTGCTAAAGATGTTACGGGGATGATAGTTACTTTTCGTTGTAGCACTTGGCGTTTCACTAATTGTATTTCAACGTTTGGCACGACACCAAACAGTCCATACCCACCAATCGCTAATGAAAAAAGTTCTTTATTCTCTTGCCTTGAAACAGGCAACAACTCACCCTGGGCATTGATTAACTCAAATGAAACGATATCCTGGACAAAAGGTTTCATGCACAATCCTCGACCATGAATATTGGCGCTTAAAGCCCCTCCAATCGTTAAATCATCGGCTCCGGTTTGTTTTTGGGCAAAAGTCCAAATGTCTTGTTTGCTTGCTTGCGTTTTATGCAAATAATTCAATAATTTTGGCCAGGTAATACCTGCTTGTACCTTTACGCGCCCCTTATCAGGATCTAAGGCTAATACTTTGTTTGCATTGGTGGTGTCTAACAAAATGCTATTTTCTGCAAACTGTTGTCCGCCCATTGCGTGCCGAGCGCCACAAATGCTCAAGGGTTGATTTTTATTTTTAGCTTCGACAATGATATTTTTTATCGCATCGACACTTTGAGGATTTACAATCTTACTGACAACCGTTTCATTCATTTGGGAGTGAAGATCATTAACGTAAACTTCTTTAAATCCTTCCGTATTATGTTTCATCAGTACCGCAGCGACGGCAAGATAACATAAATAAATACAGGGAATCATGATGATATTGTATAATAAACTACCCGGAACATTTTCAACCGACACCATGGATTGTTGAAACAGCGGCGCTAAAACAAGCAGTACCATTGCAATAATGCCATAACGTATTTGCCTATTTTTTGTCTGACGATAGGCAATTGTCAACGCATAAAATAATAATAAGGCACACGGCGCATAATAATAAATCGCAATGGCGTATTCAGGAATGTGTCGTACTAATTCAATATAACCTATGGTAATCAAGGTAAAGACGATTATCGACCAGCGATGATACTGTGGCCATAAAATACCTAATGCAGCACTACCTAAACCACCTGCAACCACGCCTACTATCATTAAAATCACTTTCCAAAGCGTGTCTCCCCCTTTTATATGCCAAAGGGCTGATAAAACAGAAGCAACACTAATCCCCAGTAGAATGATGATACAGTCGTAACGAACGGTACTTCTTGAAGGGTGCTTTATCAAAAACCAAGCTAGGATGAAACTTTCAATTCCTAAAATCAGATTAGTGATAGCAACACTAATCATGTTTCACCCGTGCTAAACAAAGCCATTCACCTTGCGTTTTCGGTGGCGCAATGTCTGTCGCAGGGTCGAGCAACTGTAATTGATGATAACCCAATGGCTCTAAAAACTGTTTTTCAAGTAAATTTGGCGCAATCCCCCAACGAAAAGTTTCATTTTGCATTTTTAACCACACATCAACCATAAAGCTTGCATTGGCGAATTGGATACTGCCATTTTCTCTTTGTTCCATAAACGTAAAAATAACGTGTAAGTCGTTTTGAAAAAATTGCTGTAAGTCAGAGAAAATGTTTTTGACGATGGGCTCATGAAAATACATGGTTAACCCTTCAACAATAAACAAGGTTTTTTTGCTAGGGTTAACGTGTGCGGATAAGACAGATAACAATGTTTGCTTTGCTAAATCTGCCGATACAAATTGCACATTGGCAGCAGCGGCATTTCCTGCCATAAAAGCTTTTTTCTTCACTTCTTGGGTCGCAGGATGATCAATTTCGACAAAGAGAACATCAGGATAACGTGAGTAATACTGCTGCGTTAAAGCATCAAATCCTGCTGCTAAAACAATCACTTGCTCGCATTGATTTTCAAGACTGTTTTTAGTCCACCTGTCTATGATCTGCTTGCGAGCAGCATAGTGCTTAAAAAGCCCCGGAATTGTAAAATATTCAAGTAAACTAAAATAATATCGATACCATGGATATTTTAAACAGGATAGCCACGAAGGTTCGGCAAGATTCACGCAATCTCGCCAAAGAGCGATGCTTTTGTCATCTGCGCCTACTAATTTTCCCGTTAGGTTGAGATACAACAACCCTTTGGCAATCCAGACTGCAGTTTGGCTCGGTTTCGTATTTTTCATCTAATAAAATATAGATGAGAAACCTACCTTAAGTACGGTGATTTTCCTCGCGGTTCAGCTGGATATCTTTACTATTTATCGTTAATATATCCTGAGTCATACCCCCATGGGGCGATGACTCAGGTGATAAATTTGATGAGGAGATAATCATGGCTAAATCCCAAGAAGGGCAGAAAAAACAAGCTAAGAAAGAACCTGTCCACAAAGATATTAAAGCAAAGCGTGCAGCTAAAGCTGCTAAAAAGAAAGAAAAGAGCTAAGCTTTCTTGCCTCTGCCATTCCTTCTTCGAGGAATGGCAGTTGTTATCTCCATAAGTTCGTTTTTGCCAGCTCGTACACTTCGTCTCCCTTGCCGTTCATGATGGCTTTTAGCATAAATAAGCCGAATCCTTTCATCTGCTCCACAGTTATAGTTGGTGGCATGACCAACTCATTGCGATTGACCACAATATCGACCACTGCCGGTCCTTTCTCCTGAAGTGCACTCATCAGACCATCTTTGACATCAATGGGGTTTTCAATCCGCACTCCTGTGATCCCAAGTGCTTTTGCCATATTTGCAAAATTCGGATTTTTGAGTTCTGTACCAAAGGGCACCATGCCAGTAGCTATCATCTCTAGTTCGACAAACCCAAGTGTTCCATTGTTAAAAATAATCACTTTTACCGGTAGCTGATGCTGTGACAACGTTAAGATGTCACCCATCAACATTGAAAAACCACCATCGCCACACATGGCAATCACTTGTCTGTTTTTGAATGTGGCTTGCGATCCAATCGCTTGTGAAAAGGCATTTGCCATCGAACCATGATTAAATGAACCTAATAAACGGCGCTGCCCATTCATTTTCAAATATCTGGCTGCCCAAACGGTTGGCGTACCAACGTCGCAAGAAAAAATGGCATCTTTTGCCGCCACTTCATCAATTATTTTTGCAACATACTGCGGATGAATCACTTTACCTACACTGGCTGTTGCTAAGGCATCTAATTCTTGACGCGCTTTTTTGTAATGTTTAACCGCTTGATCAAGATGTGCACTGTCAGTTTTCGCATGTAATAAAGGCAACAAGGAAGTTAACGTTGCTTTGATATCACCAATGACGCCAATATCAACAGGCATGCGTTTACCCAATTGTTCACCACGAATATCGATTTGAATTACTTTGGCATGGGTTGGATAAAATTGGCGATAGGGGAAACTCGTTCCTAATAACAGTAAAGTATCGCAATCTTCCATCGCATAATAACCTGATGAGAATCCAACTAACCCCGTCATTCCAACATCATAAGGATTATCAAATTCTACCCACTCTTTGCCACGAAGCGCATGTACCATAGGCGCTTTGAGTTTTTTACATATTTGCATTAATTCGGCATGTGCATTTTTGCAACCACTGCCGCTAAAGACGGTAATTTTTTTCCCTTGATTCAATAAATTTGCAATCTTTGCTAACTCTGTCTGGCTTGGCGTTATCTGCGGCTCAGATTGAATATTCAAGGGCATTGTTTTGGATTCAGTTGCCGTTTTTAAGGCAATATCCCCTGGTATCACTAACACGGCAACGCCTTTTTTAGCAATAGCCGTTTGCATTGCAATCTGTAGTAATCTTGGCATTTGATCTGGCGAACTAACGACTTCACAAAAATGACTACATTCTTTAAATAAAATGTTGGGGTGCGTTTCTTGAAAATAATCCCCACCAATTTCTACGGTTGGAATATGAGCGGCGATTGCCAAAACAGGCGCACCACTGCGATGACTATCATATAAGCCATTAATTAAATGTAGATTTCCTGGGCCACAACTACCCGCACAAACGGTTAACTTACCGGTTAATTGGGCTTCTGCTCCTGCTGCGAATGCAGCAGCTTCTTCATGTCGCACATGAATCCACTCTATTTCCTTTTTTTGATTAACTGCATTGGTTATTCCATTTAAAGAATCACCGACGATACCGTAAATTCTTTGTATTCCTGCGGATTGTAAAGTATCAATCAAAATATCAGCAACAGTTGCCATATGATGTTCCTAAAGGTGATGGGGGATCTCGTGTGCTAGGCGCACCATGAAGGGGCAACAAAGCATAATCATAAAATAGAAAAAAATAAAGTTCACTATCACTAGTATTTTTAGTACTAACAATAGTGAACTTATGTCTTACAGATTAAATTTGCTTTATTAGTAGCAAACTTTTCTGCAATGACGTTTGCAGCAACTGTCATACCAGCATTTTTTAACACAGCAAGCTGGTTTGCAGCATGGTGTGCAACATGGTGTCGCATAACGCCAAGTGACTGGCGAGTAATTATAGCAAGGGCTACAATTGCTTGGCGCAGGCGCACAACGTGATGGACATGATGGTTTACAGGGATTACCACAAGGGGAACCACAACCTGCATAAGCAGCAGCAGCAAATGTGGTCATAACACCTAACAGCACTGTTGATACAATTTTCATATTTAACTCCTTTGTCGTTTTACAATGTAACTAATCGACATGTAATTCATCTGCAAGTTTGATATAAAATTTAAGGGCATTTCTGAAAATATAGACAGGAAAAATGAGGTTTTTTGAAAAAAAAGTCAAAAAATTGTCGTTTTCTGGCTTTTTATCTAGTTGAATTTAGGATTTCCTAAAAATGAAGAACGTGATTCTTAATAAAAAATTAGGTTTTTATTCAGTAAATACGAGCGAGAGATACTGTGCCTATACTGTATACTATAAAATCAACGAAATAAAAGCGATGAAGGTACAACAAATCGATGAATACTAAACCCGAAAGCCCAATAAAATGTCGATTTGCGCACCAAGATGATGTGCCCTTTATCTATGAGTCACTCACACAATTAATGCAAGAACAAAATACACAAGACAAGTTTTCACAAACACCAGAAAGCTTATTCTATGCCTTATTTTCTGAAGATAAGTTTGCAGAGTGTATTATTGCCGAGGTAAATAATACATCCATTGCCATGTTGCTCTTTTCAACTTCCCACATGAACTTCACTGTTTTCCCAAGCCCTGGCATTTATGTCCATGATATCTATGTTAAACCCGCTTTTAGACGCCGTGGGATTGCGAGCTTATTGGGCGATCATTTAAAAGCCATTGCGTGTGATCGAAAATATAGCCGAATCGATGGTATTATTTTAAAAGATAATGAAAGCGCTATGGCGTTTTATCATAAAATTGAAGATATCAATGTGTTAGATTATATCCATTACATGCGGCTTAAATTATTTTAAAGCCTAATGTCTTGCATCCCAATAAGCGCGACTATCTTCTTCTCTTAAATTTTGCTCTGCATTATCGACCGCACGCTGTGCATCCATCATGTCTTGATAGTGCTGGTTGGGTGAAATACTATTGGGCCCTTGCCCACGGATATAAAGCTCGTTGGTTCTCGCATTTTCAAGGGCATCGTTTGCATCTTGTACCCGATTTTGCGCATCACGACGTGCTTGTTCTTGGCGACTTGCATTATAGCTATCACTGACACTACTACCACCACTAAAACCGCTACCACTTTGCGCACCGTGCTGAATTCTCACCAACTCTCTTGCCGACACCTCAAGCGGATATACAAGCAACATCACTGCCATACTAATAATGACAATGTCAATTAACCATTTGCGGATTTTTTGATGATGCGATAACCACATAAAGAACGTTCCTGTATGGGGCGTGATATTAATGTGACCAACGCGAAGGTAAAATAGTTCTCTTTTTTCATTCGTGGTTTCATAGGTGTAGGTGTACATTTATTAAATGAAATAAATACTGAACTTATCCTCTTCTCTGGCGCTCCTGAGCGCAAGCGCAAATGTTTCAGCAAATGATTGATGCGAGTGCGAGAGAGCAACATAAATCAAAGAATGCCCCCAAATGAAAATTCAGTCTGATAGCGATATACAAAAGAAGCATGGGCCAAGAACCTAATAAGGTTTGTTTAATCTTTTTGCGCCTGTTTTAACCAAGCTTGTTCCTTTCCTCGGTAGTGCTTAGGCAACCGTTTAAAACGTTTGCGCATATGTTTTAGCACTTCTTCTGCGCGTGTTTCATGATTCAATTGACGCAGATGTTGGAAATAGTAAAACGATGCCTCTAAACCAACATAATAATTATGTAAATGTTCAAATTCACGGTTCGCTAATTGATATTCGCCTAATGCCGATAAGGTGCGTGCAAATAATAGGTGTGCTTCGGCTGCCGTTGAATGATTACCCACACTTTGATTGAACAGATTTTCTAAAACAAACTTGGCTTCATGGAATTTTTCTAAACCAAATAGTGCTTTGGCTTTATCCAATAATAAATAAGGATCGCGGCTAAACTGATTTTTCAATAAATTATCTAATAATGCTAATGCCGCTTGGTAATGCGATAAATCGAGATACGATTTTGCGAGACAATGCAGATTTTCAATCGTTGGCTTTTCATAAGCCATCTGCTCTCTCAATGCTAATTCATGATAGGGATTTGCTTTGCGGAATTTTTCAATATTACGAATAATGGCGTGTTCATATAGTTTAGGGCCAAATTCAACCAGCAAATAGCCAATCGCCCCCACCACAGGCACTAATAAAACCATCATGACGAAAGTATGGGAATAACCTTGATGTAAGGCATGGATCACGCAACCTATTTGCACTAATAAAATGCCTAAACTTGCAATACCAATCAAGTGCATCATATTTCCCCTCTGAACTACAGAGTATGCAAGTTAACTTATATGGAAATATTAAGCAATTCATCAGAGATAAACGGAGTCTAACACGAGATAGAGTTTAATCGTTTACCTACATGGTTTGAGGTTTGAGCAAAAAATACCAAATCGATTGCAAGAAAATGAGATGATAAAAATAGATATGCAGGGAATACCGAGAAATCAACAATAGTGGAAACAGCAACACGCGAGGGCAAGGTAACACTTTTTGTTGATAATATAACAGCAGCAAGTAAACCCCTAATGTCAGAAACGCAAACGAATAAAGCAAGGTCGTTTGAGCTAGATAGGGAAATGCCATAATTTGCCAAATGAAAAAAACAATGTGTGCTAACCCAAACCAAAATGGTGCTTGCGGATCTTTAATGGCAACCATGCGCGCACTATAAACAAACATAATGCTTAAAGCGCCATATTCAACATGAGAATAAAGCAGCGCATTCACAACCTGTAATAGCAAAAAGAAAACCCAACGCCATAAAGTTGAAATACGTTCTACCGGGAAATGGTGCAACAATACTTGGCAGACAATAAACGTCAGTAAAATATCAATCCATAATTTGTGATATAAGAAACTGCCTGAACATGAAAGCAGAATACCGTAAACAATCAGAAACTTATTCATTCGCAGTTTATTGACATAGCCAATCAAAAAATACCACATAGGCAAGCCAATTCGGCCAATCAAACGAAGCCAGTGATTATCAGGGAATATATAATCGCCCACGTGATCGATAATCATAATGACAATCGCAAGCACTTTGATAAAGTCATGCGTGTTAAATGATTTTCCGTAGCGATAGACTGTTTGTTGTATAGATGACACAATGTTTGCTTTTTATCTGTGTTTCATTTTAAGCATAATTCAACATTCCCATTGTGTATACCTTGAAAAAAACAAGGTAATCCGTAAAATGACAACACTTTAATTAAACACCTTATTATCATGTATTCTCTGCGGTACCTCACTTCGATAGTTGTTATCACCTTCTTCTTAACGCTGAGTGGTTGCGCTCATGCGCCACAGCCTATGCTCGTTCCTATGCCTCTTACCCCTCCTCCTGCACGCCCCCTTCACAAAGTGAAAGTGGCATTGGTGTTAAGTGGCGGTGGAGCCAGAGCGTTAGCCCATGCTGGAGTGATTGAGGTCTTGGAAAAAAACCATATCCCTGTCGATCTGATTGTGGGTTCAAGCGCAGGTAGCATTATTGGTGCCTTATATGCTGATGAACCCAATGCCGATAAATTGCGCGAAAAAATTATTGCGCTGAATAAATGGGATCTCATTGAGCTCAATTGGAAATCCGGAGTCAAAATGTTTTGGCAGCTCAGAGGCCCTGTTGAAGGTAATGCGTTACGCTGCTTTTTACAAAAGAATATGAAAGCCTATCACTTTGATGATCTCCATATTCCCTTAGCTGTCGTCACAACAGATGTCCATCATGGCGATGCCTTTGTGATCCGCAGTGGTCCCTTAGTGCCTGCCATTCATGCTTCTAGTGCCGTTCCCATGGTATTTAGCCCTGTACAAATCTACGGCCGAACTTTAGTCGATGGTGGGGTAGCAAGTCCTGTTCCTGTTGAGATTGCTAAGCAGTTTCAACCGGATATTATCATTGCGGTTGATATTGGAACTAACCCCGATCATGGCTCTGTAAAAAATGCTTATCAGCTGGGTATGCGCAGTTTACACATTGCTTATTACAAGTTGTCGGATTGGCAAAATAAAGCAGCTGATATTGTGATTCATCCTGCGGTCGATCAATTTGGCATGTTTGACGATCATGCCAACGAACACTTATATCAAGCCGGTCAACAGGCTGCCTTTGCTGCGCTCCCCCAAATCCAACAACTATTAGAAGCTAAGCAAATCCCCTCTAAAAGGCGTCCATCCAGTACATGTGAAAATGAACGGGTTGACTTTAATTTCGTAATTAAGTGTAATGACTAAATAAATGCTATGGAAAGCGCCGCCCCTAATGGGTGTAATTCAACAAAACAACAAAAATTAATGAAAAGGCGCATTTTATGACCACACCATTACACCCTTTACGCAATAAATTGCAGTTAATGCTTATGCGATACAAACAAAAATGGCATACCTTACAAGAAAAAATTCATCGTTTCCTAGCACCCCTATCTCAAAATGAAGATAAGGACTGGCCGTCGTTAGACGAGCTGACGCTAGCACCGATTGAGGAAGGCACTACCATGGCTGCGGCACATTGGCCACTTGATGATAATCACAGCAAAATTGAAGCGCATAAAATGGTGGTGGTTGAAGTGAAATATTACCCAAGCGATCCTTACCATACGCAACGCATGACGGAAAATGATGATCCTAATTTACGGATCACCCATTATCCGCCCAGTAATCGGTTACATTAAAGAATACATAATTTGTTAATGAATTAAGATAAAAATCCCCCGCTCGCTTAAAAGCTCGCAGCCCCCTTTTATTCAAAGGGGGCAGCTTGGTGCAACTTGTCCGGCGAAGCGTTAGCGAAGACGGAAGCACCAAGCGGGGGATTTTTATCCTAATTAACTTCGCCATAGGCTACGGCAGGATAAGCCCCCATTCAGCTCGGTTACATGGGAGCTCGCTCTCTTCTATTTGTTCATTAAATTCATTTGTTTCGCCGCTACCGCGGCTCTAGATGGGAGGGATATCTTCTCCCCCCATTACGGCTTCGCCTCCATGGGGGGCTAGCGAATTTCCTCGCTGCCGCGAGGATCTTAAGCAGCGGTAGCTGCGACATTCGCTAGCCCCCCATGAAAACATGAAACGGCGTAGCCGTGAATGTTGAAATGGGGGGAAATAATCATAATCAATTAAAACCGCGGTAGCGGTGTCACAAAAAACAAGCAAAAAAAAGCAGGCATTGCGCCTGCTTTTTTAACGATTAACAATATTACATTGTTAAGGAAGTTTTGTTTTCTGCTTTTGCTGCAGCATCAATGATGCGGCTTAACATTAAAGCAAGTTGGTGATCCGTTGTTGCTGCAAAAGCATCCTTTGCAACCAACTTAGGTGCATGCTTCTCTAATGCTGTAAGCGCTGCTTTATTCATTTTAGCAAGTTCAGCTTTCGCTTCTTCACCAGTACGAATTTTCGCTAATACCGCTCTTCCAGCTTCGGAAACTAAAATCGTATCAGCTAATTCAACGGTAGGTTGAACAGGTGTTGAAGAAGCCGCATTTGAAGTACCAACAATAGAAGAGAGTACAGGAACGATTACACCCTTCTCTACTAAATCTTCACCGTGCTCAAGATCACTTGGCTTAACTGCAGTTTCTAAAGCGTGAGCAAAACCTGCTAACTTCATCTTTGCCATCATGGCTAATGAACCTTTGCTTAATGCTTCAAGTGCTAATAAAGCTCGGATATCTTCTGCTTTCAATGCGTTAACCAGTGCAACCTTTGCTTTATCGCCTTTAATTGCTTCAATCAATTCTAACGCTTCTGGTGAATCTTTCAATTCAGCATAAATTTCAGGCTTGATTAAAGATTGTGCTGTTGCACGCGCATTGCGTAATTTGTTGATTGCGAAAATGCCTAAGCCAGCAGATAATAATGTACCTAAACCACCCATCGCGTAACCAAAGTAAGAAGAAGCTTCAGAAGCATCTGCTAACGTAGGAGCATCAGCTAATGTGCAAACATCTTTCGCGTTATTAAATAAACCTTCGCTTATGTGACACATGTTTTCAGGATTGAAAAAAGCTTTTGCAACTTCTGGCAAAACTTCTTTCGCAACAGATTCTGTTGTACCTAATGCGCTACCACTGGTCGCAACTTCTTTGAGTTCTTCGCCAACGGTTTCTGCAACTTCTTTTACCGTTTCGGAATTTAAAGCATTATGAATGTGGCCTGCAATATCCCATAATGCAGTTACAACTTCTTTCTCTGGACCTGACTGTGCCATGATATTTTCCTCTCTTAAGTAATAATGAATAGATAAGTTAACTGTTAACATTTCTCTAAAAATGTAGAGCCTATTATATTTTTTTTGTTAGTCAGTTCAATAAAAAACAGCTGATTTAGGATGGAATGAAAGGTTTAGCCGCTCGGTGGTTGCGTGTAGCAACCCAGGGTTTTAGCATGAAAAAAGTCCAAAAAAAAACGGCAAAAATAGTCTTTTTGCCGTTTTTTCAAAGTAGCTAATACGTTAGGAAATTTTAGCTCGTTGGGGCATAGTAACTTGTAAATGCGCTAAATCCAATTGCCTTAATACTGCATTATAACGCTCGCGCTCTGCTGATAAGGTCGGAACCTTGCCATCAATAGGCAACTTTAATAATCGAAGAACACCTTCATTTAATTCTGCTTGCGTAACTGCTTTACCCACAATGCGTTGTTGGCCAGGAAATGCTTGTTCAAATACCCAATTACGTATTTGCGTTGCATTCATTTGTTTTTCTGCTGCTTTTTGCGCCAAATAAGTGGAAACAATGGTTTGTAATGGCATATTTTCAGCCGTTTTCATATCCGCAATTTCTTGCGCCAGATCTAAATCGGTATTGGTGTCCGCAATCGCTTCTCTTAAAGATTGACGACCACGTGTTTGCATACGAGGAACAACAACGGGTTGTGCATGGCGATTTCTTGAGAAATATAAACCACCAACCGTTGCCAATAACGTGCCTCCTAAGGTTAACCCTAATGCGATAGCCGGATTCGATCCCGCCCATTCACAAGCGCTATTGAGTGCTTCTGAACCAAGTTGATCACAAATGTCTGTAAAGGATAGCATGTGTAAATACCTCGAAATTAGTTAGTTGAATAATTTGTTTCGAGCCAATTTACCAAAGTCTTTCGAAGAAGCAATTAAAATAAAATGGTAGTGGATAGAAGGCTAAAAAAAGGGGCTAAACGAGATGCCCCCTTTTACTCAAAGGGGGCATTATGCTTAAAACTCAACTTCAGTTGTTGCCTTGTGTTCATTGTTTTTCTCAGGTGAACGTCCGTATTGATCGTCTAAACGTACAATATCATCTTCCCCTAAATAGGCCCCTGATTGCACTTCAATGATCTCTAACGGAATTTTACCGACATTTTCCAAACGATGATTCACACCAATCGGAATATAGGTTGATTGATTTTCTGATAACAGAAAAACTTCTTCTCCCCTTGTGACTCTTGCCGTACCTTTCACCACTACCCAGTGTTCTGAACGATGATGATGACGTTGTAACGACAATTTTTGTGAAACCGCAACGGTAATGCGTTTTACTTGAAAACGTTCCCCATCATCAATTGATTCAAATGCACCCCAAGGCCGATTCACGCAGCGATGAAAAATCACTTCTTTGCGCGCGTTATCGCGCATTTGATTAACAATGGGTTTAATTTCTTGTGCTTTGCTTTTATCTAAAATCAAAACGGCATCCGGCGTTTCAACGACCACTAAGTTATCGACGCCCACCGTCACGACTAAACGATGATTCGCTTGAATCAAAGAATTTTGGGTATGACTTGTGATCACATCGCCTTGTATAGCATTGCCTTGTTGATCTTTGGCTATAAGTTCTGCTAATGCATCCCAAGCGCCCACATCATTCCAAGCACTCTGCAAAGGGATCATCGCGCCATTAATGGTTTTTTCCATTACCGCATAATCGATGGAGTCTGCTGGGCTCTTATCAAACTCATTAGAAGAAGGACGAATAAAATCTTCTGAAAAACGCGCATCACAGTAAGCAGCTTTTGCAGCATCGAATATAGCAGGATGATGCAACATCAACTCTTGCACAAAAGCGCCTGCAGAAAAAAGAAACATACCGCTATTCCACCAATATTGCTGACTCTCAATATAGGTTTTGGCCGTAGACAAATTAGGTTTCTCAACAAACTGTCCAATTTTGAAACCGGTACTGCCAGCGAGGGCTTCACCCTTTTGAATATAACCGTAACCCGTTTCTGGATGAGTTGGTTCAATACCAAATGTTACTAGCTTTCCTCTTTGCGCAACTTTAACGCCTTCACTAACGGTTGCTAAAAAGCCTTTGATATCTGAAATGACATGATCGGATGGTAAGACCAGCAACAATACATCTTCATCGCACTCATTCAATGCATGCATCGCGGCAAGCGCAACGGCAGGTGCCGTGCCTTTAAACATCGGCTCAAGCAGAATCGCGCAATCAGGCCGTTTTGACTGCCTTACTTGTTCAGCAATGAGAAAACGATGCTGCTCGCTACCCATGACAATAGGTGTGCCACACCCTGGAATTTCGGCAACCCTTGCCAGCGTGTTTTGAAATAAACTTTGGCCATCAAACAATGAAATAAATTGTTTCGGATGGCTTTCTCGAGATAACGGCCACAAGCGTGTGCCTGAGCCCCCTGCGAGAATCACTGGGATCAACATGCTCCCTCCCTTTCTTGGCGCACCACAAAAACTTTCATCCTAACGTTAGGTGCTCCCCTTCGCAACTGTGCTTTGTAGCCGCACACCAATACTAGATGGCAAGCTAACTTTTAATTAGTTACTTTTAACGCATTACCCCCTCACGTATACTCCGTTGGAGTGTAAAAGGAACTTGGGAAAGGCATGGTAACTCAACATCAATTTCAGCTATTTGGCCTGCGCCGATTCTTTCCCTATTTCTGCACCCAATACCTTGGCGCATTAAACGACAATATTTTCAAAGCCTCTTTGCTCGTATTAATCAGCATGACTTTTGCGCATGAGTACCCTGACAAGGCTAATGTCTTAAATAATATTGCAGCCGCAGCATTTATTTTTCCTTTCTTTTTATTTGCAGCAACCGCAGGGCAACTTGCCGATAAATATCCCAAATTTCGCTTAATTCAAATCATTAAATTAGCGGAAGTCATTATTGCAGTACTCATCGGTATCGGATTTTATTTAGATCATTTTAACTTTTTATTGTTAGTACTCTTCTTGCTAGGAACCCAAGCCGCATTTTTCTCTCCTGTAAAATACAGTATCTTGCCGCAGTATTTAGCCAACGAAGAATTAACCGGCGGCAATGGCTTAGTACAAATGGGTACTTTCGTTGCTATTCTGATGGGAACCATCCTGGGTGGGTTGCTTATCAGTCTCCCGGGATGGGGAAAATGGGCAATCAGTGGCACAGTCTTATTCTGTGCCCTAGCAGGACTTGTGTTTAGTTTATTGATCCCGCCGCCTTCGAATTCTACACAAAATGTCGATTTAAAAATCAATTGGGAACCCTTTTCTCAAACTTATCGCACACTCGCCAGCGCCATTAAAAACCCTTTATTGTTTGCTGCAATGATTGGTATCTCTTGGTTTTGGTTGCTTGGCAGTGTTTTACTCACCCAAATTCCGAATTTCACCAAACTATTTTTGGGTGGCGGCCCTGTGGTCATGACCGCCTTGTTAACCCTCACCTCCCTTGGGATTGGTGTTGGATCGTTACTCTGTGAAAAATTGTCGCGTCATCGAGAAGAAATTGGATTAGTCCCTTTTGGTGCGATTGGTTTAACTTTATTTACCGTTGATCTGGGATTCACGCCAATTATTCATGGTGATTTCTTGCATCATTGGCAACATTGGAGGGTCTTAATCGATTTATTTTTAGTCGGGCTCTTCGGTGGTTTTTATATTGTACCGCTGTATGTCATGCTACAAACCAGAAGCCCTGTCGAAATACGCTCGCAAGTGATTGCAGCAAATAACATTTTAAACTCTCTCTTTATGACGCTAGCCAGTGGCATTGCCATCGTTTTACTCAAAGTAGGCTTGACCATCCCACAACTCTTTTTAGTCACGGGTATCGCGAATGCCTTATTAGTTACAGGTCTTTGTCGTGCGCACCCTGAATTTATCACTCGATTTAAATGGTGGCTCTTTAGCGCTCGTCAACCCAAAAAAAGCTAAACTACTCTACATAAGCGTATGACTATAAACATGATTGAATAATCAGTGATAAGGCCAGCCTTATGTTACAGCATGCATCACAATCCGCACGTGGTAATATTTTATTTGTTGACGATGAAGAAAATATTACCAGGACATTAGAAAGACAGTTCAAACCTTTGGGCTATAACGTGTTTGTCGCGAATAATGGTGTAGCCGCACTGCATATTCTGGTCAATGACCAAATTGATGTGGTGGTTAGCGATATGCGTATGCCAGAAATGAATGGGGCTAATCTGTTAAAAGAAGTCGCCCTTAAATGGCCGGATGTAGGGCGCATTCTACTCACGGGATTTGCTGAGGTTGATGCGGCTATTGCGGCGATTAATGAAGGGAAAATCGATTGCTATTTGGAAAAACCCTGGAATGAAAATTATCTTGAATCGGTCATTAAAAACGCAGTTGAGAATAAACATCTAAAAGATAAGACCAAGCTGTTACAAAAAGAAGTCTATCGGCAAAATCAAGAGCTTCTTACGCTCAATCATTCGCTTGAAAGTACCGTAACCGCAAGAACCAACGAGCTTAATAAAACCTTAGAATCGTTACATAGAAATCAATTAGCCACCCTCAACGTCTGCTCTAATCTCATTGAAAACCAACTTCCTCATTACCGAGGCCATGCGAAAAAAGTGGCCGATCTGGCAAGACAAATTGCATTAAAGCACAAGCTTTCTCAAACTGAGGCGAGTCTTATTTATTATGCAGGCTGCCTTTATGCGCTAGGTAAAATTGCGATACCCAAACAAATTTTAAATACGCCCTATCGTATTCTGCGGGGAGAAGAAAGAAATGTGTTTCATCAATATCCTGTGATTGGTGCAACCGCTTTATTAAGCAATGAACATAATGATTTTGAATGGGTTGCTGAAATTGTTTTAGCGCATAGGGAAGCCTTCAACGGCAAAGGATACCCCCATAAGCGCGCCGGGGAAGATATTCCCATTGGGGCGAGAATTTTATATGTTGCCATTGATTATGAGCAGCTACAATCGGGGATGTTATTACCCGACAAATTAACTAATTTTCAAGCAATAGAACTCATTAAAGCTTCAAAAGGCATTCTCTACGATCCCAAAGTGGTAGACACCTTTTGTGAGATTATTGCAATGCTGCCTGCAGAATCGATTAAAACAACGCGAGAAAAAATGTTGCCACCTGAATCCTTAAAAGCAGGCATGAAGCTCTCGCGCGCACTACTTTCAAGCACTGGCATGTTACTGCTTCCTGAGGGAACGGTATTAGATGACAGAGCCATTCACAACTTGGTTAATTTGAAAAATATTGTTGCTTATATTCAAATCGAAGATTAAGGACATGGTCGATGTTAACGCATCATGAATCACCTGGCCCAAATCCTAACCACCCCATTGAGCTGATTGACAATAGTAAACAGCTAAAAGGCTACGAATTATTAATTGCACTCATCGATTATGCACAAAGACGGCATATCGATCTTTCTGACATTTTAAGATTTTATCTTAAAAAAGTCTGCAAATTTTCCAAATGGCCTATTGGGGTTATTTATTTTTTGCCAGAGAAAGATCCCAACGTTTTAGTCACCTCCGATATTCATTTTATAAAACACGAAAAAAAATTCACCCCCACCATTAAATATCTTTTCAAAAAAGGGGAAGATTTAGCCTGGCAAACCATCCACCAAGACAGGCCGCTTTCCGACTCCTTAGTCATTGAAAACAAAGGTTCTATTATTTCTTCTATCACTTGGTCTTATGCTTTACCCTTACATTATCATGACAAAGTGATTGGTGTTGCACAATTCTTCTCCAAACGAAATCATCAAGATAAAACCGAACAGCTTGACTTTGTTGCACATGCTACGCGTCATATTAATATGATTATCGAAAAGGACACTTCCGAGAAAAATATTAAATATAATAATATCAAACTCGAAGCCATGCTAAAAAAAATGAAAGAAACGCAGCTACAATTAATCCAGCATTCCAAAATTATTTCTATAGGGCAATTAGCTGCTGGCATGGCCCATGAGATTAATAACCCCATTAGTTATGTGCAAAATAATTTATCCTCATTGAAAAAATATGTCACGGTCTTGTCAGAAGGGGTTGAAAATTATCAGAAACAATATGGCCAATTAGAGAATCAGCAAAATATTGAATTTATTCTCTCTGATATTGACAATCTCTTTCAAGAATCTTTCGAAGGTATTCAACAAGTGATTAATATTGTGTCTGGATTGAAATCTTTTTCACGCACAACCGATACTGAATTTAGTTCTTGTGATATCAATCATTGTCTTGAAAATAGTCTGCAAATGGCACGCAATGAATTGAAATATAAATGCCAAGTCGAAAAAGAGTTATCGGTATTACCACCTGTCATGGGCAATCTTAATCAATTAACGCAAGTTTTTGTTAATTTATTGGTCAACGCAAGCCAAGCAATTGCGACTAAAGGAATCATCCAGATCAAAACGGCGTTAGAAGGTAATAAAGTGGTAATAGTGATTGCTGATAACGGTTGTGGTATTGCGCCCAAATATTTATCGAAAATATTTGATCCCTTCTTTACCACTAAACCCATTGGAATTGGTACAGGGCTTGGGCTTTCCATCTCATATGGGATTATTAAAGATCATGGTGGTAGCATTCATCTTGTTACGCAAGAGAATATTGGCACCACCTTTACGATTAAACTGCCTATTGCTAGGTCTTCCATTTGATGGGGGTTGGCTTGCCTTGTTTATCGATAGCAACGTAAGTAAATAATCCTTCGGTCACTTTTAATTTAAAATGATCTTCCATCCGCTCTACCCACACTTGCACATTAATACCGACCGAAGTGTTACCGCGTTTAACAATACTGGCATAGCAAGAAACCACATCGCCCACATAAACGGGGCGGATAAAAACCATTTTATCAATCGCAACGGTTGTCATGCGTGAATGTGAACATTGATGGGCAAGAATGGCCCCACCCAGATCCATTTGTGAAACTAGCCACCCACCAAACATATCTCCATAGCGATTGGTATCACGTGGCATAGCGATGGTCATGATCACCAATTCCCCAATAGGGATATCGTCTGATTGGGTTGTTGCAACGGTCATTATTCTCTTCCTTCGCATCTTGAACTGCAGTTGGTATATACTGCATTAAACTGGTTTGTTTAATTGCTAGTATAGTCAATACTATTTCATCCTATAAATACAATGATAAAATCTGCCCCTTACAAAGAAAGTTTTCTAAATACAAAAACAAGCAAGCTTAATCCCGCTACCTGGCGCCTAATGCTCATTTGTTCTCTCTTTGGACTTTTAACGGCAGGGGTAGCTACCCGTTTAGTTCACTTACAAGTTACCAATACCGATTTTTTGCAAGCACAAGGTGATGCCAGAACCTTACGCATTGTGGATATCCCTTCTTACCGAGGGATGATTACCGATCGCAGAGGCACCCCTATCGCTATTAGCACGCCTGTGCATGCTATTTATGTTAACCCTTCGCAATTTAGCGCTAAACCAACTGAATTGAAAAAATTGGCTAAATTACTTGGCTATACTTCGGCTGATCTCAAGAAAAAAATTGAACAACATCCTCATCGGGTTTTTATCTATCTCAAACGTGGCCTCACCCCGGATATCGCCAAACAAATTAAAGCCTTAAATATTACAGGTCTTGGAATCAAACGTGAATTTCGGCGCTATTATCCGGCAGCATGGCAAACAGCCCAACTCACCGGCTTCACCGATATAGACGATCAAGGACAAGCAGGACTTGAATTAACTTTCGAGCAAGCATTAAAACCCACGATTGGTAAAAAACGTGTCTTAGAAGATAGAACCGGCCGCTGGGTTAAAGATCTTGATTATTTTCAACCAGCGCGTTCTGGAGATGAAATTGCATTGAGTATTGATCTACGGATCCAAGGATTTGCTTATCGTGAACTTGAGCAAGCCATTCAGAAATATCAAGCAAAATCCGCAACCTTGGTGATGATCGATATCTCAACAGGTGAAATTCTCGCGATGGTTAGCGCACCGTCTTTCAACCCGAATAATCGCCAAGAATGTCACGGCGCACACACGCGTAATCGCGCCCTGACTGATCTCTATGAACCGGGTTCTACCATTAAAACATTTACCATCACCAGCGCCTTGGCGAGTCGAGAATTCACTCCTGAATCAATTATTGATACCTCTCCTGGCACATACCGAATTGGCAAACATTTGGTGAGAGATATTCATCCGAATGGAGTGCTAACACTAAAAGAAGTATTGAGTAAATCCAGTAACGTCGGGATCAGTAAAATCACGCTTGCGCTACCTCCTGAAACGTTATTAGAAACTTTCCGTCAACTTGGCTTAGGCGACAGTATTAATACGCCGTTTCCAGGAGAGCGAAAAGGCATGCTGCCACCCCCACCTAAAAATCCTTTTATGCATGCCACCCTGGCTTTTGGTTATGGCCTCTCTGTTACCCCATTGCAGTTAGCGCATGCTTATGCCACGTTAGCCTCAGGCGGTATCAAAATCCCCGTATCTTTAACCAAATTACCGCCTAATACAGTGTTTAAAAAAGAGCGAGTGATCCCAGAAGATGTAGCCCTTTCTACCTTGCAAGTATTAACCGAAGTAATCAGTCGCAAAGGTACAGGCTCAAGAGCGGATATTCCAGGTTACAAAACCGCAGGAAAAACAGGGACGGTGCGTGTTGTAGGCCCCCATGGTTATGATCCCAATCGCCATATTGCACTTTTTGCTGGCATTACGCCGGTTGATCAACCACGCCTTGCTACCGTGATCGTGGTCGAAGAGCCTAATGAAAAGAACTACTATGGTGGTTTAGTGGCAGCGCCTATTTATCGCAATGTGGTGGGTAAAGCGTTATATCTGTTAAATGTGCCGCCGGATAATACGGCGTGAGATGACTTAAATCTGTGTAATTGCACAGGTTTCTCTTTATATTATTCCAAAATTCGCTTTTAATATTTTTTAGTATTCTAATATTCTCATTTTATGCTAAATGATATCCCAATATTCGCATTTATCGCTTGTTAGTATTCCAATATTCGCATATCATTTCATTATAGTATTCCAATATTCACATCAAAATGGCACAGCTATACTTTGCATTCGATAGTAATGAGGCTAAGCGCCTCTCTCGTTTATATACACAATCTAAGCTACGACGTATTTATCGAGCTATTTATACGGATGATTTAAATACCCCTATCGAAAATATTGTTAAATCAAATTGGATGCAACTTGTACAACACATTGTCCCTAAAGGCATTTTAAGTTTTAGAACAGCAATTGATTTAAAGCCTATTCCTTACAAAGAAAATCAAAATATTGCATTCATTACAAGTTCATATGTCAAAACTATTTCATTACCAGGACTTATTATTAAAGTATCAAAGGGAGATAATACTTCTTATATAGAACAAATATTACCCAACTTAGCTAGGAGTAGTGTTGTTCGTTCATTACTTGAAAATTTATCATCAACTAGAAGTGATTATAGTAACGTTAAAACGATCGGCGAAGAAGGCGTTGAGAATTTTTTAGCTAAAGAACTGCGAATACGAAAAGAAACAGCTTTAAATCAAATACGCAAAGAGGCATTTATAATAGCAAACCACTTAGGATTTCAAATAGAGTATAAAAAACTTAATCAAATAATAAGTGCTTTGTTATCGACACACCCAGAAGCAGACTTTTTAAAAACACCTTATGCTAAAGCAGTCGCAAAAAAAGAACCTTATGATGCAAGAAGATTGAAACTATTTGAAAATTTATATCTTTATATAAAAAAATGTACATTTAGAGAAAGAGCATACCAATTTAATCTTTCTTCATTAAGAAATCTTTCTTTTTTTGAATCATATTTTTCAAATTATATTGAAGGTACTAAATTTATTATTGATGAAGCAGAAGATATTGTATTTTCTGGAACCACTATAAATCATCGACATGCTGATAGCCATGATGTGCTAGCAAATTATCAATTAACAAATGATCCGTCGGAGATGATTCTAACACCTAAAAATACTAATGAGTTTTTAGCCTTATTAAAAGAAAGGCATGCTTACTTGATGAGAGGACGTCCAGAAAAAAACCCTGGGGAGTTCAAAACGGGGGCTAATAAGGCAGGAAACACATTATTTGTTGAGCCTGAAGATGTGATAGGCACATTGTGTCACGCATTTGAGTTTTATCAATTATTAGAGGAAGGATTACCCAAAGCATTATTTATGCAATTTATTATCAGCGAAGTACATCCTTTTGTTGATGGTAATGGTAGGCTTTGTAGAATAATGATGAACGCAGAATTATTTAAAGCAGGCCTTTTTAAAATTATTATTCCTACTGTACATCGAGATAATTACTTGAATGGCTTGAGACAAGCCAGTCGAGATCAGTATTTCTATACTTATTGTAAAGTGATAGACCAGGCGCAAGCATATACTGAAAGTATTAATTGGATGGAATATGACACCGCCAGAAATAAAATCGAGTCTGATCATGCAGAGAAATCACCGGAGGAAGGATTACCTATTTTTAATAGGGCATTAAGAAATCTTGAATTATCAGATTTACCAAAGGCGTAGATATTGCAGCTACTCTTTGCGTTATCTCTGTTAAATGTGCCACTGGATAATACGGCGTGAATTAAGATAAAAATCCCCCGCCCGCTTTTCAAGCGAGCTGCCCCCTTTTATTCAAAGGGGGCCAATTAATTAAGCGCACTGGATCTTAAATTCGATTTCAAAACAAATCTATTAGTTGGTACTCGATTCAATTGAGCCATCGCCCCCTTTGAATAAAAGGGGGCAGCTCGCACATTGCGAGCGGGGGATTTTAAATAAAAACTACAAAGTCCCGAACATGCGGTCGCCCGCATCTCCCAACCCCGGTCGAATATAACCATGCTCATCTAAGCAGCGATCAACACTTGCCGCATAGATATTTACTTCAGGGTGCGCTTTATAGAACGCTTCTAATCCTTCTGGTGCAGCAAGCACGCACAGGAAAGTAATACTTTTAACACCATGTTCTTTGAGTGTGTTAATAGCACGAATAGCAGAGCCACCCGTTGCCAACATTGGATCACAAACATAAAAAGGCCGCAGATGACTATCTTCAGGAACTTTGAAGTAATAGCCCTCAGGTTGCAATGTCGTTTCATTTCTGAATAAACCGATATGCCCCACTTTCGCTGCTGGCATTAACGATAATAAAGCATCAACCATACCGACACCTGCGCGTAAGATGGGCAGAATAACGGGTGATGGTCCTGCTAAAAAGGGAGATAAACAAGTTTCCATGGGGGTATGAATTTCCATGGTCTGCGTTACCAAATTTTGTGTCGCTTCGTAGCCTAACAACAAGGTTATTTCATGAACCAATTCACGAAATAATTTATGATCGGTTTGCTTTTGTCTTAACAGGGTTAACTTGCCTGCAATTAAAGGATGATTTATTTCATAGAAATTTTTAAATTTTTCATGGTGTTTTATCACCGTCATCGCAACTTTCTCCAAATTCGGTCAATGATTACTTAGCCCCTCATTGAATTATCAAGAAGGGAGAACGTCCATTTTTTGAGACAAGAAGGGCGCTCACTGCGGTTAATGATAAATCGACCTATCTTCTAGTAGCATGGTCGCTGCAATACTAGCTTTGTAAATAATGAAAGGATCAGCATGATTTAATCCAGCATTAATATCTTTAATGTGGGGATTTTCATAACCGATAATTTGCCAATACTCTGCTAAATTTTCGATTGATTCTCGCAAAAAAATGAGATATTCATTAAATGATTTATTTTTATTCATGCATACATCTTATAAAAAATGAGCGATAAAACCTATCAATCCACCGAATACACCACCCCACACGACTAACCATCCTAGATGTTCGCGGATCATTTTTTGAATAATATTTTTTACCATTTTAGGGGTTAGTGCATCTAAACGATGCTCTACTATCCCTTCAATTCGTTTTAAAAATTCTTCATCTTGTTGTTGAAATTTATTTAGTATTTGTTGCTGCAGCTTTTCATCTTCTAGCGTTTCTCGAATGACTGCTTGCAATTTACCTTGTACGGGTGCGCGCAATGATTCAATGGCGCTTTGCCCACCCACCATCGCTAACAATTTTCCCATCTGCGATTCTAACAGCCCTTGGGTGAGTGCATCGTACATTTTGTCGTAATCAAGTTCATCAGCAAGTGCGCCCCATTTTTGCGAATGATTACCCAAAGAAACTACGGCATTGACATTTTCCTGAGTAAAAAATTCTTGCATGATGAGATTGCGAATTCCTGCTTTAAAAGATTCAAACTGCTCTGGAATCACACCCGAACCATACAGAAAGGGCACTTTCTCAAATAGCATGTAGATAGCTAACCAATTTGTTAGCGCACCAGATAAGGCATAACAGCCTATGCTACTAAGTGCTGCTTGGTAAGGCGTATTAACAAAGCAATAGCTCAAACCAACGACGGCGGCTGCAATTGCATTCGTAGCAAAACTAACATTAAAAAAGCCACGAACTTCATTGCCTGAATTCATTATGCTAACCATAAAAAGGAAGTACTTTCAAAAAGTTAGGGAAGTGTATCAAACGAGGTTTTGAATGTACACACTGAATAGGATAGAAGGTCTTAGCACACGGCCAAGTCGACAATCAACCAAATTTAGTCATTTTGTCGGGATTTTCGTCTAGCTCGCAAAAATGCCACTTCTTTACGCATAATATGCTGTACCAGACGTTCTATATCTTCATCACGAATCGTCGTAAAATCCACATTCATGCGATAAATCTGCGCGTTTTCGTCTGTTTGACTTTCTATGGGTAAACAATCAACCACAACGGCAAAACACAAAATATAAATTCTTTCGGGTATTAGCACCATTTCAAGCTGAATATCTTGATCCTTGTTTACCGCTTCATTGGTTTCAAATGATATGCCACTGGCGCTTAAGCTCACGGGTTGTGCTTCCTCATCCAGTAAAGTGCTGACCGAATTATTCAAGGGAATACATCTTGCAAATAGGTTAATTTTTCGATTAAGCAGATCGATTGCCTGAGCCATTTCAGGTTGCTTTGCTAACGAATGGATAACATCAATTAAATCTGCTTCCATTGACAAAAAGAGCCCTGCTGTATCCGGATAATCGATTTCACCGCGTTGAATGCGCGCAAGACCCTGCTCTTTTTCTTGTAAAGTAATTTTACGCCATGTCAGAATGACCTCATCTTCGATACGAAAATATCGGCGTCTTTCATCTTTCATAAGCATTCCTTGCACTTACTCTACATTAACTGGTTTATCCTGAGCATTTTTTGTCGATGGATTCACATAAATTTCACGTACTTGTTTTTTCACTTTGTCTGCATCTACGGGGAAGTTTGCCGGTTCATAACTTGGATTATCCCCTTGAATTAAAGTGATTTCGACACGGCGATTTCGTAAACGATTCTCTTTGGTATCATTAGGGTAAAGAGGCCTTGCATCACCATAGCCTAAAATCACAATCCGGTTTTTATTCACATCTCTATCTTCAGTTAAATAACGAGCCACCGCAATCGCTCTGCCTGCAGAAAGATCCCAATTTGAACGATATTGTCTATTAGAGACGGGCGTATCATCGGTATGACCTGCAATATCAATTTCACCAGGTACTAAATCTAAAAAAGTTGAAATTTTATTTAAAATAGGAATAAAGGATGGCTGAATCGTATCATCACCATCGGCAAAAGATCCTTGTTCTAATACCCTTATCACAATGCGCTGGTCTTTTGCTTCAATTTCAATTAAACCTTGCATGATTTCTTTGGCTAAGGTTTTGGCCAAGGTTTCCGTAATTTCAATGCGTTTTTGTTCTTTAGATTTTTGTATTGCAGCCATTTCCTGGCTTGAGATCCCTTTTTCCCTGCCTCCTTGGCTGACATCACGCCCCTCAGCACCTTGCATGGGAATACGTTTTTCATCAAAATCTAAAGTTAATTTATTTTCATCCGTGGTTTTTTGTCTGACTTCATTTAGCACCGTTGGGGAAGGTTTACCCGGACTAAACTCTTTGGCAACGATACTAGTTCCTTTCGGAATTTCGTAGGAAACAATTTCTCTTTGTACCCCAAAGGCTCTCTCTAATGATCCACCGACCTCTTTAAATTTGGCACTATCTTGTTCAGAAAACGATAACATTAATACGAAAAAACTCATTAACAATGACATCATATCAGCGAAGGTTACAACCCAGCCTTCTGCTTTAGCCGCATGGCCTCCAGGCGGGCTATCATCGTCATCCTGAGCTGCATGAGACATTATTTTTCTTCTCCGCGTCCTTTACTCGGTAAATAGTTTTTCAATGCTTCTTCAATGACGCGGGGATTTTGCCCTGCTTGAATACCAAGCAAAGCATCAATGACCAAGGCTTTTGCCGTACGCTCTTCGGTTGAACGTAGTTCTAATTTATCGGCGATGGGTATCGCTATCATGTTAGCTAAAACAGCGCCATAAAAGGTTGCTAACAACGCAATCGCCATTGCAGGACCAATCGATTTAGGATCGCTCATGTTGGACATCATGAGTACTAACCCCATCAAGGTTCCTATCATCCCCATGGCTGGGCCTGCTTCTGCGATAGCACGAAATACCTTTTGACCCCATAAATGGCGTTCAACGGTAAGATTCATTTCTTTAGAGAGGATTTTGCGCACTACATCAGGCTCATGACCATCAATCAACAGCTGAACCCCTTTTTTCAGAAAGGGATTTTGTATCTCCATTCCTTCTAATGATAACAAGCCACCTTTACGAGCAGCTTCTGCGATTTTTACTGCCTCATTAATAATGTCTTCGGGACTAAATTTTTTAAAAACAAACGCATGAATGGCGGTTTTAAAGGCACCTAGAAACCGTTTTACCCCAAATTTCATTAAGGTAACAACGGTACTGCCTCCAATCACAATAACAATTGGATGGGCATTTAAGAAAAGCCCGATACTACCCCCATCCGCAGCAATTGCCCAATAGATAATGTAACCACCACCCAAAAGGCCCAGTATTGTCCCTATATCCATCGTTACTTCCTGTTAGAACATTCAGTTTCCAAAGATTTTACGGCTCTTCACTATTGTATATTCTAGTTTGCTTAATCATAAAATTCCTGTTTGACCATTGACCCAAACCTTGGTCTACGATAAGTTCTTGGTTTTGATTGAAAAAATAAATCTAGTGGCTAACAAAAAATCAAACCCAACGCCTGTTCCCGACTTTGAAGGGTCAATCCAAAAGCTAGAATCCATTGTGAATAAAATGGAAACAGGAGAGCTCAGCTTAGAAGATGCGTTAACGCACTTTGAGCAAGGCATCGCCTTAGCCAAACAATGCCAACAGGCACTAAAAGAAGCCGAACAACGTGTTCAACAGCTCATGAGCGAAAATGAACCCGATTAATAAGCAAACATGCCAAGCACGCCTAGAAACCTTACTGGCTCGCTACTTACCCCCTGATGATGGTTCTACTTTAATAAAAGCCATGCATTACGCCTGTTTGAATGGTGGTAAGCGCCTGCGACCTTATTTGGCCTACCAAAGCGCTGCTTTGTTTAATACACCGCTAGAAATCATTGATCCCATCGCGGTGGCGATTGAATTTATTCATTGTTATTCATTGATCCATGACGATTTACCCGCCATGGATAATGATGAACTGCGGCGCGGCAAGCCTACTTGCCATAAAGCGTTTGATGAGGCGACCGCCATTTTGGCGGGTGATGCCCTACTCACTCTCGCATTTGAAGTGCTGGCACAAGCGCCCATTAGAGAAAATTATTTAAATAACTTAAAAATTATTCATAACCTTGCCCAAGCTGCAGGCCCTACCGGAATGGTAAAAGGACAAGCACTCGATCTGGCTGCGCAAGGGAAACAACTTTCTTATGAGCAATTATGTCAAATGCATCGCGCAAAGACTGGGGCTCTGATTGCAGCCAGTGTACAATGTGGCGCAATCGCCGGTGATGCTAGCAAAACTGATTTAGAAGAATTACATAAATTTGGTCTAGCAATCGGCCTCGCCTTTCAAATCAAAGATGACATTTTAGATGCATTAGGAAAAAGTGAGACAATGGGTAAAACGCCAGGGCAAGATGTGAAAAATCAAAAATGTACCTTTGTGACACTTCTTGGGCTTCATCATGCTGAACAATCTCTAGCAGAGTGTTATACACAAAGCCTGGCTCACCTAGCCTCTTTTGGTCAAAAAGCAGAAGCTTTACGCAGTTTATCTGCCTACATTGTTGGGCGGGAAATTTGAGTGCGCATCCCTGATTTTATACAATCACCGACAGATCTCCGCAAACTGTCGCTAGAGGAACTTCCAAGCGTTGCCAATCAACTGCGACAATTTCTCTTAGAATCGCTAAATGAAACCGGTGGTCATCTTGCTGCAGGCCTTGGGACAATTGAGCTCACCATTGCATTACATTACGTTTTTAATACTCCCCAAGATAAATTAATCTGGGATGTGGGGCATCAAGCCTATCCACATAAAATTCTGACTCAAAGAGCGCCGTTATTTCATTCTATTCGACAAAAGGATGGCTTGGCTCCTTTTCCGCGCCGCGAAGAAAGCCCTTATGATGGCTTTGGGGTGGGTCATTCAAGCACCTCTATCAGTGCGGCACTGGGTATGACCATTGCTAAACAAATATCCGGCGAATCAGGCAGAGCTATTGCGGTTATCGGCGATGGCGCGATGACAGCAGGCATGGCATTTGAAGCCTTAAATCATGCAGGCGATATTAAAGCCGATCTGTTAGTTGTCCTAAATGATAATGATATGTCTATTTCAGGGAACGTCGGCGCGTTATCTAATTATTTTGCCCGCATTCTCTCGAGCAAACTTTATACCACCGTGCGTAAGGGCAGCAAAAAAGTCCTGAGTCGCATGCCCCCTGTTTGGGAATTTGCACGTAAAACTGAAGAGCATCTTAAAGGCATGATCATGCCTGGCACGTTATTTGAAGAACTGGGCTTTAATTATATTGGCCCTGTTGATGGTCATGACTTAGCCAGCATGGTGAAAACCCTACAAAATGTTCAAGCATTAAAAGGGCCACAATTGCTGCACGTGATTACGCAAAAAGGCAAAGGCTATCCGCCTGCCGAAGCCGATCCTATTAAATATCATGGTGTCACCAAAGGCTTTTATTCGCCTAAAGTAGAGACTAAAAAACCAAGCACACCAAATCCCACTTATTCTGAAGTATTAGGCAATTGGTTGTGCGAAATGGCAGCGATTGAACCTCGTTTAGTGGCTATCACGCCTGCCATGTGCGAAGGTTCAGGATTAGTGGATTTTGCTAAACGTTTTCCAACACGATATTTCGATGTCGGTATTGCCGAACAACATAGCGTCACTCTCGCAGCAGGACTTGCTTGCGATAACATGAAACCAGTTGTTGCTATTTACTCAACGTTTTTACAACGGGCTTACGATCAACTGATTCACGACGTTGCGATTCAAAATCTTCCGGTATTATTCGCCATTGATAGGGCGGGCCTGGTTAATGATGGTCCAACCCATTCTGGCAATTTTGATTTAAGCTACCTGCGTTGTATCCCTAATATGCTGGTCATGGCCCCCAAAGATGCCAATGAATGTCGCCATATGCTTTATACCGGCTTACAAGCAGGCGTGCCTGCTGCCGTGCGCTATCCTCGCGGCTGTGGCCCGCAAACAACCCTTGATGACAAATGCCAGGCTTTACCCATTGGTAAGGCAGAGCTTATTCAAGAAGGCCACCAAATTGCCTTACTCAGTTTTGGTTCGATGTTCACCACGGCGAAAAAAGTGGCTGATCAATTGGGAGCAACGCTCGTCAATATGCGGTTTGTGAAACCCCTTGATGAAGACATGATCATCGCCATTGCTAAAAAACATGCTTTGATTGTCACCTTGGAAGAAAATGTCGTGATAGGCGGTGCCGGTGAAGGGGTCAGCGCTTGCTTACAAAAGCACGATTGCCATCATCCTGTGCTTCATTTTGGCTTACCCGATCATTTTGTAGAGCATGGTACCCAAGAAGAAATGCTTGCCAGTGTTGGCCTTGATGAACAGAGCATCCTGGCCGCTATCCAGAAAAAAGTCAGCAGTCACTCTTGTAATGAGACCCTTTCTCCATTAGAGTCGCAGTGACCTTCCATTTACGTAAAATAGGCTGTTAAAAACAATGCAAATTCACGATCTCATCGCCGATATTCAAAATAGCCCAGATTCACGCAACCTGGCTGTTGACCGCGTGGGGATCCGTGATCTTTGCCATCCGATTGTATTTACAGATAATCATGAAGGGAAAACGATTTCACAGCACTCCATCGCTCACTTTGATATGCTGGTCAATTTACCTAAAAATGTGAAAGGGACGCATATGTCTCGTTTTGTTGAAATTCTCAACGAAAAAGAATGCCTCTTAAGCATTGCGAATATGCCATCGCAGTTAACCGAAATGGTAACACGCCTAAATGCTGATGATGGCTATTTACAGGTCAAATTTCCTTATTTTGTCACCAAATATGCGCCAATTTCTAAAGCGGCAAGCCTCATGAACTATAATGTTTCTTTACAAGGGATTTTAGAAAAAGGAAAAATGGATGTTTTCGCAACCGTCGTTGTACCGGTCACGAGCCTTTGTCCTTGTTCAAAGGAAATTTCCGATTATGGTGCTCATAATCAACGCTCTCATGTTACCGTAACGGTTAGAGCAACGCCTGAATTATCGCTGCGAGAAATTATCCAATTAGTTGAAAGTAAAGCATCCTGTGAATTATTTGGTATCTTAAAGCGCGCTGATGAAAAAGCAGTAACCGAGCGTGCTTATGATAATCCTCGTTTTGTTGAAGATACCGTGCGCGATATCGCCGCATCTCTTGAAAAAATCAGCACGATAAAAGGTTATAAAATTAGCTCTGAAAACTTTGAATCGATTCACAATCACTCCGCTTATGCTGAAATTGATCGTTTAAACATGACCGCACCTGTCAGCCAAGAATCAAGCGAAGCCATACTTTGCTGTGACGCTTAAATTGTAGTCAAGCTAGCATGATGATGTTAGCTTGACTATTTATCAGGCCACCTTTTTGTTTTTTACAGCAACAAGCGCAGGCATTTCTTCTTCAACTTTACTTTGCTGTTGACGTAGCTTTTCAAATTGCGTTGTAACGGTATGCTGATAAAGCTCTTTATGATCTCCAAATTCCTTTGAAGCCTGTTCTAACTTTTTTACATCCAGCACTTGTGGCTTTTTAGAAAGCATTGTGGCGACCTGCTGTGCTCTTTTAGTCACGATTTAATCGATAGGCATTAACGATCTTTCCAGATTAAATTCTGCGCGATACTGCTCCATAAAGTATTCAGCATTGTCACCAAAATTTTTAGCGATTTCAGCTAATTTTTGTTCATTAATATCATAACCGGTATTTGCTCGCTTTATGCCCATTTCTCCAGCTATCGCTTTAATTTTCGGGAGATTATCGGTTTCTTGCATCGATTTCCATTGCAGCATGTTTCCATTATTAAATCCTTTGAGGAAAATAGATTCATGCGCTTGGTATAGGCTAGGAATACGACATTTATCTGTTTTAAATCCTTGCCGAGCGGCAAGAAACCCTTCATATTCGCCGCGATAATAGGCTCGCTTTTTCTCAGAAAGAGAAGACCATACCGCTTCATGCCCTGTTTTAAATCCATTTATATATTGCTCGGCATACTGAGAAGAAAATTGTTGAGAAATCTTTTTAGTTAATTTATCGACATCTAATGGATAACCTCTCGCTGCATTCCTCGCTCCATGCACTTTACCCCATTCAACTACACTTAACTCCAGTGCTATTGCAGCTTCTTCTAAGCTTTCACCTTGTTCAGGAATCATTGGTTCATCGTTCGTGATTTCAAGTTGCGCAAGATATTGTTGTTCTTTGATCTTTTGCTTCTTGATAGCATCTGTCACTAATTCCTTTATTCGAGCGACCACTAGCTTTTGATGATCGCTAATATTTTCTAAAACCTTATCTTCTAGTTTTAACCAAGCATTAGCTAATTGAAAATCAGTATTGCCTTTCGCTTTATTCTGGGCGGCTTGATGACGCTCATGCCAGGCTACGCTATAAGGAATAACCCCCGCAATGCCTTCTTGTCCCTGAAGTTGCATTAACTGAATAATCGCTAACATGCTAAAATAATCTTCACCCCAGAGTAATGAAAAAGGCGAGAGGATATCCTGTAGCTCTTTATTCTGCGTTTGCAATTCATTTTTTATTGCGTCAAAATCAACGAAAGTAATTTTTGTGCCCAAATGTTGCTGTAAGTCTTCGATTTGAGCTGCTTCAAGCGGACGAGCGATGTTCTTATAGGGAGCATAGCTGCCAAGTGTTGCACATACCGCCCCTCTTTCTTTATAAGCTCTAAATAGTTGAAATAAAGCATCAACACTACCATCGGGAACAACTGTTTCTGCCATTTGGATTTGGCGCGTATTATCATCCATCAATATAAAATCTTTTAACTCATAATGATGAGCCAAAGCATAAGCCATAACGCGTTTAATGTTACAGCTTCGCAAATAGCTTGGCGGCTGTGATTCGGGTTGTTTTGCCACTTCACAAGATTCGATAATACATAATTTGATATGGGCTGGCAGTTTGCAAATAAAGGAACGACCCAAAGTGAATTGCATTTCTTCAAACTCTTTCTGTGATACCATCACAATAATGGTCGTTTGGTCTTTATCGGTTATCTTTGGCAACCATGCCGCTTCTTTTCTGCCCGCTCTGACAAAAATAACATTCTTTGAAAAAACGATTTCAGCATTACCTTTTTGCGAAGAATATAGCTTAATGGACCCTTTGATTCCTTGGGTGTCAAATTTAACATGGCCTGAGAATCTTCTTTTATTATCCGTTTCAAGCAACACTTCTTGAAATGAAACAAATGGGATGATATGACTTTTCGGCAACACTGATTCTTGGCTTGTTTTTGATGTCTCAGAATCAATTTTCCACGGAACGCTTAAAGCATCCTCAAGGTATTTTACTGAAACACCACCCTTGGTGCTCTGGATTGTTTGCGTTTTACCTGTTCTTTTTACTACTCTCTTCTTTTTATTATTAGTCAGCAATGATTCCCTAATAGTAGGATTTGCGATCCAACGCTCATAGTGCTCTATACTCATTTCAATACGTTTTCGACGTTGCTCAAATTTTACATCAATAGCTAATAATTTTGCTAAATTTACAAATGATTCCAGTAAAGTTTTGCCATCATAGTAATAAACACCATTTTTTTTATCTTTGGTTAATGCCTGCCCATAAGCATGGTATTTTTTAGCTCTCATTACAGAGAGAACTCCAATATATATTTTGTAGTTGGCAGCAGATATTTTTATTTGATTAGCATCTTCACATTTCTCAAAAAGATCAGATGGTAGTGAAAGCTTTTTGCATTTTTTAATCAAGTTGGAAAACATATACCTAAAAGTTTTTTTAGAAGCATATGTTTTTACATGGCAATTTTGATCTTTAACGAATAGAAATCCATGATCATCAACATTCATTGATGTCGATGTCGTTTGTGTTGTCACATTTAATGATGCACTAATGATAGGGTTTGTTATCCAGCGCGTATAATCACTCACGCTAATTTCAGTACGTTTATTTCTATTGTGAAATTTTACTTTAATATCCAATAGGGCTGCTAAAGCATTAAATGATCTTGTCTTATTCACAGGGTCATCGGAATTATAAAAATAAACATTTTTATGTTCATCTTTTGTTAAAGCAACACGATATATTTTACTCTGCTCAGCTTGTCTTTGTTTGCTTAGTTCAGCAAAAGCCTCATAATTCTCCTTTGATAAGGTTATTTCACCTTTTTTAAAGTTCCTACGAAGAATATTTTCCGGCAACGATAATGTTTTACATTTTGCTTTTAAAATATCATAAACCATTTGCAGTGATTCACTGTTAGACTTTTTCACAATGTAACAATTATTATTTTTATCAAAAATAAATTCCCGCCGCCTTACACTTTTCGAGAGAGATGCTTTGTTATTGATGAGTTTACTTTTCCATAGCGCATATTGGTTTTTAGGTATGCAAATACAATTATTTTTCTCTTCAATACTAAGCGTTATGCCAAGTTCTTTATGACTTCGATCAAAATGCCTTTTTAAATCATTATGAAGATTTTTCAGCGTTTCATTATTGACAGGTCTAGTATAAAAGCAATCTTCTCTTTCTTGAAATTCTCTTTTAGTTGCAAATGCTTTAGGGCGATATTTTTTTTGAATTAATTCGTTAAATAATTGATAACTTTTTTCATCTATGTCAACTCTATTCAGTTTGTTGTTTCTTTTTAACTCACCAGAGTGGTTGTTTCTGTTTAAGATTGCTCTTAAACAACTTAAGAGTCCTGTTAGTGTTTCTCCTGAGGTAGGAAATGTATAATAGCAATTTAATGTTTCATCTTTTTTAAATTCTCATTCATGAACTGGAACTCCCGCCCTTTTAACGAACAAATCCTCTTTAAAAATAAGATATTCTTCCGAAGAAATTTCAACCGTTTCATCTTGTGTTTTGACAAAGTTAACATTTATATCTCTTGTAGTAGCATATTTTGCTAAATTATTTTTTAACTTATTTGCTATTTCATTATTTAAAGGAATGGTAAATAAATTATTTCCACATTGAAAAAAAACGCGTTCTTTGGGCAAAATTCATTTTTTGCCAACCATTTGAGACGTTAATATGGCTTTTTGCCAATGAATAAAATTGGCTTTAGTTAATTTAATAGTTAAAGCAGCAGGATCAGTTTCAAACAACCCCTCTCCTAATTGGTGAGTTAGAACATCTTTTTTAAATTGAGCAAGCACTCGTTCAAATTGGCTATCACTATTTGCTCGTAATTCAAAACCAGGTTTATCTATGCTCTGATTCCACGTAAATAATTGACCAATTTCTTCATTTCGAACATTTTTTGTGGGGCCTTTTAACATTGGGGATATCTCGCATTGCTAAAGTAAATGCGAGGATTGTAACGCTGTAAAATAGTGTCAACAACTTTTTTAAAGAAAAATGTAGCGAGAATATCAGAACAAATATAAAAAAATAAAAATTTCGAATAAAATGCTGCCCACGTTAATATGGACAGCATATGTTATGTAAAAGAACATTACATAGTCATGGTGACTTTGTTATTTTGCAATTGCTGCTGAAATTGAACAATGCTGTGAAACAAGTTATCTTGTAGCGCATCTTTAGCAGGCAGAGGTTGTTCGTGGTTAACCTTTCCATCTACCTTTGGATAGAAAACAACGTTATCACCTTCTAATGCCGCATGAAAATAACGATTGGCAATATACAACGTATTATTATAGCGACTCCTTCCTAGTTGAAAATCATATTGTGCTCCCACAGAGTCCGCTTGCATTGGTATGCAAACGCCTGGTAGGGGATTCTTGCTTTGCGCTACTTTTTGCATGAAAGCTTTAACCTGATTTAATGATTCTATGGTTGGATCAATAACAGGTTGAATTTCATGTGCAAATTGATTCAAAATTGGTTTTGTCGTGGTTTGTGTTTTAGCTGCTTGCAGTGATTTTAATTGACTAACGATGCTTGAGAGTAAATTTTCATCAGCTACTTCTTCATAGTTTACTTTATTTTTGTAATCGACAATACCTTCATGTTTTTTATAGAATGAAAGGGTTCCATTTTCTTCTAAAGCCACATGAATATTACGGTTGCTAATATAAAATAATCCACTGGTGGATCCTACGCCCACTTGAAAATTATATTGGCTACCAATCCTCTCTTTTTTGATCTCCATACACTTACCTCTTTTTAGATGAGCATATTTGTTTTTAGCCCTTGAGATAAATTTTATTAGTATATCCAAATCTTTATTATGCGCATTGGTTGATAATTTTGGCGCAGACACTTGTGGTACACAAACATCCACCTTAGCAGCCTCTTCGTCTTTTGCTTTTAATTCTAATACTGGCTGATTATTCAACGTATACAATACTTTATAGTCAGCAATGTTCCGCATTTTACCAAAGCTATTATCGATATTGAAACAATGCTCTAAATTAGGACTACCCGAATCATGACCATGGGCATAATTAATCTTAAAGCCATTATGTATGGCAGGACGTTTGATATAGTTTTCATCATATATTCTATTCCAGATACTGCGTACAAACGGGTTATCTGTCTTTACATATCCACTGTAAAGCCTGCTCATTTCTTCAGCAGGAAATAATTCATGCATTCTTTTTTGTTCAACATAGTTTTCAGTAAAATGCTTATTAATATTATCTATAGTTTGTGCTAATTCTTTCGCAGAACCGTCTTTAAATGGCACATTAAATTTCAGTGCTTCTTCTTCAATGGTTTCAAGGCCCACTCCAGCATGACTAAAGAAAGTTATTTCATCTCCTTTTTCATTTAAATTATAGAAAAACAACCTTAAAGTAGGCTCATATATTTTTTTGATTAAATTATCGACATAAGGACGAGTGATGTTAGGAAAATTTTCACTATCAATTAATACTTGAAGATTTTGCATCGAACAAGCATGCTCATACATTAATAATGATTGCTCTTCAGAAGGGAATCCATAACCACATTGAAAGTTAAGACCACGTTCATAGAGTTTAAGTGGTTCAATGGTATGATTGGATATGCTCACATTTTTCAGTATTTTTGCATCAACCATTTTTTCCATCAATAACCAAACGAAAAGATCGCATTTCCCTCGATCGCCCGCTTCATCTCCTACCATCTGGAAGAATACATTTTTCAGCGAAGGATTAAAATGTGATTTATCATTATGCAGTAATGCTTGAAATGCACTTATATCCTCTTCGGTTAATTCGTCAATTTCTTTTTGATAAATTGTTTTTGCAAAATATTCATATTCTTCTTTGGTAATTCCAAGCAACAACCCTTCGCGAATGAGCGAATGTAAAATACTCAACACATTCCCATGCGCATCACCCATCGTTATTGCCAGGTTTTCATGGTGCTGATGATCTTCAATCTTGGATGGAAATTCTAGAATATTTACTTTAGATTCTTGATGTAATTGTGCTTCTGACATGGCAAAACCCTTGTATGAACTAAACATAATGCATATATGCCCGTTCATCATTGAAACTAGGGGTTACCAGTCCTCACAGAGGGTCCTGAGTGAGAAGACATATTCTGGTGTTCAATATATATACCAGGTATTTTCCTGACAATGTTGTTACTCAGCAAAATAGTGCCACTTATCTCAATCAAGATATTTGTTCGAATATGAGTAAAAAAAGCATGAGATCGCTACAAAATAAAGAAAGAGAAGCCCAACAGGGCTTAGTGTTATCCCCACGTTGCGCGGCGAGCGAAGCACAATCATTGCAACGTGGGTAAATGTATTATTTATTCTAAATTAAAAATAGGTTCATAATTATTTAAGGACAATGAAGAAGTTTCTGTCGCATCTAATAAATCTTGGTTTGCATTCTCTGTTTCAACAGCAAGTTCTGCATTGCATTCATCACAACCACCAGAAATAGTAGATAACATTGCATTTTCTAATGTAAACATTTTTTAAATTCCCTATTTATTTTAAGCTAATAAAACCGCTGCATGATATTCAGCGCTACTACAAAGCATTAACCTTGTAGATACACTCAAATTACAATGGAGTGCAGCCAGAAACAATCTTTCGCTTTCAGTGCATGACTAATGGTTACAATAAGCAGATAATTGGTTTGCTTTGCAATACTTAGAATTATAACTTTATATATTATGCAGAAAAAAAGGAGAACCCTGTTCTCCTTTTTTATTATTTACTTATTTCTTGCGCAGTGAACTTTTCGAATGAGCTTTTCGTTGTTTTCTTGTTGCGCTTCAAGGCCTGCATAATAGGCTTTGGGTGAGCGATACGCTTGCCAAGCAACAAAACTATAAACCCTTGAACCATAACTTTTTGTAGCATTAACGCCAATATCAAAAGCCGCTTGCTGTGTTCCACTCAATTGTTTAATTTCATCAGAACTTTTTTCAACATACGTTTGATACTGATCGCGTTTGAATGATTTGAATAATTCGCGCCCGGTTCTTAAGAGCCCAACGCCTGCAAATACCAACGTTACCTTCACAATGAGTCCTAACGCTAACCCCAATCCTAACCCGTAATGTGCACCCACTAAACACGCAGAAATTGCTAACAATGTGAAAAAGTCCTTCAATATTTCTTGCGTTTGCCTTTTTTTGATTTCTTGGTACTTGTTCACTGGTATAGTTAAAAACTGGCATTGCATTTCTTTATTACAAATAGGGCTAAAATTATTCCCCTTTCTAGCCAAATTCTCAGCAATCGCTGCATCCACACTGCCATAATGCATTTCATTACCGGTAGGTGCATGCGGATCAGAACAATTGGTGGTTGCGGTGATATATTTTTTGGAAGTTTGTGCTAATGCATCTTGATTGGTAGCAGAAAACTCAATGTCATGTTGGGCACAAATACTTGCAATTTCGTTTAAGGTATTCTCAATTACAACATTATCGACTTCTTTATAAAACGGAAGTTCAATACGTTTTATTTTATTTCTTTGTGCTAAAGGAAGCTTAAGCCATTGATACAACCCAAGCAAAACACCTTTAGTTAAATGTTCAGATAGCTGATTTTTGGCTTCGCCTTCTAAATCTTCTGCAAAAAAACCTGCGCCATATTTTAAAAATTTAAAATTGAGCTCTTTTTCTTCATTCTTAGCTTGAATATGAAGTGCTTTTGCGGCCAATATAAAATCCTGTGCGATAAATGCATAATATGCTTGAGTATCAAAATACACTTCTTTGTCTTTAAATGTACCTTTGATAAATCGATTGGTTTTGTTCTTGCGCGCGTCACTATAAGTCGGTTTATTTTCACCCACCGTATTGAGGTATATTTCTTGATCTAAATCACCTTGAGGAAAATCATTATTTACAGCAATTAAAACATGCCGCCCTGTATTATCGAGTTGTTGAAATTGCAAACCGGGTAAATCACAAACATAAACTTCTTTATTTAATTTTGATTTTGGCTGCCCTGCGGGATACCCGCCAAAATGGGTTGCAACATCTTTTCCAACAATCACACAATGCTTTACTAAATCGCGCAAGGCAATGATGATTTTTTTATCAATCCCATTATATTGGTCATATTGAATAATACCGGTGGTATTTGCACTTTCATTGCGTGCAATCGCAACGAGATCGATTAAAGTTAATTTATCAGCAATTTTATATTTCGCACCGTTGCGATTGCCAATCGCAAATGTCGAGCCTTTTAATTTCTCTGATAATTTTTCTAAGGCTTTTTCAACCCAGTGAGGTGCAAAAATTTGCACCGCTTTATCATTAGCAACTGTTTTTGCATTTTGTCCAACACGAAATTGAATTATTCCACTTTTACCAGCCATGCGTGAGTTTCCCGACATACAAAAGTTGGATTATCAAATAAATAACAGGCTGAGTCAATTAAAAATACTGTATTTTTCAGGTTGTTTTATACATTTGAACTTTGGAACCATTTGAAAAGTGTTTTCTCATGGTTCCAATAAGAAGTGATTATTATGCAGACGCTAATTCTCTGCGACGTAAGGCTTTTGCGGTTTTATCTAAGACACCATTAACAAATTTATGGCTATCTTGCGCACCAAATTGCTTGGCTAATAAAATAGCTTCGTTAATCACAACTTTATAAGGGATCTCAGGGCGTTCACTGAGTTCATAAATAGCGATCAGCAACACTGCATATTCAACCGGATTCAGATCTTCTAATGGGCGATCAAGATGTGGTCTCATCAAATCATCTAACGTCGATTTTCTAGCTGCTATTCCATGAATCAGCTCATGAACATAAGGCGCATCAAAAGAAATCTTAGGCATAATATCAACAGTTTGAGGATTGAACTGGAAATCGCTAGCAACGAGATCTTGTTCAATACTTGGTATACTGTTATTGGTTAAAACCCAAGCGTATAGTCCCTGCAAAGCAAGCCAGCGCGATCCGTGCCGGCCATGTACTTTTTTACTAGTCATGAATTTTTCTCAATAAATTCATCATTTCAATTAATGCCGTTGCTGCTTCAAAGCCTTTATTACCAGCGGTTGAGCCTGAGCGTGCGATAGCTTGTTCCATGTTCTCAGTCGTTAATACGCCCAAAGTCATTGGAATATCGGTTTTGAGCTGTGCTTGCATAACACCTTGGGCACACCCCCCTGCAACATAATCAAAATGTGCAGTATCACCTCGAATCACAACGCCCAGTGTAATAATACCGGAATAACGACCCGTTTTTGCAGCAGCTTGAGCTGCCAAAGGGATTTCATAACCACCAGGGACCTTGATCAGATCAATATTTTCTTCTTTCACACCATGGCGCAATAAGGCATCTTTAGCCCCATCGATCAGTTTGTCCACCATAAAATCATTAAATCGCGATGCAACAATCGCAATATTCCCTTTCGGGGTCATTAAATCACCAACAATCTCACGTGAAGTTGTCATCTTGCCGCTCCTTTTATGGGGTCGTCTATCTTACTCAAATTTAAGCCGAAATGAAATCTGTGAGGCTACTCGCTTCTTCTACTGCCTCTAGGCGTTGCCGATAGGCAACCAAATCGGCAATCGTTCCTAATTTCAAGCCATGCTTTTGCGCAAAGACCTTGAGCTCAGGTAATCTTGCCATCGTCCCGTCTTCATTGAGGATCTCACACAAAACACCTGCTGGTGCTAATCCCGCCAAATGGGCTAAATCCACACTCGCTTCGGTATGTCCTGGACGCTCTAGTACGCCACCTGGTAATGCCATGATAGGAAAAATATGCCCTGGTTGTACCACATCTTCTGGTTTTGCTTTGGGATGCACCGCGGTCAAAATGGTATGCGCTCGCTCTTTGGCTGAGATCCCGGTGGTGACGCCTTGCGCAGCTTCAATAGAAAGCGTGAAATTGGGAGCAATTTTAGAATGATTCGTACCACGAATACGTGCTAACCCTATCTGCTCGCAACATTCTTTTGACATAGGTAAACAGATTAACCCACAAGCTTCTCGCGCCATAAAGGTAATGTGTTTGTCTGTTACCATTTGCGCGGCCATGATGATATCACCTTCGTTCTCACGATCTTCATCATCAATCATAATGACCATTTTGCCTTGACGAATATCTTCAATAATTTCTTCTGTGCTATGAATGGTCATGATGTCTCCTCGCAAAATCACTTATTGCTATTCTAAAACGCGCATCTGTCCCTATCTTATCAATCGATAAATATTTTCCCTGAATATTTTCATTTAATTGGTGAATACTGGGAAGATGAGCCATGCTAATACTATTATTTCCCAAAAGCTTAGGCGCAACATAAACTAATAATTCATCAATCAAGCCTTTTTCTAACAATGCACCAACAAATTGCGCACCCGCTTCAATCATCACTTCATTGACGGTTTTTTCCGTTAACCAGGCTAATAAGGCGTTGAAATCAACATGCTCATTCTCTTCAGATAAAGCAATGCATTCTACTTCGCCTTGCACCTTATTTTGCCATGCGGATATAGCTTGTGAAGTGTGCTTTGTGCAAGAAACCGCAACCACCGTTTTACCGGCTTGAGAAAAAATTTGACTTGACTGTGGGGTTTTTAGCTGTGTATCGAATAGGATACGCAGCGGTTGCTTTGCCCCTGGAATATCTCTTACGGTTAAACGACAATCATCCTGTATGACGGTTGCTGCTGTTGTGACAATAGCGCAGCTTCTGGCGCGCCATTTTTGTACATCAGCACGTGCATCAGTTGAGGTTATCCACTGGCTCTCGCCGGTTTTCATGGCTATTTTACCATCAAAACTCATTCCCAACTTTGCTCGCACATACGGCCTGCTTCTTTGGAAACGTGAATAAAAACCTGGATTTAAGGCTTTCGCTTCTTGGGTTAAAACCCCTTGGGTAACCAAAATGCCAGCCTCTTGCAATAGTTGAACCCCTTTACCATTCACTTGAGGGTTGGGATCTCCTGCGGCAATAACCACATGCTTAATGCCCGCTTGAATAACGGCATTCACGCAAGGGCCCGTTTTACCAGTATGGGCGCAGGGCTCTAACGTCACATATAACGTTGCGCCCTTGGCTAATTCTTTTGCTTGTTGTAATGCATGAATTTCCGCATGTGCCTGACCATATTGAAGGTGACAGCCTTCCCCTACAATCTGTTGATTGGCAACAATCACACAACCCACCATGGGATTGGGCTTTGCGCCATATTCACCTTGTTTTGCTAAGTGAATTGCTTGGCGCATATACATTTCATCAATATTATTTGACATTATTTAGCCGTTTCATGCTCTTGACGTAAACGTTGAATTTCTTCTTCAAAGGCATGAACATCCTGAAAACGCCGATACACGGATGCAAAACGCACATAAGCAACATGATCAATTTGTCGCAATTCTTGCATGATCCAATCACCTAGCACTTTGGTTAATACCTCACGCTCTCCCACCGCACGCAAACGACGCTTAATACGACTAATCGCATCTTCAACTTGTTCCATGCTAACAGGACGTTTTTCTAATGCTCGTAATAACCCTTGACGAAGCTTATTTTCATTAAAAGCTTCACGGCTAGCATCTCGCTTAACCATCCGTGGCAAAGTAAGCTCTGCGGTCTCATAGGTCGTAAAACGTTCTTGACATTCAAGACATTCACGACGGCGACGTATTTGATCGCCTTCACCAGAAAATCGCGAATCAACCACTTTTGTTTCTGTTGCATTACAAAATGGACAACGCATCGCTTTACTCCTTTATGCAGTCCTTAGCCTTTGGGTGGACCATAGACCGGGAAGGACCGGCACAATGTAACCACTTCTTTTTTCACTCTTTCTTGTGTTGCGACATCTTGAATATTATCCAGAATATCTGCCATCCAATTGGCTAATATTTGCATTTGTTCTTCTTTAAAACCACGTGTCGTCACCGCTGGCGTTCCAACGCGCAAACCACTTGTGACAAATGGCGAACGTGGATCGTTAGGTACAGTATTTTTATTAACCGTAATATTGGCAAGACCTAACGCTGCATCGGCTTCTTTACCGGTATAACTTTTATCGATTAAATCGATTAAAAATAAATGGTTTTCTGTTCCGTTAGAAACAATTTTATAACCACGTGCTTGTAAGGCTTTAGCTAATGCTTTTGCGTTTTTAACCACTTGTTTTTGATAAGTTATAAATTCTGGTTGTAATGCTTCTTTTAATGCAACCGCTTTTGCAGCAATCACATGCATTAAGGGACCGCCTTGGGTTCCTGGAAACACCATCGAATTAATACGTTTTTCAATCTCAGGATTTGCTTTCGCTAAAATGAGTCCACCACGAGGACCCCGTAAGGTTTTATGGGTTGTGGTTGTCGTGATATCAGCAATACCGACTGGCGAAGGATAAATCCCCGCTGCAACAAGCCCTGCGACATGAGCCATATCAACCATTAAATAAGCATTCACGCTATCGGCAATTTGTCGAAAACGTTCCCAATCAGCAATGCCTGAATAAGCCGAAAAACCTGCAACAATTAAGCGTGGACGATGTTCTTCAGCTAAACGCTGGACTTGATCATAATCAATTTCGCCTGTGCTTGCTGAAAGTCCGTACTGTACAGAATTGTAAATTTGACCGGAAAAATTGACTTTAGCACCATGGGTTAAGTGGCCACCATGATCTAAGCTCATCCCTAAAATGGTGTCACCCGCTTTTAATAAAGCCATATAAGCAGCAGCATTCGCTTGAGAGCCAGAATGAGGTTGCACATTGGCAAAATCTGCCTTGAACAACTCTTTAGCTCGCTCGATAGCTAATCTTTCAGCTTCATCGACATACTCACAGCCGCCATAGTAGCGTTTTCCTGGATAACCTTCCGCGTATTTATTGGTTAAATCAGAGCCTTGCGCTTCTAATACGCGAGGGCTCGCGTAATTTTCAGAGGCAATCAGTTCGATATGCTCTAGCTGGCGAAGGGTTTCTTGCTTGAGTGCTTCAGCCAATTCATCGTCAAAACCACGAATATGCATGTCTTGGGTGAACATCATTTCTTCCTTAAAAGCCGCCATTGTAACTCACTCGCAGGCCCACGCCCATCCTTTTAAGACCAAATGATTGAATTAGCAGGCCCGTTAGGTTAGCGTGTACCTCACAAAAATTCGGAGAAAGCATCTATGTCTAATAAAACCATCTTTTCAATGCTGGAAGTTGGCAAAATCGTCCCTCCTAAACGAGAAATTCTGAAAGATATCTCGCTGTCATTTTTCTACGGCGCCAAAATCGGCGTCTTGGGTCTTAACGGCTCAGGTAAATCTTCATTATTGCGCATTATCGCAGGTGAAGACAAAGAATATGTCGGCGAAATAACTTACCAGAAGGGCTTACGCTTTGGTTATTTACCCCAAGAACCTCGTTTGGATCCCAACAAAACCGTGCGTGAAAATGTGGAAGATGGCGTACGTGCACTCAAAGATAAATTAATTCGATTTGATGAGATTAGCACGCTCTTTGCTGAGCCTATGGACGATGATGCGATGCAGACGCTCTTAGATGAACAAGCCAAGCTACAAGATGAAATCGAAGCAGCAGATGGGTGGAATCTCGATAGAAAATTAGATATTGCTGCCGATGCTTTACGTCTTCCTGCCTGGGATGCTGATGTCACCTCACTCTCAGGGGGTGAAAAACGCCGTGTAGCACTGTGTAAACTGTTGTTATCAGCACCTGATGTCTTATTGCTTGATGAACCAACCAACCATCTTGACGCTGAAAGTGTTGCGTGGATGGAAAAATATTTACAAAACTTCCCAGGTACCGTCATTGCTGTTACCCACGATCGATACTTCCTCGATAATGTTGCAGGTTGGATTTTAGAATTAGATAAAGGCCGAGGTATTCCTTTTGAAGGCAATTACAGTAGCTGGTTAATCCAAAAAGAACAACGACTTGAACAAGAAAAACGCCAAGAAGCTTCTCACCAACGCGCTGTTAAATCGGAGTTGGAATGGGTTCGTTCTAATCCACAAGGTCGACGTAAGAAAAACAAAGCACGTATTTCTAACTTTGAAGAATTAAATTCAAAAGAATTTCAACAACGTAACGAAACCCAAGAGCTTTATATTCCACCAGGACCACGTCTTGGGGAAAATGTTATTCAAGCCAATGCTATTTCTAAGACATTGGGTGGTAAATTATTAATTGATAAACTCTCAATCAATATTCCACGAGGCGCGATCATCGGGATTATCGGCCCTAACGGTGCGGGTAAAACCACTTTCTTCAAAATGATGTGTGGTTTAATTGAACCTGATGAAGGTAATGTTACTATTGGTGACACCGTTAAGCTTGCTTATGTTGATCAATCACGCGATGCGTTAGATGATAAAAAGACGGTATGGCAAGAATTATCCGATGGTCAAGATTTCATTACGGTTGGTCAATTTTCGATGCCTTCTCGTGCTTATGTTGGTCGCTTTAACTTTAAAGGAGCTGATCAGCAAAAGGTTATTGGCAATCTTTCCGGTGGTGAACGCAATCGTGTGCATTTAGCTAAACTTCTGCAATCCGGTGGGAATGTGTTACTCCTTGACGAACCAACCAACGACTTAGACGTTGAAACATTACGAGCGCTTGAAGAGGCACTGGTGTCATTCCCTGGCTGCGTTTTGGTTATCTCCCACGATCGCTGGTTCCTAGACAGAATTGCAACCCATATCATTGCTTTTGAAGGTGATAGCCAAATCAAATGGTTTGAGGGTGGCTATAGTGAATATGAAAAAGATCACTTAGCACGCCTTGGTACCGATGCGATTAATCCCCATCGGATCCGATATAAAAAGTTGGAAGAAGTTTAATGCTTCGACATCATTGCAAGCACTCTAATCGAGTGCTTTGCAAGTGATGAGTTTACAGATAAAAATCCCCCGCTCGTAGCATGCTTCGCATCCACGAGCTGCCCCCTTTGAATAAAAGGGGGCAGCGAGCTTTTAAGCGAGCGGGGGATTTTTATCTTAATTGCCCAAACAACAAGCTAGTATAATTGAGAACTCACTATGCTCGACCAAACCCTCATTCAATTTTTAAACCAGCATCAACTGCCTTTTAAAATTCATGAACATGAACCCATCTTTACCGTAGAAGAAGGGTTACATCTGCATGAAATTATCCCCGGACCTCACTGTAAATCACTTTTTTTAAAAGATCATAAAAAAAACTTTATATTAGTGAGTCTACGAGAAGAAAAACGCGTTGATCTTAAAGCATTATCACTGCTTTTAAATAAAGGGCGATTATCTTTTGGTAAACCAGAAGAATTACTTGCCAAGTTAAAATTAACCCCAGGTTCTGTGACCCCTTATGGTTTATTGTTCGATGAAAATCATGAAGTCAGCTTTTTTCTCGATGAAGATTTAGCGGAAGATGATTTGACTAATTTTCACCCAATGAGAAACGATAGGACCTTATCCATGCCAATTCATTCCTTTCTCCAATTTTTCGTATTAATTGAACACTCTCCTACTATTGTGAAGATCCCCACAATCTAACATTTACTTTTTTTGTACTGTTCAAACACCTGATCGCCCTCAAGGATTGGGAGTTAATTTTCGATATATTGAGAATATTCCTTATAATACGTTTATCCGTTATATGACATTACTCAGTATTCGCGATAAATTAGTTTTATTTTCAAGCGCCATCATTTTTTTGGTCGCTATCACTATTACTATTGCTTCATACCTGAATGAAAGAAAAGAATCATTAGAAGCTTATCAACATGAAGCCAATCGCGTCGCGCGAATGATAGAAGCGCCTCTTATCGAAGAAATTAGTAAAGATAATATCAGTGAGGTAATTAAGCAATTACAAAATTTGAAGGTCAATCCTGATATTCAAGACACTGTTATTTTAAATACACAAGGCCAAATTATTGCCGAACTTTCCCCCTCTTACAACCAACAAAATGAGCAATTCTTTAAGCCATTTATGGAGCAACTTTTAAAATCTACAGGGCTTAATACTTTCGTTGGTGAAAGATTAATGGTTGCAGGTGGCCCACTTAAAAATGATGGCAAAACCATTGGCTATCTTTATATTCAATTTTCTCTGGATAAACATTATCAACGCTTAAGAACTACTTTATTTAGTAACTTATTTATTCTTGGCGTGTGCTTATCCATTGGCCTTATTTTAGCCAGAATATTATCAAACCATTTTACCAATCCTATTATTGATCTCATTCGCTTGACCAATAATATCAGTTCAGGAAATAAAGATGTTACCTTCCCCAAACCGACTAATAAAGAGTTTGGCATATTAAATCAATCGCTCAAAATTATGTTTAGAAATTTACAACAAACGAATACTCAATTAGAAGAGGCAACGATTGAGTTAGACAAAAAAGTCAAAGACAGAACAAAAGAACTTGAAAAAGCAATGTCCATTGCCGAAGAAGCTAATCTTGCCAAATCACGATTTTTAGCTAACGTATCGCATGAAATTCGTACTCCTATGAATGGATTAATTGGCACAGCGAGCTTATTGAAAAATACTCAACTTGATCATGAGCAACGACAATATGTTGAAATTATGCAGCTTTCAGCAGAATCTTTACTAAATCTTATTAATGATATTCTGGATCTATCAAAAATTGAATCTGGCAAGCTAGAAGTAGAAGAGATCCCATTAAATATCAGACAAGTCGCTGAAGAAGTAATGGATTTACTAGTATACCGGGTAAAAGATAAAAACCTTAGCTTGGGTTGTGTTGTTGATAAAAACATTCCAGAGAAGTTACTAGGTGATCCTAGTCGTATAAGACAAATACTACTCAATTTAGTCGGTAACGCAATTAAATTTACTCAACAAGGATTTATTAAAATTACGATTTCAACTTTATCTGAAAGCGCTGACAATGTAATGATAAAATTGAATGTTGAAGATAGCGGAATGGGGATCCCTACTAATAAGCTTGATCGCTTATTTAAGGCATTCAGTCAAGTCGATGCTTCAACAACACGTCATTTTGGTGGTACAGGGCTTGGATTGGCTATCTCAAAAAAACTCGCCGAATTAATGGGTGGGGAAATAGGCGTAGAAAGTGAAATGGGTGCGGGGTCTTCTTTTTGGTTTACCCTATCTTGCAAAAAGGAAGGTGAAAATGTAGCATCATACTCTCAAGCACTAAAAAACAAGCGTCTGTTGGTTTTAGAAGATGATGTCGTTAATCTTGAAGTTTTAAAAAATATTTTACCTAAATTTGAATGCAACGCCATTTTTACCAAAAAACAAGAATTAACATTCTCTGCGTTAAAACAAGCTTATGATACCCAAGCTCCTATCGATATCTTAATTGTTAATCAAAAAATGATTAATCCTGATTTTTTTGCACAAGCTAGAAATAATTATCTTGCAGCACAAACACCTATTATTTTTATTACATACGAATCTAATGCTACTTATTTTAAAGAGTATTTTAGTTTAGAAAAAAGTGACATTTTCCAGATCCCATTAAAAGAAGCGGAAATTTATCATAGTCTCCTTCGAGTTCTTGGTGAAGAAACAGCCGCCAGTGCCGCAAAGCTATCAACCCCTACTGAAATTATTCCTTTTGAAAATGCTAAAGATATTCAAATTTTAGTGGTTGATGACAACTTAATTAGCCAACAAGTGTCTATTAAAATATTGCAGCAAATGGGTTTCACAGTGCATGGCGCCAACAATGGGAAAGAAGCCTTGGAAGCTATTCATATTTTACAATTCGATATTGTTTTTATGGACTGTCAAATGCCAGAAATGGATGGATATGAAGCAACACGTATATTACGCCAAGATAGTAGTAAGGCCAATATTCCTATTATTGCGCTCACGGCCAATGCCATGAAAGGTGATAAAGAAGCCTGCATTAATGCAGGGATGACCGACTATATTACCAAACCCATTAAAGCCGCTTCATTAGCAAAGATTTTACATAAATACGCTGATCTGATTAAAGCGAACAAAGCTACTAGCTCACAACAATCAGCAAAAGGCTAGGGCTTACCAATATCCCTAGCTGACCATTTTGAAGGTTTTAAACGGTTTATATAAGCAATATACTTAGCAATGGGTTGGTCAATTTTTAGCAAACTGTTGGTATTAAACCGAATATTTTCATATATCATCCCATCTTCTTCTTTGAGAAAATAAAATAATCTTTGTGTCAACCATAAAAGAAAATGACTTATTATCCACCCCAATACTCCTTTGCGCTTTTGTGTCACATAAATGGGCACCACTTTTGAGCGTTTTTCTTTTAAAGGCAAATAAGCGTAAAGCATGTGTAACATTGGCAAATTCCACTTGCCGAATAATTTAACATTTTGCATCATTGTCAATGCACCTATCGTACCGTATGCATAAATCATACGATAAGCATATTGCCCACCAAATAATTTTCTCATCCATTGAGCCCGCTTATTACCTTGAGGAAATTCACCGCGCATTGAAATCTCTAAATGGTGAGGCTGCGGCTCGCATAGACTTGCTTGCATATTAACAGCGAGATCATGAACCGTGCGCAAATGTTGAGCATCAATGCCATTGACCATCGTAATATGAAAATGACACCCTCGAAAATAAGCTTCATCGTGTTTAAAGAAGATTGCTTTATCTTCTAATTCTGGGATTTCAAGCACTTTCGCTTTTGAACTTTGATCTGGCCAAATCCAAATATAACCATATTTTTCAGTAACCGCATAATGCGCTAAACATACATTGCTAGGAACTTCTTCTTGGCAAGGGATATCAACACATTGGCCGTTTTCGTTAAATTGCCAATGATGAAATAAGCATTGAATGTTTTCACCAATAACATTCCCAAGCCCTAAGTCAACTCCCATATGTGGACAAAATGCATCTAAAGCATAAACACTCCCAGAATCTCCACGAAAAAAAACAATACGTTGCTTGCCAAGCAAGCATGATTTGGCCGTTGCTTTCTTCAAATCACTACTTTTAAGCGCTATATACCAACCTTCAGTCATAACGTCCCAGTTATTAAAGACAGTATGCTCTCTTAATTGTTGTGTTTGTATATTGAGTTGTTCAGGGATAAAATACATCGTTAACTTTGCTATTGCTTGAAGACTGTGCAAAACATCGAATGAATATAACACGCAGAATTCGTATCTTAAAATATAATGGGTCTATCGCCGCATCAAAAGGAAAGGTTGAATCACTATGAAAAAGTTTATTGTTCCTTTTATTTGTTTGTTTATAACTTGTTTTTCCTCAGTTAGTTACTCACAAACTGAAGCAGATCATGAAGCATTACGTGAGTTACTTACCAAATCTTCTAGCGCGCTAAACGAAAATAATTTCGAAGCTATTCGCCCTTACCTTGATGAAAAATTTACCATTATCACTATTGATAATAGTAAATTTACCTCCCTTGATGATTTTAAAGCTTATTGGGATAAAATGTTTAAAGGAGAGCATGCTAAATTAAAAAGCATCTCTATCAAAGCCGTTGCCGATGATAAAACCTACTTTCCTAGCACCGACGTGGGTGTGGTCGACGGCACAGCCGATCAAACCTTCACCTTTTCTGATGGCGATGTTAGAACGATTCAAACTCGCTGGACCGCCGTTGTTCATAAAGAAAATAATCAGTGGAAATTAATGAAAATCCATTTTTCCGGTAATATCCTAGATAATCCGGTGCTTGATGCTGCCAAAAAACAGCTTTTTCTCTTTGCAGGCATTGGCGCTATTGCTGGTTTACTTTTAGGATTTATTCTGATGAAACTAAAATGTCGTTCTAAAACAGCCTAATGATGTTTGATCTCATCTTAAGTGGAGGAGTCATCTACGATGGTAGTGGTGCTCCTCCTTTTCGCGCAGATATCGCTATCAAAGATAAAAAAATAATACTAATAGCGCCTTCTATTGTAGAGCCTGCCTTTGAAAAAAGAGATGTTTCTTCTTTTTGGATCTGCCCAGGATTTGTCGATATTCATACCCATTATGATGCCGAAGTCGAAATCAAACCTGACTTAAGTGAGTCAGTTCGACATGGTGTCACAAGTCTCGTGATGGGAAACTGCAGTTTATCTTTAGGCATTGGTTCGCCCCATGTTAACGGCGACTTATTTGAGCGCGTTGAAACAATGCCCGAATTAATTACCTTATGGAAACAGCAAGCAAAAAAATGGCCCAATACCAAATCGTATTTATCATTTCTTGAACAGTTACCTCTAGGCCCGAACGTGGGTTGTTTACTAGGACATAGTGCCCTTCGTGCAGAAGTGATGGGCTTAAAACGAAGCCTCACCGAAAAAGCAACGCCAACTGAAATTAACGTGATGAAATTGCTGGCGCAAGAAGCCTTAGATGCTGGCTGTATTGGGATCTCCATCGACATGGTACATTGGCATCGCACGACTGGATTATACCCAGGCCACTCTTTGCCTTCTCATCATGCAGGATTTGAAGAATATGCCATGCTTGCAGCCCTCTGTCGTGAACGTGATGCGGTTTTTCAAGTCACCCCGAATCCTAAAAAATTATGGCCCTCGATTTTGGCCATTATCCGTTTAAGTTATGGTATTGTTCGAGCGCCCTTACGCTGTACTATTCTATCTGCCATGGATATGACGATTAATAAGCATGCTTGGCGTGCCTTTCCTGCTTTTAGTACCATCTGTAACCAATTTCTAGGTTGTAACATCCGTTTTCAGACGATTCCTGAGCCTTTCACTATCTATTCTGATGGTCCTATCACGCCGTTGTTTGAAGAATTTGAAACGGGCGCGCAGCTTAATAGTCTCAAAACGTCGATTGAGCGAAAAGCGCAATGGCAATCATCTGAATTTAAAAAACGATTTAAACAACAATGGAATTGCTTAAAGGGTCGAACTTTTGATGGTGACTTTGCCAAAATAATCCTGATCAAAGCGCCCCAACTAGCATGGCAAGGAAAATCTTTACAAGACATCGCTCAATCGATGAACGAAGATCCTTTAACCTTGTTTATCTCATTATTAGAAACTCAAGATACGGCCTTACGATGGAAGCATACTGGCGCCAATCATCGTGAAGCTATTCGTCATAAATTATTAAAGCACCCTTATATATTACCAGGTTTCAGTGATGCGGGTGCACATTGCCGGAATATTGCCTTTTTTGATAGTGCTCTATCTTTGCTTAAACAAAGTGTACAATCGCAATTTATTCCGCCTGAACAGGCGATTAAACGTGTCACTTATGAACCAGCAAAATGGTTTAATCTCGCAGCAGGTCAGCTTAAAATGGGCGCTAAAGCCGATCTGGTTATTTTAGACCCTCAAAAGCTAAATCAACCTATTACCATGCCAAATGAATATATTGATGCCACACTGTTACATTCCATGCGTATGATTAAGCAAGACTCGCATTCGCCGATTGAAAGCGTTTACATTGCAGGTCAAGAAGTTATTTCTCAAGGAAACCCACACTCATCATTAGGAAAAAAGAAGACGGGCACTATCTTAAAATCAACAGTGCCAGTCATGGGGCTTCAACCAATTTATGAACGTTATCGCAATCGCATTAATCATGAACTGCTTGATCACCCATTCACAAACTATTGGGATATCTTTATTTTAAAGCACCAGCAAAAATATAATGTTCTTTTTCATTGTATTGCTTTCTTTCTCATGTATACTTTCGGGATTTTAAGCATTGCGACTCAAAATCTGTGGTTTTTACTGCTCATGCCACTTTCTCAACTAACCGGTTTAGTGGGGCATTTTTGTTTTGAACGCTCAAGTATTGATCAACGAGATACTGCCTTTTCATTTCGTGCATTCATTAGCCTACATAAACTTTTTTTTCATGTTCTTACCGGCCAATATCACCATGAAACAGAACGTGTGCAAAAAGCTTTGGCATGCTATCAAGCGAGTAAAACATGAGCTCCTTACCTTCTTTTACCCATACTACTCGTTTAAGGCTTATCGTGTTGGGTTGTAGCTTCTTTGCATTGATCTATTCTGGCATTGGTGGTCATCCCATTAGGGAAGTTATGCAAGCACCGATGATCGGATTGGATACGCAAATTCCGTGGCTACCTTGGACGGTCATCATTTATCTTTCGCAATATGTGTTCTTGTTATTGGCGGTCCTCTATTCTCCTAATCAACGCATTGCTACGCAAACCTACTATGGTTATTTACTAGCGACCCTTCTTGCAGGTTGCATTTTCATTTTATATCCAACCCAGCTACCTCGGGTTTTTCTACCTCAACAAGATACTCACCTTGTTATTTATTATTTGTATCAATTTTTATACTTCAGTGATACACCCTATAATTGCTTTCCATCCCTACATACGACGCTTGCTTTGTTTGCATTGATAAGCCTTAAGCAACGCAATGCTTTTTGGCAAATAGTGGCGCCTTTGTGGGGTTTTGCTATTATCCTCTCTACATTAACAACGAAGCAGCATTGTCTTTTAGATGTGTTGGCAGGAATGTTATTATTTCTTCTTTGTATTGGATTGTATCAAAAAGTATTTGATGAGAGAGTCAATGGAGCAATTGCATCCCAAAATTACACCGATACAACAGTTAGATCTTGATAGTATCAATGCGATGTATCGTTTGTATGCAGATTATTACGCCTGCACAAACTTAGTCGCCTTTCAAAAAGATCTTTCCCAAAAGAATACTGTTTTACAAATTTTTAATGACGAAAAACAATTAATTGGCTTTACTACCATATTAAATTACGCCATCTCTTATCAAGGCCAAACACTACAAATCATTTATTCTGGCGATACCATTATGGCGGAGCAATATTGGGGAACACCCATTCTTGCTTTTTCTTGGTTAAAGTTCGCAGGAGGCCTTAAAGCACAATATCCCGAGCAATCGCTTTATTGGTTTATTATTGTAAAAGGTCATCGCACTTATCGATATCTGCCCGTTTTTAGTAAGGTTTTTTATCCCAACTATCAATATCCAACACCGCAGTGGGAACAACATTTAATTGATCATCTCGCTCATGCGACTTTTGGTAAACACTATCAAAAAACACTGGGTACTGTACATTTTCCAACTTCCCAAGGGCATTTAAAGCAACATTGGGCGCAAATACCTGAAAAATTACTACAGAGAAAAGACATTCAATTTTTTAAGCAAAAAAATCCAAACTATCATTTAGGGGATGAGCTCGTTTGTTTATGCAAATTAGATGAAAACAATTTAAAGCCATTAGCACAACGCTTGTTTCAAGAAGGATATTTAAAGCATTATGATGAACACGTTGTCGTTTAACTCTGCCACCGATATCCCTTTAGGTTGGATATGGGTTTTCCCAGCAAAGCAAATCAAAAGAAAGCAAATACATGCCGTCAATCTGATGGGACGCGAAATCATTGTGTTTAGGGGAGAAGATAATCAACTGGGTGCCCTTGATGCCTATTGCCCTCATATGGGAGCTCATCTGGTTGATGGAAAAGTTGAAGGCAATGGGATTAGATGTTTTTTTCATAATTGGAAATTTAATCGAGACGGTAACTGTATTGATATCCCTTGTCTTAAAACATTGCCTGCAAAAAAAATACAGCAGCGCTCTTTTACTGTCAAAGAAAAATATGGGCTGATTTGGTTATGGACAGGAGAAACTTCACCTTCTTTTGATATTCCTTGCGTTCCAGAATTAACCAATCAAGCACTTGATTTTTCTTTAGGTAATCAATGGCAAAAGAAATGCCACCCTAATGTGGTTATGATTAATGCGATTGATGAACATCATTTTCAAACCGTTCATAAATTACCTGGTCATGTTTTAAATATGTCTCCCAAAGTGATTGATGACATTAATATTCATTTTGAAAATCAGGGAAAACCCTCTGCGCATCATTGGTTTGGCCGATTGATGCAGCGCTTTTACCAAGGGCCTATTACCTATCAAATGAGTTATTGGTATGGCCTTGTTGGCACCGTAACTCTCGGGCCTGATTTTATGCATCTTCATCTGATGTTTGCTTTACGGCCACAAGCAGATGGGTCTACCTTAGGAAAAACCATTGCTTTCACTAAGCAACGCGCAGGGCTATTAGGTCGCATCTTTAATACCGCTTTATTACAAGTGACTAAGCTTGCAGGCTTTTATTTTGCTATCGGTGATACCAAAGTTTTTCAAAAAATTCGTTTTGATTTAAAACACCCCATAAAACATGATAAAACGGTCCTTGCCTTTATTAAGCATCTTGAAAAACAGCCAAAAGTAGATTGGCAAGCCTCGTTAAAACAATCTAGTCATGAAAATGTAACAAAAAGGATGATTCATGAGCACTAAGCGTGTTGTAATATCGGGTTGTTCTTCTGGTTTAGGTTTTGCAATGGCACAAGCTTTTTTAGATCGTGACTGGAAAGTCATTGGTTTATCTCGAAACGAGCAAAACCACCCTATCGCTCATAAAAACTTTATGCTTGTTACTATTAACAATGAGTCCCTTGATTTTAATGAACTTCAAAAAATCATGATCTCGCATTTGACACCAGGGATCGATCTCTTAATTAATAATGCAGGCTTTGCACTAGTAGGCGCATTAGAAAGTTTAGATGAGAAAAGCATCACCCAACAAATGACGGTTAATTTTTTATCTCATGTCATGATAACTAAAGCTTGCTTACCTGCTTTAAGAAAGAAAAAAGGGAAAATATTAAATATTTCTTCTGCTTTTGGTTTAGTTGGTTTCCCATTACATTCACTCTACTGTGCATCAAAGTTTGCGTTAGAAGGTTTTAGTGAATCATTATATTATGAACTACATGGACAAGGCATTCAGTGCAGTGTGATTGAACCGGGTCGTTATAAAACGCAATTTAGCCACCATATGCAGGTTACGCCTCCAAAGGAATCACTTCATGCGACTTATCTTGATTCCCACCATGGCTTTTTACGTTTAAAACAAGAACTTAGTAACAAAGCGGCTAACAACATCGATTTATTTGCGCAAAAAATTGTTCAACTAGCACAGCGGGATAAATTACCCATACGAATACCGATTGATCTTGATAGCCGATTGCCCTATCTATTAAAGAAATATTTACCTTCACGGTTATTCGCTTGGTTACAATATAAAATGATCGCTAAATATGTTTAAATGTGACGATATACTTTCAATTAATCATAATAAAGCTCATCCAAAGGCAACTCAGTTAATTGATAGCTTTCTTAAAAAAAGGCAACGCCCGCAACATGAAGCTTTAGCTATACAGCCTTATTGGCCTGCGGCATTTTATCATCTGGAAAAATCTTCGCTTTTTCGTCAGGCTAGCAACGATGTGCAACAACAGATTTTGGTTCATTGTGCACAAGATTTATTGAATGAATCTTATTTCATTGAAAAAATTGGTATTGCCTATTCTGCAAAATTGATATTGCTTTCATCAAGTCTTGAAGCCAAACAAGTCTTTAGTTTTATCGGCGCTGATGAAGCGGCCCATTTGCAATGGATTACTCCCTATATTCCAGAAGCACTTCGTATCCAGCCTCAAGGCCCATTACTGTCATTGATTAGCGAAGTAGTACAACTAGACAATGCCAATTTATTATATTATTTGGTACAAATTATTTTAGAAGGTTGGGGACTCAAACATTATAAATCTTTAAGCCAATATTGCCTGGAGCCTACCTTAAAAGGCGTTTTTACACTTATTTTGCAAGATGAAGCATTACATCACCATTCAGGAAAAACCTTTTTTTGTGCAGATCATCTGAGTACTGCTGATTTATTGTTAATCAAAGATCGCCTGAAAGCTTATTGTGAATTAGTTCGTATTGGGCCACAAGCAGTGATTGCAACGATGGATAAATCACTAGGCGGGTTAAATGTTGCACAACGCATGCAATTATTTGATGAACTGGGTGGTGAAGCAACCTCTCAAGAAAAACTCCATTTATTATTCAAATTAATGAAGCAACCTGGTCTTGAGAAAATACTACATGAACTTGCTGAGTGTGGATACTTTACACCTTACGCTGCAAAACACCTTGCAAAAGTTTCTCTCCCATTGTAGCGCAACAAATGAGTGAAACAATTTTCTGATCACCCATTTTAATACCTCGCTTTTCCATTGCTTGGTTCATAATCGCCATCATATCCGCATGGTATATTATTTCAGGAACGCAAAGTTGTGCCATTTTTCTTGCATTTTTATAATGAAAAGCATCACAGAGCATTTGGTCAAGCAATGCTTCTCTCTTTAATAACTGTGGATTATCTGTTAATAAATAGTACTGACCTTGGCCTGAAACCAATTGCGCCGGCACTAATAGCAAATAGTTTGCCTGACTAAAGGGCGCTCTATTAAATATGGTTGTCACAAATGCTTCATGTAACTTTTCGCCAACGAGATCACTGGTTTGTTTAGTACGTCCAATAAATTCCAAACAAGGCGTCTTCTGGTGAAAATGTGTCACTCGAATACTATCCCCCATTCGATAGCGATAAAGTCCAGACTGTTGGCTGATAATGATTTCATACTGCTCATTTTCTTTTAATTCATGTATTCGAAAAATATTTTGCTGATTATCTTCAAATTCAAAAAACACCTCTTGCAACATAGGCACATAACCATTCGCCTGATGTAAAGGAATAGTTATCGGTGCTTCTGTCGCTAATAATCCTTTACCTTGCACTAAGACATGAGGAAATTGGGCTGCTAATAACTCAGCGCTTCTTTGTGAAGAGCCAGCACACCAGCATGATAGCAGTTTTAATTTAGGCCATAGTTTTTGGTATTGAAAATGATTGTTTAGCGTCTTTAAATATAATCTTCTTTTTTGGGTTATTGCAGGCAATGTGATGTCAATATTTTTATATTGAAATGCAGATTTGCCAAGATAAAAACACATTTCATCAAATCGTTCTTCAATTATCCTTAACAAGATATGTAAATACGATGGGCTCCAAACAGAAATCATTTCTAGATTTTCTTCTGCCAAAAGCGTTAGTGCTAAAATAAAACGAAAATCTTCTGCTTCGTTCAATTGATGAATATTAGGTTGCGTCACTAAAAATGGTTTTACTAACCATTTTGTTAACCCCGTTAGATAATCACTATCCTCTTTCAATACGATGGTATTTGCTTCATGAGAAATATGTGGGGAAATACTCATGAAAATTTTCATTGCATTAAATGACAAACCACTTTGTAAAATATCCATTCCCCATATTTTAAAACAACTTGAAAAGCTTTTTCTTAAACGTTGGGTATAAGGAATTGACTTTTTTGCCCCCGTGCTACCCGAGGTCAATTCAAAAAAATCAATATTCTCTTTGGTTAAAATGCACTTGCTTGATTTTGCTTTTTCAATCCAATTCACTAAATCTTCATAATTCACGATGGGTACAGTGCGACAATAGGCGTCATAGTTTGCATTTTTAGGCAATTGCAAATATTGTCCGTATTCCGTTTCTCGTAAATGGGCAAGCATGATATTCAGCAGCTGTGTTTGAACTGCAGCCGGCGTTTTTAAAGCAGCTATAAAATGATGATAGGTATTAGCACTTATCGTTTTAAAGAGCGTCTGAGCTAATTGGCCTTGGAATGGGATCATGGTGCACTGCTTTTAGCTGGTCTTGAGATTCAATGTGTTGATCAATTAATAATGTACTACAAACAGGGATTGATATGTTATCAGCAATGATAGTTCCTGGCCCTAATCGTACTCCAGCCCCAACTAAAACCCTTTTACCCAAACGAACTTTACCGATTTGCAGTCGCAATTTATTATTTTTTTGACTAATAATATGGCTTGAGCACGCTGCACGGTGACCGAAAATAACATAATCACCTATTTCCAATAAGCTTCTATCTACAATTTCAATTCGTGGTGTCCAATAGACTTGTTTACCAATTTTAGAACCCCAAAGCCTTAACCAAAAACTGTAAGCCCCCGGAATGATCCGCAATAACCCTTCTAAAAAAGGTACTGCAGCATAAAGCTGTTGAATTTGATGCGCCCCCCACCACGGACAATATGGATGCTCATCAAAATCAAATTTTCCTTCTTGCAAGGGAACAAAAATGTCTTGAAGTCTAAATACGATGATTGGCAAAAAATAAATACTAAAAAGGAGCCCAGCAAACCATATCATTGAGGGTGAAAGGATGAATTGCCATCCTGAAAAAACAATGGTTACAATATGCAAAAAACCAAAGAGCGTCATCGCTTTTTTCAATATCAAACCCAAAATGTAATCTCCTTTTCTTGATCAGGTAACATTTGTGGTTCTAATCCATTATTTAATGCATCTATTATTTCAGAAGTATAATGATGAATAAGATCGGCAGAGGTCGTACTAAACTTCTGGCCATATTTTTTGATTACCGTCATTTGATCATTTAAAATATTCATGTCCTGATCAATCACTTTTTGAGCTTGCCGTTTAATAAGCCATTTTGTGAAGGGATGATAGTTCCACAGTCCAAAGTCGTAGCAAATTTCAGTATAGACAATCGAAGTCTCATTCGTTATGGGAACCGTTTGACTCGTGATCCTATATTCCCATTTTCCCGTAAGACGATAAATAACATGCGTAATATTAGGCGCATAATAATTATCTTGATGAAAAATAACTTTCTTCTTAGGATTTAATAGCCAAGAAAAGCTTCCTAAGTTATTTTTTTCATTCTCATAATCAATTTGAATGTGCCCATTTTCTCTTTTTACTTTAGCTTTAATTTGTTCGTTTGCTTTTTTACGAAAAATGCCTTGATGAACAAAGGCAGTATGGGGAATATCAATAAAATTCTCAACACAGTTAGCTAAAGTATTATTAAACACATTGACCAGCCGCACTTTTTTATAGCGACCATTATTAAATTGTGGCATCGCATAGGGTTTGGATGCGAGAGGCTTGTTGCTTAAACAAACATAGATATAACCTTCCTGCTCTATGCACGCAAAGGCATGAGAAACGTTCATTACCTCTTCTTTACGTTGACCAAAATGGGCCGGCACCGAAACGAGCTGTCCCTTTCCATTGTAAACCCAACCATGATAAGGACAAGTCAATAAGCCTTTACTCACCTCACCTTTTGATAAGCGCGCACAACGGTGCAAACATTTATCACGCATGACACAAGGTTTGTTATCTTCTCCACGAAAAACAACCAACCATTCATCTAATATTTGACGAGCTAGTACCTTATCTGCTGTTAACTCACTGGATTCTGCAACAATGTACCAATAATGTTGTAATAAACTATTCATAACATTCTATTTTTTTAATCGTGATATCTGCTAATAACTGTACCTGACAAGCAAGCCGTGCTTTTTTATTGCTCGGCGCATAAAGTGCTAAAGCATCTTGCTCTTCGAAACTGGGTTCTGGCAGTTGCCCTTGTATTGCCTCTATTTCGCATAAACAAGTACCACAAATTCCTGAGCGGCAGCCAAACAATACCGGTGAATTAATGGCCGTTAAATGTTCACACAGTTCTGAACCTTCTGTTAAAGTTATCTGCGCTTTATCTGAATCAATAAAGTTAATGGTGTATTTTTTCATTGGCAATAAATCTTTTGAATTGACGCTGATTTTGTTTTAAGTGCAACCCTATATTATTTTTAGACATGATGGTCATTTCTTTATTGGTTTTATTCAAATACGCTAAAGGTGACAATAATGCTTTATAAGAGGCAATCGCAATATTATGTAACTCAAAACTCTTATGCATTGCTTCATTTTCCTGGGTAAAGCATCTTTTCAGCATATTTAATGCTTCATGTTTGTCCATATTAAACACATTTGAGGTTAATAATTGATACATCGTGCGATATAATGCAGGTTCATACCAAAATATGCCGTTGACTACAACGGAGAAATTAAAATGATCCTGCTGGCAACCTTCAATAGCTTTATTCACCACCCATGTTTCATAAGCAGTGGGTTTTTCTAAGCATTTAATAATTTCTAATCCAACAATTTTAGAAGTATTAAAATGGTAGCTTTCATCCATGAAGTGAAAGTAATTAATTTGTGTTGGGATAGGCGCTATACTTTTATCTTGCAGTACCATGTAATCTTTGGCTAATTTATGCTGAATAAGCTTGCCATTGAGTGTGCGAAGACCTCTAATCAGTAAATATTGACTTGCTAAAAATGCATTTTGTGGAGAAATAAGTGAATATGCTTTTAGTCTTAATTTCCGCCAAAAATCACTAAAACGATTACGATCAGCAAAGACCATGGTTTGTTCTAATGGGCCTCTCATTGGATAAGTAAAAAGCCTTTTACCAAATAACCGCCATTCAACATCTTCACTAATCGTTTTAAAAGCATGAATATGTGATCTTTCTTGTCTTGTTTCTAAATCTAAGGTATCACAAATAATTCTAAAATCTTCTAACGAGTAAAGTCCAGTAGCGGCGATATGATTAAAATAAATTGTGGCGATTTCGGCTGAAACAATTTGACTATAATAAGCTATCCAATACAATTGATTTAAAATAATTCTCTGCGTTTGGCTTGCTTCATCCCACAAGGGTGTTCCATGCATTAAAGAAAGCTGTTCAGGATTCCAATACGATTCTTTACAAGCCTCATAATCAAAAGCCTCGGTTGCCTTGTCAATCAAAGCAGTATGATCGAGTTCTTTATTTTTTTCATAATTAAAATGTAGTTTTTTGTGAATAAGAGGTTCATCTAATAAGCTTTTGTTTTGACGCTGTGTTAAATGGGGATGCATAATTTTTCTCTATCGAGTAAAAGGATAGTAAAACTGGTAGCGATATGAGCTGGAGTTTAACAGTTGATATTGAATATTCTGCTGGCCACTTTCTTCAAAAGTTTTAAAAATTTTATCCCAAATAATTAAATTAGCACCAAAATTATGCGCTTTTTTTAACATGTTATGATGGCTATGATGCATCCATGGCATAACGATGATTTTTGCCATTGCTTGAATCCATTTTTGTTTGGGCAGTCGCTTGAAATCAATTTTCGAATGTCTAAAAATATCTAAACTTGCTGTTAGCATACTACCCGCAAAAAAACCTTCCGGATTTTGGCATAAATAGCCAATGACAGGATTTATCAGTAAATAGACAAACAAGAAATTCACCCACAAATTATTTCGCGATGTTGCCCAAATATCAACCCGAGGTGAGCTATGGTGGCATTCATGTAGTTTCCATAAAAATGAAAAACGATGGAACAGACGATGTTGCCAATAGTATAGGAAATCAATAACAATAATGTTGAACAAAAATGCACCAAACCAACTTAATTTGAGGGCTCCTGGCTTAAGAAAATCTAATTGGGGAAACAGCGTATAGGCAAACACAATGCCTAAAAGTGGGATTAGCACACCTTGAATAAATAAACCGATTATGTTTAAAAGCCAATCAGATGGTTGGTAGATCTTCGGTTGTTGATAACATGGCAACCATAACTCACCCAAATAGAGTAGAAAAAAGCTTAATGCTGGTAAGCCATAGAACCAATACAACGCTAAATCCATTATGCTAAAAAATAAAACCTAGCTTGCCATTACAGGCTAGGTTTATCAATCCTTCGTAGTTATACAAAGCTTCTAACTTTAATCTAATTTTGACAAGGCCTCTTTGAGTGTTTCTACCGCAAACACTTCCATTCCTTCAGGATTTTGACGGGGTGCATTACCTTTAGGCACGATTGCGCGTTTAAAACCATGTTTTGCTGCTTCAATAATTCGCTCTTGTCCACCCGGCACAGGACGTAATTCTCCCCCCAAGCCAATTTCGCCAAAAACGACAGTCCCTTTGTCTAATATTTTATCGCGAAAGCTGGTTAATACTGCGACAACAATCGCTAAATCCGCTCCCGTTTCTGTCACCTTCACGCCCCCAACCACATTCAGAAAAACATCCATCTGATGCATGGTGATCCCAGAATGACGATGAAGCACGGCTAACAGCAAGGCTAAACGATTATGATCATATCCCACCGTAACTCTTCTTGGGACACCATGACTATCATCAACCAACGCTTGGATTTCAAGTAATAGTGGACGACTCCCTTCCCACGACACTAACACAATGGTTCCAGAAGACGGCTTGGCGGTTCGTGATAAGAATATCGCAGAAGGATTATTCACCTCACGTAATCCTTTATCCGTCATCGCAAAAATACCTAATTCATTCACTGCGCCAAAGCGATTTTTAATTGCACGAACAATACGAAATCGACTTTCTTTTTCGCCTTCAAAATACAATACCGTGTCGACCATATGCTCTAACACACGAGGCCCTGCAATAGCACCGTCTTTATTAACGTGTCCAACCAGGTATAAGGAAATACCCGATTGTTTAGCAAAGCGGACTAAGAGAGCCGCACTTTCTCGTACTTGGCTTACCGATCCTGGTGCTGATTGAATTAATTGCGTAAAGATCGTTTGAATAGAATCAATGACCATGACACTGGGTTTTAATGTCGTTGCTAAAGCAATGATGGTTTCTACTTGCGTTTCTGCCAACAATTTCAATGGCATCTGCCCCACACCTAAACGTTTTGCGCGCAATGAAACTTGCTGTAATGACTCTTCCCCTGTCACATATAATGCTTTATCAGGTTCGGGTAAGTGCGCTAAAGCTTGTAACAATAAGGTAGATTTACCAATACCGGGATCGCCACCAATTAAAATAACGGATCCCATGACTAGACCGCCACCTAGTACTCTATCCAGCTCTTCTAGTCCGGTTGAAAGTCGCTCAGTTTGGGTGGTTGAAATTTGAGGTAACGCAATGATGCTTGCTTCACTTGCCCCTGCATAACCTTGCCAACGTCCGCTATTAGGTGTCTTCGAAATAGCAATTTCTGTCAGGCTATTCCAAGCACCGCAATCTGTACATTGTCCCAGCCATTTAGGGCTGACACTTCCACACGCTGAACAAGAATACTGTGTTTTAACCTTTGTCATATTTTGTTAACTTTCTAAAGTTTGATTAATAAATGCCGATATCCCGCATATGAGCACCTATATTGCCAATGAAATACTCATCAATGCCTCGCGGGTAAAACCGGATCACAGGCCAGACATTCATGAGTTCGTTTTAAACGAAAATCTGCATGTCATTGAATGTGTTCACGTGGAATCTCTGGCAGAAGGTATTGTATACCCCATACACGACTTCCGTGTTACTTTACATGGGGTATTATTTGAACTCAATCATGTTCGTGTAAACCCTCGTCTAGATAATACCTTTATGATTGCTCAGTTAACCAAGGCATTGGCTGATATTGGCGTCAATGTGTACAACACCCCTTCTTCCGATGCGATGGCTGTTTGTTATCGTCCTCTGGGTGAAATCACTGAAAATGTTCGATTTTATTTTAATGAATCAGGCAGTTGCGTTTTCCTTTGCCCTAATGCCAAACTCAGAGCAGTCCCTTCTCCTAAGCATATCCATTTTGGCTAACTCTCTTTATTCTTACAAAAGCTTGTAAGTTTACTCATAAAACTTTATGATGCCGCCCCTCAGCAAGGAAGCCTGTTATTGATTGATCGATTGATTTATTTATTTACTTAACAGCAGGTATCAAATGTCTCAAAATGGCCCTCAAGATTTTCAAATTAAACATCATGTTGCAAGCCCCCTCAAGCATAAAGTCATGACTTCATTGCCAAAAGATGAAAAAATTTTAGCGCTAAAAACACTTAAAAAAGATGAACCTCAATTATTCGCTGATATTATGGCGAGCTTAAAGCAAGTGTATTCTTACATCACCGATCGTCAGTATGTTGAAGACACCCCCACTTTTTTTCATCATAACGCCAGTGCCGCATTGTATGAAGAACATTGTCGCACCAAGATAAAAAATAAAAGCCATGGATTAAAACTCGGCGGTATTTATTGCAACCTTAAAAAAACATTAACTAAAATCCAACAAGCTTTAAGACAAAAGAAACTGTGTGAACAGCAAGATATTTTACGAGACTTTGAAGCCGAATTTATTTGGCACATTAACATTTGCATCCATGTGTTGCCTTTACTCTCAGAGGAGCTAAAAGCACATCTTGCAAAGCATAATGCCTTGAAAGTCGATGAACTTCAGGCAATGCCCGTTTCTCCACAAAAAAGAAAACGGGTCAGCGATATGCACCCTGCTACACCCGAAAAAATAAAATCATTACCTTTTGCAGAACGCCAAACCCCTAAGAAAATGAGCTCAGAAGATAAAAAGAGTGAGGCATTGATTCGCAAAAATGGCTCTCCATCTAAAGTGAGAAGAACATCCCCTCTTTTTTCATCCGTTGCCAGTATTTTGAACACGCATCCATGCATATTAGAGATGAAAAATAAGGCTGATGCAGAAGACACCCCCGCCTTGAATGCGAGAGTTGCTTTAACGTTTCAGTTTGACATGCAAAAGGAAGAAGAGAAGCTGCCAAAACGATTAGAGCCTGAAAATATCGAAAATAAAACGTCTACTTTAAAAGTGTAGTCATCTCACAAAGTGGCAAGAGAGGCTTGCGAGTCTTAGTCGGGTTGCATAAGCTAAGATATAGGCCTCTCACTTTAAGCCATACTGATGATTCTTTCACTATTGTCATTACTTCGTACCCTAATCGGCTGGATTGATCTGGCCGTACTAACATTATTTCTTTATCTATTTAGTTTCTTGCCCAAGAAAATGCTTGGCACATGGTATCGTCTTTGTTATCGATATTGGAGCATGGTTTTTGTTCGTGCGCTACGCGTCGAACTTTATTTACATCAAAAGAATCATCAACCATTACCCTCGCAATATATTTTGATTGGTAACCATCCTTCCGCGCTAGAAGATATTGGCATGCCAGCCTTATTTGATGTGTACTACTTAGCCAAAATTGAAGTCAAAGATTGGTGGATTGTCGGGCGCATTAGCAAGGCTGTAGGTACTTACTATGTCGATAGGGAATCAAAAGATTCCAGACAAAATGCTTCAGAAGAACTAAAACAAACCTTATTGTCACAACATATCAATATCGGGTTATATCCAGAAGGGGGATGTAAAGGCCGTCGCATTTTTACCCCCTTTCGTTATGGCGCATTTGATTTGTCTATCCAAACAGGGGTTCCCATTGTCCCTGTTTTTTTACATTATGAAGCCCAGGCTGATTTTGAATGGCAACATCAACATTTGTTACACAAGCTGTGGATGATTTTGACGGCACAAAATCATCGCGCCAATTATTATGTTTACGATGCGATTGATCCTAAAAATTTTCCTTCTAAAGAAGCTTTTTGTGAGCATATACAAAAGTTATATTTAGAATGGCAAAGGCGGTATTTAGATTAGTCTTTTTCCGTTACGTTGCACAATGATGCTTGTTTGGCTTACGCACTTTTAACTCAATCTCGTTTGGCATTTTAGTTTCTGTCGTTGCTCGATGAGGTTCGTCGATATTTCCCGTCCATTCATATGCGACAGTCCCTTTAGGGTGTTGGTACCAACCTGGATCTTGATAATTCCCTGGCGGCTGATTTTCTCGTACTTTAACCACCGTAAACATACCGCCCATTTCAATGGGGCCAAATTGTCCTGTCCCGGTCATCATGGGTAAAGTATTTTTAGGTAATGGCATATGCATTTCACCCATACTTGCCATCCCATCTTCACCCATTGGCATATAATCGGGAATTAATTTTCTTATTTTATCGTTTACCCCTTTGGTATCGACCCCAATCATCGTTGGCACATCATGTCCCATTGCATTCATCGTATGATGTGCTTTGTGACAATGAAAAGCCCAATCACCCGGTAAGCTTGCATCAAATTCAAGAGCACGCATTTGTCCTACCGCAATATCGGTTGTGACTTCAGGCCAACGTGCTTCCGGTTTTATCCAGCCACCATCAGTCCCTGCAACAACAAAGTCTACTCCGTGTAAATGGATGGGGTGATTGGTCATGGTAAGATTGCCAACACGAATGCGCACGCGATCGCCCTGGCGACAAACTAAAGGATCAATTCCTGGAAATACCCGACTATTAAAAGCCCATAAATTAAAATCTAGCATGGTGCTTACTTTGGGGGTATAACTGCCAGGATCAATATCATAAGATGCCAATAGGAAGCAAAAATCACGATCAACTTTCATGAATTCAGGATCTTTAGGATGGGTTACCCAAAATCCCATCATCCCCATTGCCATTTGTACCATTTCATCGGCATGTGGGTGATACATGAATGTGCCACTGCGTCTTGCTTCAAACTCATATACAAAGGTTTTACCGGGTTTGATTTGTGGTTGCGTTAATCCACCAACACCATCCATCCCATTGGGCAAAGGTTGACCATGCCAATGGATGCTGGTGTGCTCTGGTAATCGATTGGTGACAAAAATACGGACCTTGTCTCCTTCTACCACTTCGATTGTTGGTCCAGGAGATTGTCCATTATAACCCCACAAATGCGCTTTCATACCAGGGGCAAATTCACGAACAACAGGCTCTGCCACTAAATGAAATTCTTTCCAACCATTTTTGATGCGCCAGGGTAACGACCAACCATTTAATGTCACGACAGGATTAAAAGGTCGCCCATTTTCAGGCAATGTCGGTAATTGGGTGTTAGGTGTATTAACCGTTGCTATTTCGGGTAAACCTGCAAGCGCAACTTTACTGACAGAGGTTGCAGCAAATGCTGCACCTAGTCCAATCGCTCCTTTTGCTGCGCCTTTGATAAAGTGACGTCTTGAAACCATTCTGTCCTCTTAATTCACCGCATGCGAAGGTGAGGTTACCATCAGCGTTGTTTGCAGATCCGCTTGGGCAAGCCAAAAATCTCGTAATGCTTCAATGTAGGCATTGACACTCATGATTTGTTCTCGCTCATCCTCGAGCAATTCAAAAGTACCAATTAACATTCCGTTATAACGCAATAAACTTTCATCTAATATATTTTTACGTAAGGAGACAATTTCATCCCGATAAAATTTTGCTTTATCATAATGAATACGATAAATCTGATATGCTTCTCGTACTTCAGAGCGGGCATTAATAGCCACTTCTCGCAAATGCCATACCGACTGCATATAAATATCTTGTGCTTTTGAAACTTTAGCATCACCCCAATCAAATAGTGGTATTTCGAGCGCGATAGCATATCCGGTTTGATGTGGTCTATCGTCTGAACTGTTGCGGATATATCCTAAATCAAAAACATCAATAAAACGTGTCGCCTTGGTTAATTTTAATGCTTTGCATTTTTTATCGATTTCATGCTTGATTGCTTGAATATCTAAACGCAAACACAATGCTTGCTTTTCAAGCTCATCGGGTTCTTGTACCGATGAGGGTAATTCCGGTAATCGTGCAGGTAATTTAAAAGCAATTTGCTCTCCCCACAGTCCCAACAAACGTGTTAATCGTTCTCGCTCTTTTATTGCCTGTAATTTGGCATCCGCAAGTTGCGCCATGATTTGCGCATAAAAAGCTTGTTCACGCGCTTGTTGTAAGCGATTCCAATTTCCTACCTCTACCATTCTCTGTGCTAACTGCGCACTAGCTTGTGAGGCTTCTTTCACTTTTTCTAAATATCCGACTATCTGCTGGGCAGCGATAGCTGAATAGTAGGCCTTGGTCGTTTGCGTTGCTATTTCTAAAATATCGATTGCTGCTTGCAATTTAGCTTGTTGGAAATGCTGTTTTTCAATGGCAGAACGCATTGGCATTGTCAAAAAACTCATCACATCGAAAACGGCAGCTCGCTCTATATCATATTCATCACTGACGGGATTAAGCTTGGCATAAGAAAGACTGGGATTACGTATTCTACCTGATTGTACTAAATCCGCTTCTGCGATACCTAAATCCATTAATGCTTTTTGTAAAGCTGGATTATTCATTAATGCAATACTAACAACCTTATCTGCAACTAAGATTTCTTCTAACATGGCATTAACAATTTCTTGCTGCGCTGCTCTTTGTTCATCGGTTCGCAACCAAACAGGTTGCTGAATAACTCTCTCTTGCACAAGAGAACTGACCTCACAAAATCCGCCATCTTTTGAAAAAGTGCTACATCCACTCAAATAAAGTAATGTTAAAAAAGCGCATGGAATTTTAAAGCATGTGTTTATGTGCGCCACCTAGTGATTTCCTTTATGCGCAGGCTTCATAGGCTGCATCCGTTGATTCATAACCGTTTCATTTGCTTTACGCCAAGACTCTAGTTTCATCGGACCTTGAGGCTCGTAATCATGAAAGGGGGAAATATAATGAATATGGGAAACACAAGCATTGGGATCGTCTGGCTCCATCGCTTCTAGAAGCTGTTCTGGTTGAGCACACAGCCCGAAACTGATGAAGATCATTCCTAATGTAAGAACATTCTTCATTACAGAAAACCAACGCAAAGACGATAGTTTTTTATCATACTCATACTCATTTCCTTATGTGATATGACATTGATGAATTATGTTATAACAATTAGGCAATAACAGAGAAATAAAGTTAATAGATTGATAATGGTATAATCCTATTGACCATAAAAAGATATCAGCTTATTTCTCTTACTTAGCAAAAGATCCTATATACCCCAATTTTCATAAAGGTGAAAAATGAAACGACTCAATCAAGCAGAATTAAATAACATTGCAGGTGGTAACCTAAATGAGGTTAATTGTGAATGCTGGAAAGTGATGGGCTTAATGGGCTTTCTTGCGTTTTATGGTGATGTAACAGAAGATTATGCGTTGGCACAAGTGGATATTGTTTGCTCTGAAAGGGAACAAGATATCGCAATGGAATTGGCTAAGGTTTATTATTAACTGTCACGCCAGCGAAAGCTGGCACCTAGCACTTTTAGAAGTGCTAAATGAGCGATGGAACTCTTTTTTCATCCGTCGTTTCCTGTCCACCATAAGCTTCCATAAGAATCTTCTCATATTCAGTATGCCAATTTAATAGTTCTTGCTCACTTTCTGAGAGTGCAGGGGTAGGATTATAAAATAAACCTTTTACATACTTTGAAGTTTTATCCCAGGCTGCTTTTCGAGCATCACGTTCTATATTCTTTTTTACCGTGTTTACCACATAGGCACCAGAACCATATGCGATACCCCATATCATTTTTTCAACAGTTGATGAGACATTATCTTCAAAGCTTGATGCTTTGTTATCTTCTAAAGAGAAATGGATGTTTTTTAATTCAGCGGTGCAATTTTCAAGCCGAGAATTTAAAGATTCAATGACTCTCAAATTACCGATACAAATATCCTTTAGTTCATCAAGTTTACCCTGTTGAATATAATGATAAATGCTCACAGCAGTTAATCCGCTTAAAGTCATTAAGGCTAAAATTTGCCATCCAGATAATTCTGAGGGCGAACCCAGTCCTTGAAATTCTTTTTTAATTTTTTTAGACGTTTTATGTTTCATCATCAACTCTGAGGCTCAATTAGTAAAAGTTGATCAAGAATATCGACATGCCTACTTATATTTCAATTTAATGCAGACCAGTGGTTTCAAAGATTGGATAAGGCAAGGAGGTTGTATTTCCCCAGATGCTAGTCATCGGCACCAAATTAAAACAGTAACTCGAACTCAGGGTTTATTCGAAAAATATTTTATTGCCAACTTCCCTCAGTTTGACCGCGGGATCCAGAATTGCTCATAGCCGCAGTCAAACCACAGTAAATAGCCAGGTTCTTTATCCCTAAGCGGAATATCTTTTGCGTTTTTCTTCTTTTTTCGTCACTACTTCATCGATGACATAAAGTCTTTTGGTTTGATTTTCAACCTTGATCTCTTGTCTAACTTGGCCACGAGCACGAAGATGACCTTCTGTGCCTAATATCTTTAGTCTTGCTGTCGCTATTTGTTGCGGTCTGCCATGAGGATTGAAAATGCTAGATGTTCCTAATTTTACACCTTGTTTATTAAAACCTCTTTCTGGAATACTAGGAATCGTATGATATCCCACGTGTCGATTATAGATAAGTCCCAAAAAAGGCGAAAATTCTCCAGCATTCGATAACGTAAGAAATAAAACGTTATCTGGAATTCCGCTACCGGTAATCGGAATAATAGGTGAGAATCCATCAGGACGGATAAACCCATAATTTTCATCTGAGGTTGTACTGCTTGTCTCTGTTTCCTTCTCAGCTTCCTTCTCTTTACCTTTTCTTTTGGCAGGATCAGCAGTTCCTTTTCGCTTTTCTTTTGGCTTTTCTTTTGGCTTTTTCGGTTTTTGCATTTGGATGGTTAGCGCATTAAATTGATGCGTCATACTATCAACGAGGTCGACCTTGCTACCCTCACTCGCACTCATTTTCGACTCAGTTAATCCATGCTTGAGTGATAAGAGCGCAACCAAGCTTCTTACTGCTGCAATGCAATCGGCAGATCCGACAAATGCTTCCGTAAAAATGAGTACTCCTCTTGCTTCCTCATATTGAATGAGAGGGTGATTTTCAAGAAATTGCTTGAATAAATATTGATTGCCGCCATGTAGATCTTTTTGCTGCAAACAATAACTTAAGCTGAATGCCTCACAACTGATGGAGCCTAATACTGCCAATATTACCTTTAATTGCTGAATACCTTCATGTTTACATTCAGCGCATTCATTGTAGAGAGCTTGTAAAAGAAATTCACTTCTTTCAATATCTTCTCTTGTTTCTAATTGAAGGCTTTTTAAATGTTCTATTGTCGCATTCAACAATGTTATGACAGCGTTATAGCGTTGTTGTTCTTTGAGTGCATTTTTGATAGCCATAATTAATACTAACATTTCGACATGAGGAAATGTCCTCTTATCACAAAATGGCATTGCGCGAATAATATTTTCTAACGCTTTATCTATCCATCTCTCGTTTAAGGCTGCGCTAGCAAGGATGATTAAACAATGAGAAGCAAACATCCCTAAAGACTTTTTGTCCTCAGTCGAGGCTAACTCAAAAAGCTTTTCTAGAGAAGAAAGCGGCTGCCTAACCATAGAAAATGCTAAATAGCCACTTCCCACTTTTAAATGCGCCCCAGCAATGTTTATCGCAATTTTTGCTTGCAGTTCGACTAATCTCATATATAACGGAATAGCATTTTGACGAAGCAGATTCCCCTTTTGTTTGATAACAGATTTTAAGGCTGAATGAAAAGTTGAACCATATGTCTCTAGGGAAACAACATTTCCAATCTCTAGCAAAGAATATATTTTATTAGCCATATCAGCAGGGATTTCATCAAAAATGGTCCCTCTCACGCCTATAACACTTGCTGCCGCTTCGTGCTCTGCAAAATCTAGCATTTGATCCAACGCATTAAAATAAGCATCAAGCATGCCCTCATAACTCAAATACCTTTCATCTTCTGATAGAGTACTAACGTTAAGACTTTTAATGCATTTATCGAATTTAAAACGTTTTTCATTAAACGCAATATAATACAGCTGCATCTTTTGGGAAAATTCTGAAAAATCATCTCTTTTCATCCTTGCCACATCAGGAGGAGCAAGGTTAAGACTTGGAAACGGAGTGAATAAACTTTGTGCCGTACTCATGATTTCTTCTGGCAAAAATGCTTGAATTTCTTTAACGTGCGGTAAATGCCGAACACTGCCACAAGTAGCACGAGCAATTTGTGCTAAATGAAACTCCCATTTTGTGGGATGGCTTTGTGCTAATTTAAGCGCTAGTTCGAGCGTTTGCAAATTAGGGATGTTTCTTACGTATCTACCGTCTGCACTACATTGATAATATTGTAATAAAAATTTCCCTATGTTCTCTCGCTTTAATTCTAGCAAATTTAATGCTGCCTCTGGGATTGTTGAAGAATCAAGCCCGGCACCTGCAGCGAGTAACGCATTGATTGATTTTATTCTATCACTTCTTTCCACTTCCTTATTCATTAACACGATGTCTAAGGGCTTTCTTAACTTTTCTTGAAAAAGGGTGGAAGCTGGTGATATTTGCGTACATTTAAGCATACAAGCAATGCACTCATGATGGCAAAGGAATAAGGCAATGTGATAAGGGGTATAGCCTTGTTGATTAACCATCTCAAGATTTTTATTAGGTGCACTTAATAAATACTCAACAACTTCACAAGAGCAATACTCCGTTGCAATATGTAAAGGAGTATTAAAATCTTTAAACTGCATGGTACGCAGCGCGGGTTCTTTGATAAAAAGTGCCTCTACGACTTTTAACTGATTTCTTTGAAGAGCATCATAGACCGATGCATAACCGGAAAATTGAGCAAATTGCTGAGATTGAACATTCAATATTTTATCTACTTTTCCTATTAAGTAGATCGCAGCTTCTTCATGAGAATTTCCGATCGCTATCTCGAGTGGCGTTTTCCCATTATTCAGCGCCAAGTTGGGATTAGCCTGCTTTTCTTCTATTAAGAATCTTAATATTCGCACATAACCAAGCCGTGCTGCTTCGGCAACGGGAGTAGCCCCGCGTTTTTTGACATTTCTAGTCGTGGTTAAAATAGGTGTTTTTTCGAGCTCTTTTCTTAGCTTAGCTAATTTTTGTTCTTCATTTAGATCTTTGCTCGAAATAATTTCTATCAATGTCATGCTACGTTCGTTCCCAGGTAATTAATAAGCAATCGCGACGTTAGCAAAGCCATTTTTTCAAGTCAATGAAGAGACACTTAAAAACAATTTTTTCATGTTCAGAAAATTCATTTCGAATCATTCATTCGTTTTTTATTCGAAAAAATATTTTGTGTTTTGAATTGGAAGCTTGCACCCTATTAATATGAAAGTTTAGTTCTAAACTATTTCTTGATTATTTTGCAAAAAGTTCGAAATAACAGAACTGCTTATTTTACTTTATTTTGAGCTGTTGCATGTCAGCGTTGATTGCGAGCAGAAGCTATCTGTAATAGATTGAAAAAACACTAAAATATCACAGCGTACGCGACTCGCCCGGCAAGCCTTGGCGTAGTGGGGAGCAATCTATCTGAATATATTTTTTACGGAGCGCGGTCAGATGCATACTCAGATGGATTGCCACGCAAAAGACGGAGCAAATTTTGTGGGGAACTCTCAGAGACAAGCCACGAAAGAGATAGAAAACACCGTTAAATCATCTCATATGCATCGCACAACAAAAAGCCTCCTACCGTTACTCCGTTAGCATGACAGCACCCAGCGGTCCTGCAACATATTCTCCAATCAGGATGGTATTGATACCAATAATCCCTAAGCCAATAAAATCATTGGTGGTAAATGTCCCCGAACCAGAAACGATACACGTTTCTTGATAAGTTAATGCTTGCACGCTATTTCTTCCATTGCTGAATAAATAGAACGTCATTATATTGCTCTATTTCAGCAAAAACTATGACAAACTTCTTTAATATGCTATCTTTCGCGTCATAATCATAAATTTTGGTGACTAAATGAAAGAGCTTGCATTACTTGAATGTACATCTATTTCTGCCGGTTTAAGCACACTCGAATGTGTTTATGGGATTTTTTCTGGCCTTGTGATTGGTAGCATCTGCAGTATTGATACCGGTGTTAAAGGCTTCATCGTTGGTGGTGTTACCGGTTTTGTTTTTGGTGGAATTATTGTGCCTGTTATGACAGAAGGCTTGAGCAAAGCCATCAATCATTTATACGGCCAGGTTTCTTATGATGATTATGATTGGTAATTACCAATAAAAAACCCTCTTTCGAGGGTTTTTTATTCTATGAATTTTCTGCATTATAAAGAGCCATTCCCACCCCAACTATTACCCCAGCGGTCCAAGATATCCCTAAGCCCATCCAAAATACTGTCATAAAGCTATTTTCTATTGTCAACAAAGTTCCAGTCATCATTGTCACCGAGTGATTAGTACAAAGCCCATAAATACCACTCGCTGCGCCCCCAAGTAGAGCGCCAAAAAAGGAATATTCTTGCATTGAACTTAACATTTCTTCTGGCGTTACTTGCCGGCCGCCACTCACTTCATGGATTTCAGAATATGATAGTAATTTCATAAGCATCTCTTTCTTAACTGCGAAAATATCGCATTTTAAATCACTTTACTGAATAAAAATACTACACCTGCGCGCTTTATTAACCAGTATGTTGAGAATTTCTACACATACTGGTTGATATTTTTTTACTAGTCTAACGCGCATCATATATCCAATAAAGTTGACTTAATAAGTTAGGGCCTAATTTCCGTATTTTTTACGGATATTTATGAGAACTGGATATTGCTAATTTATTTGTAAAGTAAAAGTTCATGTATTTTGCCAATAAGTTCTGTTTTGGTATGGCAATCAAGTTTTTCTTTAAGGTGTTTTATATGGGTTTCGACTGTTCTTGGAGAAAGGAATAAAGCTTGGGCTATCAATCGTGCTGATTTACCTTGAAGCAGTAATTTTGCGCAATCTAGTTCACGAGCAGATAAGCGAACACCGTTACCAACATGCAATTTGTTAAAATGAAGGATTTTTTCGACGTTAATAGCTGAATTTGCAGGAAGCCCCTGCTCTTGTGAGTAAACTTTGTTGAATTTTTTGGGGATAATAATACGATGTTGATCTGCCTTCCTTAAAAGATGGCTGGCTTTTTCTTTAAAATAAAAAGTAAATTGATGTAAAAAATCTAAATGATTGAGTAACAAATTAGCAACGAAGGGTTTGTCGCTTGTGGTCCCAAAAAAATAAAGCTCACAACCATCCGCTGTTTTTTGAATGATGCTCATTCCATGATCAATGTTAAAACAGCGTGCCTCACTTAATATAGGCTGATGATGAGTGAGATGGGACCAAATTGCATAACCCGATTGGAGTTTGCTCGGATGTTGTTCAAAACCACTATTTAAATACAGCGCGTTTTTATAATAATGTTCAATCCAAGCAGGTTGATTCGTAAGACGGATTTCTGAGCCATCATGATAATTTTTAGCATAGACCAAACTGGTGATACCCAAATATTTTTTTAAAGGGCGCGCAATTTCATCGACGTCTTGACTAGATGCCAGCGCGATAGCTAAATTTGAAAACAATGAAGGATTAACCATAGACTCGGCATTTTATATTCTTCATAACAAAAGGCAATTTTATGCAAAAACGTAAACTGGGAAAGTTAAAACTTGAAGTATCCGCGTTAGGGCTCGGGTGTATGGGCATGTCGATGGGCTATGGGCGCGCAGATGATCAAGAGTCCATTAAAACGCTTCATTATGCGATTGAGAAGGGCATTTCATTTCTAGACACTTCTGATTTATATGGTATGGGTCACAACGAAATCCTTATTGGAAAAGCATTATCAGGCTCTAGACGCGATAAAGTAGTGCTTGCGACTAAATGTGGATTTGTAGACATGGTAAAAGTAGATGGCTCGCCACAACATATCAAAAAAGCCTGTGACGCCAGTTTAAAGCGATTAGGGTTAGAGGTGATCGATCTATACTATTTGCATCGAGCCGATAAAAATATTCCTATTGAAGAATCGGTAGGTGCTTTTGCCGATTTAGTCACAGCAGGGAAGATCCTTCATATCGGCTTATCTGAAGTAACACCTGCCACCTTAAAACGAGCAGCAACGGTACATCCCATCACTGCGCTGCAGTCTGAATACTCATTATGGGAAACCAAGCCTGAAAGTGACATTTTGCCTCTATGTGACGAATTAGATATCGGGTTTGTTCCTTATAGTCCATTAAGTCGAGGTTTTTTATCGGGTCAATATCGAAAAACGGAAAATTTTGAAGAAGGAGATTTTCGTCGACTTTTACCCAAATTCCAAAGTACTAATTTAGAACATAACTTACAGATCGTCGATAAATTAATCCGCTTTTCTAAAGATAAAGGATGTACGGCTGCTCAGCTTGCTCTGGCCTGGCTATTGGCGCAAGGGCAAAACATTGTCCCCATTCCGGGAACTCGCTCTATCTACCGATTAAATGAAAACATAGGTGCCTTAGATGTGCATTTATCAGCAGCTGAGCTAAATGAAATGCGCGATTTTCTCAAAACGCATCAAGCGATTGGCAAGCAATATCCCGATGAATTTAATTTTGAGGTTTAAACTCGCGCTGTTGTCAGGCATAAAAAAGCCTCTGATATCTTTACAGATAGAAGAGGCTGATTATTTAAAACACTTTCGTTTTATTGAATCAGAACGGAATATCATCATCAAAATCATGACTCGTTGGCGCGGGTGCTTCTTGCGCCATGGGAGCTGCACTTCTGCTACCTTGGTTAGATTGCGTACGAGGAGCATCAGAGCCACCTTTGCCATCTAGCATTTGCATTTCTGCAGCAACAATCTCAGTGGTATAACGTTCAACACCGGATTGATCTTGCCATTTACGGGTACGCAAGCTGCCTTCCACAAACACTTTGCTACCTTTGCGTAAATATTCGCCAGCAATTTCTGCTAAACGGTTGAAAAACACCACACGATGCCATTCTGTTCTGTCTTGTTGCTCGCCCGTTTGCTTGTCTTTCCAGCTTTCACTGGTCGCAATGGTGACATTGGTAACAGCGCCGCCACTTGGCATGTAACGCACTTCAGGATCTGCTCCCAAGTTACCAATTAAAATTACTTTATTAATACCTCTAGCCATTTTTAACCCCCAGATTATTAGATTTAAATTGTTGAATCGCAACCCAACCAATGCTTATCAGTAACAAGCAAGTGATGCTAACGCCTTGCGCACCAAATTGTTGTAGTACACGTCCTCCTAATGCCCCGCCACAAAACATCCCTAAAAATTGCGCGCAAGAATACATTCCTAATGCCGATCCTTTACTTTCTTTGGGTGCTACTTTTGACACCATCGAAGGTAAACACGCTTCTAAAAAATTAAATGCCACAAAAAAGAGCACGACTGCAATGGTAAAAAGGCCCACTTGGGTTGTGTTCATAAAAGCAAAGATCGTCACTCCTAACCCGAGCACCGCCACGGGTAATAACCTGCGTTGCCAATCCCCTTTGTCCGCGATGCGTAACAAGGGTGTTACTAACAATAAAGAAGCGAGTAATACCGGTAAATAAAAACGCCACACTTGGTCTGAAATAAAACCGGTGACTGCCTCAATTTTGCTGGGTAATACCAAAAAGCTCGCAATCAATACCGCATGTAACATAAAAATACTGATATGCAAAGCCCATAATTGACCTTGTTGCGTAATTAAACGTAATTGTTCACGCAATGATAAAGCCACCGGAGAAACCGGCTTGTGTGGTTTTAGCAAACATAATAAACCAATGCCCACAACCGCTAAGATAGCAGTCAAGGTAAAAATACCTTGTAAACCAATGTAGGCATCAAAGATGGGCCCTAATAAAATCGCTAACGTAAACGTTAAGCCAATCGTAATACCAATTAATGCCATTGCCCGCGTACGTACTTCTTCTCGAGTCACGTCGGTAACTAAAGCCAAAATCGGAGAACCAATGGCACCGGCGCCTTGTATGGCTCTGCCTAAAATTAATCCGCCAATAGAACCTGAAAAGGCAGCTACCATACTTCCAAGTGCAAAAATGGAGAGCCCGCCAATAATCACGGGTTTGCGCCCCCAACGATCGGAAAGAACGCCACAGGGTAACTGGAGTAAGGCCTGCGAAAAGCCATAAATCCCAGCCGCTAAACCGATTAAGGCGGGAGTCGCACCAGGGATTTTTTGTGCATAAAGCGCCAACACCGGCAAAACCATAAAAAGGCCCAGCATGCGCAATGCAAAAACTAATGAGAGAATAAGAGTACTCTTAAGCTCTGTTAAGGTCATGCGGATCAACGTAATGATTTCCTCTTAAAGGCCTAGATCTAAGCAAAAGTGGGCGCTAGGCTTCGCATTTTGAAGCGTAACCGGTATATTAGCAAGTTTGCCCAAAGCCTGGAATTGTATGGATAAAATCATTGTAAGAGGTGCACGCACACATAACCTCAAAGCCATCAACTTAGAACTCCCACGCGATAAACTTATTGTGATCACCGGCCTATCTGGCTCAGGGAAATCTTCATTGGCATTTGACACGTTATATGCGGAAGGACAGAGACGTTATGTCGAATCGCTCTCATCCTATGCCAGGCAGTTTCTTTCTGTCATGGAAAAACCTGATGTTGACCATATCGAGGGATTATCACCGGCTATTTCTATTGAGCAGAAAACCACCTCGCACAATCCACGCTCAACGGTTGGTACCGTAACTGAGTTGTATGACTATTTGCGACTATTATTTGCGCGCGCAGGCCAACCCAGGTGCCCTGATCACGACACGCCTTTAGAAGCACAGACAGTTAGCCAAATGGTAGATTCTGTGCTGGCAAAACCACAAGATACCAAAGCCATTTTACTTGCTCCGGTTATTCGAGATCGCAAAGGGGAACATCTACACGTTTTTGAAAACCTGCGCAGTAATGGTTTTGTGCGTGTTCGAGTAGATGGCAAATTATATGATTTACAAGAAGTACCCAAATTAGATCTGCGCAAAAAGCATACGATTGAAGTGGTTGTCGATCGAATTAAAGTTCGTGCAGACCTTCGATTACGCTTAGCCGATTCTTTTGAAACCGCACTTAAATTAAGTGATGGCTTAGCTAAAATTCTCTGGGTAGATAGCAATGAAGAAGAAATCTTCTCTGCCAAATATGCTTGCCCGATTTGTGGCTACAATTTAACCGAACTTGAACCACGGATTTTTTCTTTTAATAACCCTGCTGGCGCCTGTGAAACCTGTGACGGTCTTGGTAGTAAGCAATTTTTTGACCCCAAGCGCGTTGTGCAAATGCCTGAGGTCAGTTTAGCCAGTGGTGCGGTACGCGGCTGGGATAGGCGTAACCAATATTATTTTAGCTTGTTACGCTCTTTAGCCAAACATTATCAGTTTGATTTAGACACACCTTATAAAGATCTACCTAAAAATATTCAAAATGTCATCTTATACGGTAGCGGTGATGATGAAATTTCATTCTCCTATACCAACGAGCGAGGAGAAACGCGTCGCCGGCGTCATACCTTTGAAGGGGTGATTACCAATTTAGAACGTCGTTACCATGATACCGACTCAGAATATATTCGCGAAGAACTCGCGCGTTATATCGCAGAGCAAGCCTGCCCAGATTGCCAAGGTTCCCGTTTACGTAAAGAAGCACGTCATGTTTTTGTCGCCAATAAGTCTATTGCAACCATAACATCGATGGCCATTGGTGAATGTTTACATTTCTTTCAGAAAATCAATCTAACGGGTCGCCGTAAAGAAATTGCCGATAAAATCTTAAAAGAGATTTCTCAACGTCTGCAATTCTTAGTGGATGTCGGGCTTGATTATTTAACCTTAAATCGTACTGCAGAAACGCTCTCAGGTGGCGAAGCACAGCGCATTCGCCTGGCAAGCCAAATTGGGGCGGGACTTGTCGGCGTGATGTATATTCTCGATGAGCCGTCAATCGGATTACACCAGCGAGATAACGCGCGTTTACTTGGCACATTACAGCACCTTCGCGATATTGGTAATACCGTAATTGTTGTTGAACATGATGAAGATGCTATTTTAACAGCCGATCATGTGGTTGATATTGGCCCAGGCGCCGGGGTACATGGCGGTGAAATTGTTGCCGAAGGCACGCCCGCCCAAATTAAAAAAGCCAAACATTCCTTAACAGGCCAATATTTGTCTGGGAAAAAAGCCATTCCGGTTCCTGCGGTGCGTAAAAAAATCGATCCCGAACGTACGATTACCATTACTGGCGCAAAAGGAAATAATCTTAAGAACCTCACGGTTGAATTTCCTATTGGCTTAATGACTTGTGTCACCGGCGTTTCAGGTTCGGGCAAATCAACCTTAGTCAATGACACGCTCTATCCGGTTGCGGCTCATGTGCTAAATCATGCAGGGCTCTCCCATCATGCACCTTATGATAAAATTTCAGGGCTTGAACACTTAGATAAAGTCGTGGGCATCGATCAAAGCCCTATTGGTCGCACACCGCGTTCTAATGCAGCAACTTATACTGGTTTATTTACGCATATTCGGGATTTATTTGCCGGCACGCAAGAAGCTCGCTCTCGTGGTTATTCTGTGGGCCGTTTTAGTTTTAACGTCAAAGGCGGACGCTGCGAATCTTGCGAAGGGGATGGTTTAATTCGAGTAGAAATGCATTTTCTCGCTGATGTGTATGTGGTGTGTGATGTTTGTAAAGGCAAACGTTACAACGATGAAACATTGCAAATTTTATATAAAGGTAAAAACATTCATGAAGTGCTAGAAATGACCGTCGAAGATGGTCATGAATTTTTTAGCGCGATTCCTGCTATTAAACGAAAATTAAAAACCCTCATGGATGTTGGTTTGTCTTACTTAAAACTGGGACAAAGCGCAACCACCTTATCTGGTGGCGAAGCACAGCGTATAAAATTGTCGAAAGAGTTATCACGGCGCGATACCGGTAACACCTTATATATTCTCGATGAACCTACCACCGGATTGCATTTTCACGATGTGAAGCAACTGATGGATGTTTTGTTACACTTACAAAATAGCGGTAATACCATTGTGATCATTGAACATAATCTCGATGTCATTAAAATGGCCGATTGGCTGATTGATTTAGGTCCCGGTGGCGGCGATCGCGGTGGTAGCCTCGTTGCGGTGGGGACGCCTGAAAAAATTGCGGCAACCAAAAATTCCTTTACCGGTGAATTTTTGGCGCCCTTACTTAAAAAATCGAAAGAAAAACCAAAAACAAAAACGAAGTAATCTACATATTGGAGATCTATTATGAAAAATGGTCCTGCTACTCTTGAGAATCAAGCTAAAATCACCTATACCTATAGCCCAGGGTTTTTGCTACAATTTAAAACAGCCTGCACACAACGGCCAGACAATTTGCCCAACCTACCTTGTATTAAAACAGAAAATACACCTGCTAACTCATCAATAAAAAGAAAAAAAATAAAATAGTCACTTTGACTCTTTATTTACAAGCAAAGGATTGCTTGACACAACACCAATCTCTTCTATGCTTTTTACAAGAATTCACTTTCAGCAAGGAAAGCAGCGCATGACCACTGCTTCTACAAACACCTCTATTCAAGTTTATGATTTGAATAAGAAAAAGCGACTTACTGTCGCTATAAAAAAGCAACTCGGTGAAGGTAGCTTTGGTCAAGCTTATTTGGCAGAATCCCTTGCCTATAAAAACCCGCTGGTTTACAAATGCGTCGATCTCCAAGCCAACAATGAGTTCATTCATTATTCTGCGCACCAATTATTGCGTTTGACCTATCGTGAAGTTGACTATTTACAACAATTAGGATTATTAGTCGGCTACCAGCATGACAAAAAAAATAAAAAAATGCACATTGTCATGACTTATTTACCCGGCACGCCGGAATATTATGTTGCTCCTAAATTACGACGTTTAGCAGAATTTTCTTCGTTCTGTGCGCTTCGAGATCTACATCGCAAAGGGATTGCCCATATGGATCCTCATGAATGTAATTTCTTATTTGATGAAAAAAACGAAAAAGCAGCCGTGATTGATTTTGGATTTGCGCAAAATACACACTTGTTTCGTCAATTACGTGATTTTTACATTTTCTTAAATATGCGCAGAACAAAACCGTCTTTTTTCAATCAAGCAGGTCGCGATACGCTTTGGTATTTTGTTGATTTTTATTGTACAGAACTGAAAGATTATATATTAGCGAATCGTTTGGAAGCCGCACAAACCGTTTTTTGTTATGCCGTGGTCATTATTGCGGCAATTTGTGGTACTAGCATGCTGGGTATAGCCAGTATTTTGGCTCAAGAATTAATTAGAGCAACGTTGCTACCCTCTTTAAGTCAATTGCTGGAAGCATTACAAGATCATTATGAACTGCGCGCATTCAATCAAAAACAAAAAGTCGCCATGCGTTGTTTTTATTATGCGGTGATTGGCGTAATGATTACCTTGCAAGGCTTATTGTTGGCACTACAAGCAATCACCTTGCAAAACTGTTTCTCGTCTTTGTTCTCACAATTATCGCATTTGGGTGAAGTTTGCATGCAGAGTCAGCAATTCTTTCAAACTTGCCTTCAAGCTTTTCCTATTGAAGAGGTTGCTAAAATATTTATTCACTTACAACCTTGGATGCATATCTGTCAGTATTGGTTTAATAATGCTGAAAAATATCTCTTTAATGAAGAGATAATTGTTACTCATTATCAACACAAAATTGCCAACCCAACCAAGCCTTTTTTACCGCTTTTTAAGCAGCAGATCTTAAGCAATAAGCTTCGTGAAGCTACACCGCTTAGCCTATCACAGCACATATTACCCCGCTTGTAACGTCAAGATGAACGTTTATCGGCTTCCATTAGTTTTTTAGTTGACCAATTAACTTCTAAACCTATAATCCGACCCAAGTAACACATTTTATATCTATTTATGAGGTCGCATTATGTCACTGGATTGGTTTAGCAAAGCAAAAGAATTATGGAACAGCATCCCTATGCTCACTGGCGCCCAAGCGCGTTGTGGTGACTTTGTTTATAATCTTTCAAGTGGTCGCTATAGCATTAATGGTTTGCCTAATTTTATTGCCAGTCTTGCTTCTGCCGGTGGCCAAAATACTTCTTCTTCAATTGGTTCGGTCATTGATTCATTAAAGCCCTACTTAAGTGAAACTGCTTTGAGCGACGCAGGTTGTGCTATCGAAAGCAAAACAGGCTTACCCGCACCGATTGTCTGTGGTGGAGTTATTGCCGGAGCTTATGCTGGTACTAAATTAACCCAATACGCATATCGTCTTTTTAACGTTAAAAACCCTGTCGAACTACTTGAAAGACTGGTTACGCAAAATATTACCAAGCTGTTGAATGTTGATTATCATCAACTCGCATTGTCATTCGATCACGTACTCGATAGCAAAGCTGATGCAATGCTGAATAATCTGCAACGCAAATTTGGTTCTGCGCTTGATAAAATGTCACCGCAAGACATTAAAGAATACAAAGAAATCGTTAAGAAAGAAGCGCTCGATGCTTTACCTAAGCAACTGCAAGAAAAGCAAGAAGCAATTACCGCTGCGATTGCACAATCTCAAACACCCAGTCGTGTAACGGGTGCAAAAAATATTGCTGGTATGCAAGAGGCAAGTGGCATGAACGTTGCGTTTGACTTAGCTGCTGCATTAAGTCAAATTTTATATGGTCAAAATTTCGTTGCAACGGCTAAACCTAGCATTAAAGCAACGCTCTAAACTCACCTCATTAAAATTGTTTAGATAAAAAAAAACCAGGCTCTGCCTGGTTTTTTAATTTTAGAATAAGGGTCTTATTCTGCTGCTTGTTGACGTTCAACCAATTCAACATAAGCCATTGGTGCATTGTCACCGGCACGATAACCGCATTTGATAATACGTAAATAACCACCTGGACGTGAAGCATTGCGTGGGCCAACATCCGTAAACAATTTGGTGACCATTTCTCTATCACGCAAACGGTTAAACGCAAGGCGGCGATTTGCAAGTGTATCAGTCTTAGCGATCGTAATTAAAGGTTCAACAACTGAGCGTAAAGACTTTGCTTTAGGCAATGTTGTTTTGATCAATTCATGACGCACAATGGACGCAGCCATGTTTCTAAACATCGCATCGCGATGGCTGCTGGTTCTATTTAATTTACGACCTGATTTTCTGTGACGCATTGCTTTTACCTATTACCTTGCGTGTACCCTGTGGGTATATTTTAACTGTTTATAATGGGATCTTTCTTTTCCAAACCAGCTGGCGGCCAACCTTCTAGTTTCATTCCTAAAGATAATCCTTTTGCAGCGAGAACATCTTTGATTTCAGTCAAAGATTTCTTGCCTAAATTAGGAGTCTTCAGTAATTCCATTTCAGTGCGTTGAATTAAATCGCCGATGTAATAAATGTTTTCGGCTTTCAAGCAATTCGCTGAACGGACTGTTAACTCAAGTTCATCAACGGGACGCAATAAGATTGGATCGATTCCGACTTCTTTCTTCGTTTCCGTTGGACGTTCTTGGCCTTTTAAATCAACAAATACGGATAATTGTTCCGCCAAAATCGTTGCTGAGCGACGAATCGCTTCTTCGGGGTCAAGCGTACCATTAGTTTCGATATCAATAATAAGTTTATCGAGGTCAGTACGGTTTTCAACACGAGCACGTTCAACATTGTACGTTACACGTCGAACAGGGCTAAATGAGGAATCCACTTGTAAATGACCAATCGAAACAGACTCTTGCATTTCAGCTGTTTTACGAATGGTGACAGGTTCATAACCACGACCACGAGCAACGGTTAAAATCATTTTGATTTTACCTTCTGGCGACGTAATGTTTGCCAATACGTGCTCAGGGTTTGCAATTTCAACATTCGAATCTAATTGAATATCACCCGCTTTGACTGGACCAACGCCAACTTTATCTAAACGGAGTTCTACTTCATTTCTACTTTCACCTAACATCTTGAAAGCGATATCTTTAAGATTTAGGAGGATTTCGATGACGTCTTCTTGAACGCCTTCAATGGTGCTGTATTCGTGTAATACACCCTCAATTTTAACTTTAACAACCGCAGCGCCTGGCATGCTAGAAAGCAAAATGCGACGTAGCGCATTGCCCAATGTATGTCCAAAGCCACGCTCAAGAGGTTCTAACGTTACCCTTGCCTGATTACGACCTTTGTCTTGAACAATGATCGATCGGGGTTTTAAAAATTCTGCCACAGCACGTTGCATGCAAACCTTCCTCCGGTTAAGGATTATTTAGAGTAGAGCTCAACGACCAACTGCTCGTTAATATCTGATGGTAATTCATCACGATCAGGTACTCGCTTAAATTCCCCGGACAACTTTTTAGCGTCGACCTGAACCCAATCTACCCAACCTCTGTCTTCAGCTTGTTTCAAAGCATCCAAAATGCGCACTTGTTCGCGAGCACGCTCACGAATAGAGATAACATCTGTTGGCTGAACTTGATACGAAGGAACATTCACGCAGCTGCCGTTAACAAAGATCGCTTTATGTGAAACTAATTGGCGAGCTTCTTTTCTTGTTGCTGCAAAACCCATGCGGAACACAACGTTATCTAAACGTGATTCCAGCATTTGTAATAACAACACACCGGTTGCCGCTTTGCGTCGCGCCGCTTCTTTAAAGAGCTTTCTGAATTGTCTTTCAAGTAAGCAGTATTTGAACTTAAGCGCTTGCTTTTCGGTCAACTGTAAACCATGGGTGGTTTCTCTTTTACGTGTCGCACCATGTTGACCAGGACGCGTGTCTTTCTTGCACTTTGATTCAATAGGACGCGTTTTGAATTCTAAATCTTTCCCATATCGTCGGGATAATACGCATGTGGGGCCGATATATCTCGCCATGTTAATTCTCTCTTTAAATTATACTCGACGTTGCTTGGGCGCACGGCAACCATTAAATGGTATACCCGTGACATCGAAAATAGCCGTGATAGATACAAAATCACGCACAGCACGAACGGATGCATCTCGACCAGGTCCTGGACCATAGATTCTGACTTCAGCGGATTCAACGCCGTAAAGTTCTCTCGCTTTTTGAATCGCTTTACCAGCAGCTACCTGACCTGCAAAGGGGGTGCTTTTTCGGGAACCTCTAAAACCACAACCACCTGCTGTTGCCCAAGATAAAGTATTACCTTTAACGTCGGTAACAGTGATTAAAGTGTTATTAAAAGATGCATACACATGAACAATGACATCACTGATCGTGCGCTTTGATTTTCTCTTAAGACGAGCTTTACCTGCGCCTGCTGCGCCACCAGCCGCTCCACCTTCTGTTCCGGTGATCGCGCCTGAACCGCTTTCTTCTTCAGTGACTTGTGTGCTTTCTGTAACCATGACTATCCCAAGTAATAAATAAGATTATTTCGCTTTACCAGCGTCTTTACTAATACGATTACCACGCGGCCCCTTACAGGTTCGAGCGTTGGTACGAGTACGTTGACCTCGAACAGGGAGTCTTGAGCGATGACGTTTGCCACGGTAGCAACCTACATCTCGCAAACGCTTAATTCGCATAGAAACTTCACGACGTAAATCACCTTCAGTCGTGAAACCGCTCACAGCGTCCTGTAATTGACGAACTGTTTCTTCATCTAAATCTTTAACTTTAGTATTAGTTGCCAGACTAAGATTTTCACAAATAGATAGTGCTCGGGTTTTACCGATCCCATAGATACTTTGTAAAGCAACCCAAATGTGCTTATTTGGCTCTAGTGGCACATTTTGAATTCGGACCACAGACATGAAAGACTCCTAAATAGACCCCGGCGCTTGTAGACGCAACAGACTACTGCACCTATGTAAAAAAATCAACTAAACAGCTTGGCTTGCTGCAAAAGACTACCCTTGGCGCTGTTTGTGGCGAGGATTATCTTTGCAAATAACAAATAATGCTTTTTTATTACGCTTTGTGCGGCTAACTACTTTGCAGCCTTTGCACATTTTGCGAATCGACGCACGTACCTTCATAACGTTTTACCCCAAATTACTTAAATAACCCAAACCCACCAGGTCCACCATTGCGACCTTTCAAGTTAGCCTTCCGCATTAATGACTCATATTGCTGTGACATCAAGTGCGCCTGAATTTGGGCAATGAAATCCATGATAACAACCACAATAATCAGCAAGGAGGTACCACCAAAATAAAACGGTACTTTCCACGCTAAAACTAAAAACTCAGGCAAAATCGATATTGCAGTGATATAAAGTGCCCCAACTAAGGTCAATCTTGTCATCACCGTATCAATGTAGCTTGCTGTTTGATCACCCGGACGAATTCCTGGAACAAAAGCACCTGAACGCTTCAAATTATCTGCCGTTTCTTTAGGGTTAAATACTAACGCTGTATAAAAGAAACAGAAGAAAATAATACCGCTAGCAAACAACAGAATATAAAGTGGCTGGCCCGGTTGTAACGCCAAACCAATTTCTGCCAACCAAGAAGATGATGATTGGGTTTTACCACTAAACCATTGACTGATCGATGCAGGGAAAAGGATCAAGCTCGATGCAAAGATCGGCGGAATCACCCCTGCCATATTGATTTTCAATGGTAAATGGCTTTGTTGTGCTGCGTACATTTTGCGCCCTTGTTGACGCTTAGCATAATTAACCGTGATACGTCGCTGACCACGCTCAACAAATACAACGAAAGCGGTAATACCTAGCAATACCAACAACAAAGCTAACAATGCAAAACCGTTCATGTTGCCTTGTCTAACTTGGTCAAAAGTATTTCCTATAGCGCTTGGCAATCCTGAAGCGATACCCGCAAAAATGATAAGCGAAATACCGTTGCCAACCCCTCGCTCTGTAATCTTCTCACCTAGCCACATTAAAAACATAGTACCCGTTACTAACGTAACAACGGTGGTAAGGTGAAATAAGAAACCACTGTAAAGCGTTGCGTGTGAACTGACGAGAAATTTACTCATACCAAACGCTTGGAACGTCGCTAATAGCAATGTTCCTACGCGTGTGTATTGAGAAATTTTACGTCGCCCCATTTCCCCTTCTTTTTTAAGCTGTTCCAGGGAAGGAACAATAACCGTCATCAACTGCATGATAATGGAAGCAGAAATGTAAGGCATAATTCCGAGTGCAAATAGCGACAAACGCTGCAATGCACCACCTGAAAAAACACCGGCCATGCCAATAATGCTATTTTGGCTATTGGCAAAAATTTCTGCCAATTGAGCGGAATTGATCCCTGGCACAGGAATATGCGCCCCAATACGGAAAACAATTAACCCCCACAGCACAAACCAAAGTCGCTGTTTGAGTTCCGCAAGTCCACTCGATTGATTTTTTCCAGAACCTATCATTGGTTACTAAGCCTCTATTTTTCCACCTTTGGCTTCTACTGCTAGTTTTGCACCTGCAGTAATACCAACGCCGGAAATGGTGAGTCCATCATGGATTAATTCGCCACTCAGAATGATCTTTACACGCTTAATGTTAGCAGAGATAAGCCCCGCTTCGAGTAAAGTTTCTAAATTAACGACCTTTCCTTCCACTTTGTTCAATTCACTTAAACGAACTTCTTGGAAAGATAATGCTTTGCGGGAACGGAAACCAAATTTAGGTAAACGTCGCTGCAAAGGCATCTGACCGCCTTCAAAACCCACTTTATGGTAACCACCTGCACGGGCTTTTTGACCTTTATGGCCTTTACCGCAGGTTTTACCTTTGCCACTACCTGGGCCACGACCAAGGCGTTTTCCTACTTTTCTAGCGCCTTCGCCTGATGTAATCGTATTGAGTTTCATTTTGTTTCCTCAACTTTCACCATAAAGTAAATTTGGTTAATCATACCCCGAATTGCTGGGGTATCTTGAAGATGAACCGTTTGGTGAATACGTTTTAGGCCTAATCCATGCGCATTCGCAAGATGTTTAGGCAAGCGCTTAGCCAAACTTTTGGTTAGTGTAACTGATAACGATTTTGCTTTAGCCATTAGCTTCACCCGTAATTTCTTCTACTGATTTGCCACGCTTATCAGCAACCGTCTGCGGAGAATGGGAGCCTGCCAAACCTTTCATGGTTGCACGGACAACATTCACTGGATTCGTTGAGCCATAGCACTTCGCTAAAATATTGTGAATGCCTGCCACTTCAAATATTGCACGCATTGCACCGCCTGCGATGATACCGGTACCATCAGAAGCAGGTTTCATAAATACTTTTGAAGCACCATGAGATGAAACGATGGTATGGTGAACCGTTGTACCTTGCATGGGGATTTCCACCAAGTTGCGTCTCGCGTTTTCCATGGCTTTGCGGATAGCTTCTGGTACTTCACGCGCTTTACCACGGCCAATTCCTACTCGACCACTGCCATTACCTACAACAGTCAGTGCAGAGAAACCAAATATACGACCGCCTTTTACGACTTTCGCTGTTCTACGTACTTCAATTAATTTTTCTTCGTATTGACCTTCGGTCTTTTGGTCTTGTTTTGATGCCATGATGCCAACCTTTAAACCGTTAAACCATGTTCATTTGCTGATTGAATTAATGCTGCGACACGTCCATGGAATTTGTATCCTGAACGATCTGAAGCAGCAGCATCAATACCTGCTTCCTTAGCTCTTTCTGCTAAGAGCTTACCCACTTGCTTTGATAAATCAGTTTTTGTTTCTTCGCCTTTTGCTGCGTCTTTGATAGCTTTTTCTAAGCTAGAAGCTGAGGCTAGAATTTTGCCACCTTCTGGCGCAATCAATTGAGCATAGATATGACGAGCTGAGCGACCAATACATAAACGTACCGTGCCTTTTTCAGCTCCCAATCGCTTAACATGCTCTCTTGTGCGACGCGATCTTCTTATACGCGCGATACGCTTTTTATTCATTGTTACTCACCTAATTATTTTTTCTTGGTTTCTTTCAAAATAATCACTTCATCTGCATAGCGGATCCCCTTACCTTTGTAAGGTTCAGGGCTACGTAATCCACCACAGATGCCGCGAATGTCCGCTGCGACTTGGCCCACTAATTGACGATCTAAACCACTTACTTCAATTTCAGTGAAAGAAGCAGACGCCAAGTTAATTCCTGCAGGTGCTGTGAAAGTGACGGGATGTGAAAGACCCAGCGTCAAATTCAACATAGGACGACCATCTGGTGATTTAGCTAATTGAGCACGATAACCTACACCAACCAAGGTTAATTTCTTTACGAAACCTTCAGAAACACCTTTAACATGATTTTGTAATATGGCACGTGTTGTTCCCGCAATCGCATTAGCATTAGCGAAGGATTCATTAGCAGAAACTTTAATTTGCTGATCTTCAAATACAACAGAAACGGCTTGATTTAAAGGCTGTTTCAGCTCGCCTTTTGCCCCTTTGATCACAACAACATTGTCAGCAATTCGCACTTCAATGCCTTTGGGAACTTCAATCGGCAGTCTTCCGACTCTTGATGACATTTTCTACCCCTTACGCCACATAGCACAGAACTTCACCGCCCTGGCCTTTTGCTGCTGCTGAACGTCCTGTCATGACCCCTTGTGAGGTTGAGACAATGGTAATACCCAAATTATCCATCACAATTGGCATTTCGCGTGCTGATGTATATTGACGCAAGCCTGGACGACTAACTCGTTTTATCATTTCGATTACAGGTTTGTTATCGAAATATTTTAAAAATATTGTAAGAGACTTCTTGCCTTCGTTATCTTCAAGCGCAAAATCAGCGATGTACCCTTCGTCTTTTAATACACCAGCAATTGCAACTTTAACTTTAGAAGAAGGCATCGAGACTTCTGCTAATTGAGCAGATTGTCCGTTACGGATCCGCGTTAACATGTCCGCGATGGGATCCTGCATACTCATGATGTTCTCCTCGTTGCTACCAACTTGACTTAACTAATCCAGGAACTTCCCCTGACATTGCGCGTCGACGAAGTTCATTACGGCATAAACCGAATTTACGATAAACACCTCGACCTCTGCCAGTAACGCGGCACCGACGAGATAAACGCACGTAACTTGAATCACGAGGCATCTTTTCAATTTTCGCAATGATTTCGAATTTTTCTTCGATATCTAAAGCGGGATCGTTTAATTGCTTGCGTAATTCTGAACGCTTTTCGGAAAGTCTTTGCAAACGAACTCGTTTATTTTCACGTCGTATCATGCGCTGACTAGACATTGGTTTTCACCTCGGCAGTTTTAGTTTCGCGAAATGGGAAATTAAATGCTTTCAGCAATGCATAAGCTTCAGCATCCGTCTTCGCAGATGTTGTAATAGTGATATCAAGTCCACGAACAGCATCTACTTGGTTGTAATCGATTTCAGGGAACGTAATCTGTTCCTTGAGGCCTAAGCTATAGTTACCTCTTGAATCGAATGAACGTGGATTTAAACCACGAAAGTCACGTACACGTGGCAAAGCAACGCTTAATAAACGATCTAGGAATTCATACATACGATCGCCGCGTAAGGTAACTTTACAGCCAATTGGCCAGCCATCACGAATCTTAAAGCCTGCAACAGATTTACGGCTGAGCGTAATAACTGCTTTTTGGCCTGCGATTTGCGTTAAGTTGTCTTGTGCTGCTTTAGCAATCTTCTTATCTTCAGCTGCTTCGCCTACACCCATATTCAAGGTGATTTTTTGCAGACGTGGCACTTGCATCACATTTTCGTATTTGAATTGCTTTGACAGCGCAGCAATAACTTTGTCATTGAAGTGCTTCTTCAATCGGCTTTGGCCTTTTGCTGTACCTTCTTGTGCTTTAGCACTTTTGCGCTTATTAGACATCCACCACCTCATTCGATGACTTGAAATATCGAACTTTTTTACCATCTGATAATGTTCGAACACCAACACGACTAGGCTTATTGGTCGTTGGATCTAACAAAGCAACCTTACAAGCTGGCATCGCAACTTCCCGAGGAATAATGCCACCTGGCTGTTCACGTTGTGGGTTAGGCTTCACATGTTCTTTTTTAATGTTGATGCCTTCAACGACAACCCAAATCCCAGACTCTGGACGCTGTGGCTTGGTCAGGACTTTTAAAACTGTTCCTGTACGACCTTTATCTTTGCCCGACGTCACCCGAACTTTATCGCCTTTTCGAATTTTGCGCATAATATTCTCTCAACTCACAGCACTTCGGGTGCTAATGAAATAATTTTCATATAATTGTTACGTAGCTCACGTGTTACCGGCCCGAAAATACGGGTACCGATGGGTTGCATTTGGCTATTTAATAATACCGCTGCATTACCATCAAAACGGATGAGTGAACCATCATCGCGTCTTACACCTTTACGTGTACGCACGACGACTGCTAACAATACATCGCCTTTTTTAACTTTGCCGCGAGGAATAGCTTCTTTGACAGTAATGCGAATGACATCGCCAATACCTGCATACCGTCTTTTAGATCCCCCGAGGACCTTGATGCACATCACTCGACGGGCACCGCTATTATCTGCCACGTCAAGAACCGTTTGCATCTGAATCATGATACTCTCCGCTCACTCAAGTCTTAGCTAACAGCCACTCTCCGGCCAAAGGTCGAATATAGTACCATTGCTGCTGTCTAAGAGAAACCAGCTTACTCTGCTTTTTCTATTACTTGTACTAATTGCCAAGTTTTTGTCTTTGAAATTGGTCTAACTTGCTTTATTTCAACCAAGTCACCAACTTTACCTACACTTTCAGGATCGTGAACATGAAAGGTGGTATCTTTTTTGATTACTTTGCCGTAACGCTCATGACGACGTGACCAGCTAACTTTCACTTTAAGCGTTTGCTGGCGGTTGTCGCTAACGACTTTACCCATGAGAGTACCGGATTTGTTCTCAACGTTCTCGACGTTACTCATCCTTACTTCCTTTCATATCAATTTCTGTCATAACGGTCTTAACTCGAGCAATATCACGACGTACATGTCGTAATTGCTGATTAGTCGCTAATTGACCACTACCATGCTGCATTTTTAATTGAAATTGTCTTTTAACAAGCTCTTTCAATGTATTTTGCAACGTCGATTTATTTTGTTGTCGTAACTCGTTTGCTTTCATTACATTACCGTCCGTTCAACAAATTCTGTTCTAACGGGAAGTTTTGCCGCAGCTAATTTGAACGCTTCTTCAGCAACTTCACGTGAAACACCTTGGATTTCATAAAGCATTTTACCTGGTTGAATTAAAGCAACCCAATACTCTACGTTACCTTTACCCGACCCCATTCGAACTTCTAATGGTTTTTGTGTAATAGGTTTATCTGGGAAAATTCGGATCCAGATCTTACCACCACGTTTAACGTAACGACTCATTGCTCTTCGAGCCGCTTCAATTTGACGTGCAGTAATACGACCTCTATCCGTGGCTTGCAATCCAAAATCACCAAAGTTTACTTTATTGCCACGCAAAGCAAGACCGCGATTACGCCCTTTATGTTGTTTCCTATATTTTGTACGTTTAGGTTGTAGCATGTCGCCCTCTATTGCTGTTCCACAGTGGTGGTGGCATTACTTCCAGCAGTGATATCTTTATCAAAGATTTCGCCTTTGAAAATCCAAACTTTGACACCAATAATTCCATACGTTGTTTTAGCAATTGCAGTTGCATAATCAATATCAGCACGGAAAGTATGAAGTGGCACACGCCCTTCACGCACCCATTCCGTACGAGCAATTTCTGCACCGCCTAAACGTCCTGCAACACAAATTTTAACGCCTTTGGCACCAAAGCGTAATGCATTGCTTACCGCTCTTTTCATTGCACGGCGGAACATAACGCGACGCTCTAATTGTTGTGCAATACTTTCAGCAACCAAATAAGCATCTAATTCAGGACGGCGAATTTCTTCGATATTAATGTGTACAGGAACGCCCATCAAAGTAGATACTTTTTGACGTAATTGTTCGATGTCTTCGCCTTTTTTACCAATCACAACACCCGGACGTGCAGTATGGATGGTAATACGTGCATTCTTTGCAGGTCGTTCGATTTGAATACGGCTAACAAACGCATTTTTGAGTTTTCCACGAAGATACTCACGTGTTTGTAAATCGCTTAATAACAAACCTGGATAGTGTTTCTTATTGGCGTACCACATCGAACGATGGGTTTCAATAATGCCTAAGCGCACACCTGTCGGATGAACTTTTTGTCCCATTACGCCCTCTCTTTGCTGTGATTGTCTGATACCACAATTTTAATGTGGCATCGGCGTTTAACGATACGATTACCGCGACCTTTAGCACGTGCTTTAAAGCGCTTTAAAGAAGTTGCTTCGTCAACCGTAATAGTCGCAACTTTCAATTCATCGATGTCTGCACCTTGATTGTGCTCAGCGTTTGCAATTGCAGATTCTAATAATTTTTTAATTAACACTGCTGCTTTTTTACGAGCAAATGTTAATAGTTCAACTGCTTTTTCTACACCAAGACCACGGATTTCATTGGCAACTAAGCGGGCTTTCTGTGGCGATGAGCCAGCATTTTTTAATACTGCAGATACTTCCATTTTTTAGCCCCCTACTTTTTGTCTTTGCCTGAGGTTTTCTTATCGCCTGAATGCCCACGAAATGTTCTCGTAGCAGCGAATTCACCTAGCTTATGGCCGACCATATTTTCATTCACCAGGACAGGTACAAAAATTTTGCCATTATGTACCATCATCGTAGCCCCGACAAATTCGGGAACGATGGTGCTACGACGTGACCAAGTTTGCACAACGACTCGTCCGCGACCACCCGCATCTTGACGGGTTTTCTCAACTTTCTTTAATAATTTTGGGCTGCAATATGGCCCTTTTTTCAATGAACGTGCCATTTATTAACCCCTTTCACCCTTCTTCTGACCACGGCGGCGTACAATAAACCGACTAGAAACTTTTCTACGATTTCTGGTCTTCTTACCTTCTGGCTTACCGTTTTTATTACATGGCGGACGACCACCTGAGGTACGGCCTTCACCACCACCCAACGGATGGTCAACTGGGTTCTTCGCAACACCACGAACTGTAGGACGAATACCGCGCCAACGCTGCGCACCCGCTTTACCAATGACTCGCAGATTGTGCTCGCCATTACCTACTTCACCAATGACCGCACGGCACTCTGCTAATACTTTACGCATTTCACCACTACGCAAACGAATGGTTGCGTAAGAGCCTTCACGAGCAAGTAATTGAACATACGCACCAGCACTACGTGCCATTTGCGCCCCTTTACCTGGCTTTAATTCAACACAGTGAATGGTTGCACCCACTGGAATGTTGGTAATAGGTAAGCAGTTTGCTACCAGAATTGGCACATCTGGACCAGATTCAACTTTGGTTCCTACTTCTAAGCCTTTTGGCGCAATAATATAGCGACGCTCACCATCGGCATAAATTAATAATGCGATGTTCGCGCTACGATTAGGATCGTATTCAATACGTTCTACACGTGCTGGAATACCATCTTTATTACGTTTGAAATCGATAACCCGTAAGCGACGACGATGACCACCACCACGATGATCAACAGTGACTCGACCAATGTCATTTCGACCATTGGTACGATTCTTTTTCTTCGTTAATGCTTTGACTGGGCGCCCTTTGTGCAAGCCTTCCGTTTTAATTTTAATTTTAAAACGTTGACCTGGTGAAGTTGGCTTTAACTCAATAATGGCCATATAACACCTTATTACTCAAGCTCTGCAAAATTGATCTGTGTGCCTTGCGCTAATTTGACGTAGGCTTTCTTCATTTTTTTTGTGCGACCTTCAACTTGGCCAAAGCGAACAAATGCTCGCCCTTTCACAAGTGTTCGAACCGACTCTACTTTTACATCCGGAAAAAACTGCTCAACAGCTTGTTTGATCTCATGTTTACTTGCTTTTGGATTGACCCAAAATGAAACAGAGTTCTCACGCTCACCGGTTCGGCTCGCTTTTTCAGAAACTAACGGTGCTATTAATACCTTTGATAAGGCATCGATTGGTTGTTTTCCACTCATCCTAGCACCTCTTCTAGTTTTCTAATTGCATCGACTGTGATCAGCACATGATCGTATTTCAAGAGCTGAACTGGGTTTACGCCGCTTGCTTCTTTTACAGCAATCGTGGGGACATTACGTGATGATAAGTAAAGATTTTCATCTAATTTATCAACAACAATCAGCACACGATCTAATTTGAACTCTTTCAGCTTGTCTAATAAAACTTTTGTTTTTGGTTGATCAACGCTGAATTCGTTTACTGCATGTAATCTTTCTTGACGCACTAATTCAGAAAGAATGGAGCTCATCGCACCACGATACATTTTCTTATTTACTTTTTGGCTATGATCACGAGGAGTCGCAGCGAAAATCACGCCACCTTTGCGCCATAACGGGCTTCGAATGGTACCTGCACGAGCACGGCCGGTTCCTTTTTGACGCCATGGTTTAGCGCCACCGCCTCTCACTTCTGCACGGGTTTTTTGCTTTTTGGTACCAGCGCGAGCGCCAGCCATTAAAGCAACTACCACTTGGTGCACAAGAGGTTCATTAAACTCGCGTCCAAAGGTTACTTCAGAAACGTCGATACTATTTGTGCCGCCTGCGGCTTTAGCTAAAGCAAGTTTCATCGCACCCTCCTTACGCTGTTTCTGCATTATTGATTTGGACTTTTGCCGTTGGTTTGATGATGAGATCACCACCTGTGCTACCTGGCACGGCACCACGAATCAATAGCAAATTACGTTCAGCGTCTACTCGTACAACTTCTAAATATTGTGCAGTACGACGAACATCACCCATATGGCCACACATCTTTTTACCCTTGAATACACGACCTGGCGTTTGGTTTTGACCAATAGAGCCTGGTACACGATGCGAACGGGAGTTACCATGTGTTGCATCTTGAGTACGGAAATGATGGCGCTTAACGGTACCAGCAAAACCTTTACCTTTGGTTGTACCAACCACATCAACGCGTTGCCCCGTTTGGAACATATCAACCGTTAACGCTTGGCCAACTTTAAATTCAACACCTTCATTCGCGTTTAAAGGAAATTCCCATAAACCTCTACCTGCTTCCACGCCTGCTTTTGCAAAGTGGCCTGCTTCAGGCTTATTGACGCGTTGTGCTTTACGTGAACCGGTTGTTACCTGAACTGCACGAAAGCCTTCGTTATCTTGCGATTTTAACTGCGTAATGAGATTGGGTAACACTTCAACTACCGTTACAGGGATTGAACTCCCTGTCTCGGTAAATACCCGAGTCATCCCTACTTTTCTACCAACCAAACCTATTGCCATTTTTCCCTCCGCCGTACAAGCAATGTTGTACCGGATTTAATTTTGTAAAAACTGCTCTTTAATTCAATAAAACTTAACTAACAGCGATCTGTACATCAACGCCTGCTGCTAAGTCGAGTTTCATCAATGCATCAACTGTTTTATCAGTTGGTTCAGCAATGATAACAAGGCGATTATGTGTACGGATCTCATATTGATCGCGCGCATTACTATCAATGTGTGGCGAGATCAAAATGGTGTATTTTTCAATGTGGGTTGGCATTGGAACTGGACCTCTTACTTGCGCACCAGTACGTTTTGCGGTTTCCACAATTTCTTTAGCCGATTTATCGATCAATTTATGATCGAAGGCTTTTAAACGAATTCTTATGATTTGGCCTTTCATCATCTCTCTCCTGGGCAACTGCGATTTATTAACCGCGTTGCTTACTAATTACTTGTTCTGTAACGTTTGCTGGTGCTTCCATGTATTTTTCAAATTCCATGGAGTAAGTAGCACGACCTTGCGACATTGAGCGCAAAGCAGTTGCATAGCCAAACATTTCAGACAAAGGAACCATTGCAGAAACTGTTTTACCTGATGGCGTATCATCCATCCCTTGTAGTACACCACGACGACGGTTAAGGTCACCCATCACATCGCCCATATACTCTTCAGGAGTTACCACTTCTACTTTCATGATAGGTTCAAGCAATTTAGGCTTAGCTTTTAATGCACCTTCTTTGAAGGCCATAGAACCTGCAATCTTGAACGCCATTTCACTGGAGTCGACGTCATGGTAAGAACCATCAAATAATGTCGCCTTTACGTCAACGACAGGATACCCAGCCAACACACCATTCTGCATTTGTTCAGCAATACCTTTGCTAACTGCAGGGATGTATTCTTTAGGAATCGCACCACCTTTGATTTCATCAACAAACTCAAAACCTTTACCAGGTTCGTTAGGTGCCAAACGGATCCAAACATGACCGTATTGACCACGACCACCTGACTGACGAATGAATTTACCTTCTTGTTCCACACTAGCGGTGATGCTTTCACGGTAAGCTACTTGTGGGTTACCCACGTTGGCTTCTACTGAAAATTCCCGCTTTAGACGATCAACCAAAATTTCTAAATGCAATTCACCTTGACCTGCCAAGATGGTTTGACCGGACTCTTCATCCGTAAATACACGCATTGAAGGATCTTCTTTTGCCAAGCGACCCAATGCGATACCCATTTTTTCTTGATCGGCTTTGGTTTTAGGTTCAATCGCAACGTTAATAACGGGTTCTGGGAATATCATTTTTTCTAAAACAATCACATTCTCAGGATCGGTGAGAGTATCACCTGTGGTGGTATGTTTTAGACCCACAACGGCAGCAATATCACCTGCGCGAACCTCTTTAATTTCTTCGCGTGAGTTAGCATGCATTTGCAGAATTCGACCAAATCGTTCTTTTTTGTCTTTCAACGAATTTAAAATGGTCGTACCTGCTTCTAACGTTCCGGAATAAACACGGAAGAAGGTTAAAGTACCAACAAATGGATCGTTGATAATTTTAAATGCATAAGCAGAGAATGGGGCATCATCAGAAGCAGCACGCGTAATGTGCTTTTCAGATGATTCATCTTCTGTACCAACAACATCAGGAATGTCTGCTGGTGAAGGCAAAAATTGAACAACCGCATCAAGCATCGCTTGCACGCCTTTGTTCTTAAACGCTGAACCACAAAGAACGGGCACGATTTCATTTGCAATCGTACGTGTACGCAAGCCGAAATAGATATCTTCGCTGGATAAATCACCTTCGCTTAGGTATTTTTCCATCAATTCTTCACTGGCTTCTGCAGCAGCTTCAACCATGTTTTCGCGCATTTCTTGGCATTTATCTTTGATATTCTCAGGAATATCATGCTCTTCAAAGCGTGTACCTTCAGTTTTGTCATCCCAAATGATTGCTTTCATTTTGACAAGATCGACAACGCCTTCGAAATTTTCTTCTGCGCCAATGTTTAACTGGATAGGAACTGCGTTGGCACCTAAACGTTCACGCATCTGTTTCACGACACGTAAGAAATCTGCACCAGCACGATCCATTTTATTAACAAACGCAATGCGAGGTACTTTGTATTTATTTGCTTGACGCCATACGGTTTCAGATTGGGGTTCTACACCACCAACTGCACAAAATACACCACAAGCACCATCAAGTACGCGCAATGAACGCTCTACTTCGATAGTAAAATCAACGTGTCCTGGGGTATCAATAATGTTGATACGATGTTCAGGGAAGTTCTGTGCCATCCCTCTCCAGAAGCAGGTTGTTGCTGCTGATGTGATGGTAATACCACGTTCTTGTTCTTGTTCCATGTAATCCATAACAGCTGCGCCATCATGAACTTCACCAATCTTATGTGAAACGCCCGTATAGAACAGGACTCGTTCAGTTGTCGTGGTTTTACCGGCATCAATATGTGCCATAATCCCGATATTTCGAACGTGTTGTAAAGGTGTCTTACGCGCCACGTTTTTGCTCCTAGGGCTTTTTTACCAACGGAAATGTGAAAATGCTTTGTTCGCTTCAGCCATACGGTGAGTATCTTCTCGCTTCTTCACCGCGCCGCCTTTACCTCGACTACCGCCTTCTTCATCAGCAGCATCCAAAATTTCAGCTGCTAAACGTGCTGTCATTCCTTTTTCACCGCGTTTACGGGAATAATCAACAATCCAACGCATTGCTAATGCCGTACTACGGGATGGTCTGACTTCAACAGGAATCTGGTAAGTCGCACCACCAACACGGCGAGATTTAACTTCAACCGTTGGGCGTACGTTCTCAACAGCGCGTTTGAATAGCTCGATAGGATCTTTATTACCGCGGTCACGGATAATTTCTAAAGCACCATATAAGCTTTTTTCTGCGATTGATTTTTTACCATCTTGCATAAGATGGTTAATAAATTTAGCAGCTAACTCGCTTCCATAAACTGGATCCGGTAGCGTTTTACGTTTGGTAACGACTCTTCTTCTTGGCATGATCTAATTTTCCTACAACCAAGTTATGAACTATGCAGCTTGTTTAGGACGCTTTGTACCGTACTTCGAGCGACCTTGCTTACGATTATTCACACCTGCAGTATCCAAACTACCGCGCACGACGTGATATCTCACACCTGGTAAGTCTTTTACACGACCACCGCGGATTAATACGACTGAGTGCTCTTGTAAGTTATGTCCTTCACCACCGATATAGACAGTAACTTCGTAGCCGTTTGTTAACTTAACACGACATACTTTACGTAATGCCGAGTTAGGCTTTTTAGGGGTTACAGTGTAAACCCTTGTGCATACGCCACGACGAAGTGGGCATGACATTAACGCCGGGCTTTTTGATTTTCTTTTGACTGAGCGACGTCCTTTACGGACCAGCTGATTCACGGTTGCCATAACGCGCGTGACACTCCTCAATAAAAATTGCAATTTTTACTCAAACAAAAAGGGCAAAAAGCATCCCGCTTGCCCATTTGAGAAGCGTGATGCTAAATGCATTAAGACATTCTGTCAACCCGTCTTCGCTTACTTTGTAAGCTATGCCGGGCAAGCCCCTTGTAGAGCGATGTCCTTTATCCTTTAGGGCCACCCCTTAAATTGTATGGGGCCCATTTTTTTATGAGGGCTGATACTTAATCAGCCCTTTAGTCATTCGACTAAGATGTAGATGAATTTAGCATCTCACTTAGTGCGTGTTCTACATCACTTGCTGTCACTGTGCTCTTTTGCCCCAGTGCACCACGAGCAAGTGCTTGTTGCTCTTTACGACGCTGCAGGTGGCTAGCTAACCCAGTACCTGCGGGAATTAGTCGGCCAACAATAACGTTTTCTTTCAGTCCGCGCAACTCATCTTTTTTACCACTGACCGCAGCCTCTGTTAAAACGCGGGTCGTTTCTTGGAAAGATGCCGCAGAAATGAACGATTCTGTTGCTAACGACGCTTTGGTGATACCTAACAACATGGGCTCTATACGAGCAACCATCTTGCCCTTGGCAATCATCTCTTTGTTTACATCGTTAACACGGTAAACCTCAGCTTGCTCACCTTTTAAGAAGCGTGTATCGCCTGGATCGCTAATCACCACTTTGCGCAGCATTTGACGAACAATCGTTTCGATGTGCTTATCGTTAATATTTACACCTTGTAAGCGATAAACATCTTGCACTTCATTAACGATGTAGTTCGCAAGCGCCCCCACGCCTAATAAGCGCAGGATATCATGCGGGTTATTAGGGCCATCTGCGATGACTTCCCCACGCTCAACGTATTCCCCTTCAAACACGCCAACATGACGCCATTTAGGAATAAGTTCTTCGTGTGATTCACCACCTTCTTGTGAGGTAATGACCAGTCTTCGTTTACCTTTTGTTTCTTTACCAAAGCTCACAATACCTGAGATCTCTGCCAAGATAGCAGGCTCTTTAGGTTTACGTGCTTCAAAGAGGTCGGCCACTCGGGGCAAACCACCGGTAATGTCGCGGGTTTTAGAGGTTTCTTGTGGAATTCTCGCTAAAACGTCACCCACTTTAATTTGTTGTCCGTCTTCAACATTGGCAATTGCGTTAGCAGACAAGAAGTAATGTGCTGGCAAACTGGTTCCTGCCAAGCAAAGATCTTCTCCATTTTCATCCACTAATTTCAACATCGGACGCAATTCTTTACCCGAGCTCGAACGGTATTGTTTTGCGTCAGAAATCACAATGCTAGATAGACCAGTCAATTCATCGGTTTGACGATGCATTGTTACGCCATCAACCATGTCGACAAAGTTAATGAAACCGGCAACTTCAGTAATGATCGGATGGGTATGCGGGTCCCAGTTAGCAACGGTTTGACCACTTTGTACTTTATCACCATCGGCAATGGTTAATACCGCACCATAAGGCAATTTATAACGTTCACGATCACGACCGTGTTCGTCCATGACAGACAGTTCACCAGAACGAGAAACCGTCACATAGTTACCACTATCATTTTTAATAATCTTCAAGTTATGTAACTTGACTGTACCATTCGATTTCACTAACACGCTATTTTCAGCGGTGGCTCTGGACGCTGCACCCCCGATGTGGAAGGTACGCATGGTTAACTGTGTACCCGGCTCACCAATTGACTGCGCTGCGATAACCCCAACAGCTTCACCGCTATTGACTAAATGGCCTCGAGCTAAGTCACGGCCATAGCACATTGCGCAAACACCATGACGAGATTCACAGGTAATAGGCGAACGAACGAGTACCTTATCAACGGTATTTTGCTCAAGTGTTTCAACCCATTTTTCATCTAATACCGTGCCTGATGGAACCAGAATGTCATTGGTACCTGGCTTGAGTACAGGAGAGATAACGGTACGACCCAATACACGTTCGCGTAATGGCTCAACCACGTCACCACCCTCAATGTGTGGCATCATCACCAGACCATCAGTAGCACCACAATCATGCTCGGTGATCACCACATCTTGTGCGACGTCAACTAAACGTCGGGTTAAGTAACCAGAGTTAGCGGTTTTAAGCGCCGTATCGGCCAAACCTTTACGAGCACCGTGGGTCGAAATAAAGTACTGCAATACGTTCAACCCTTCACGGAAATTCGCCGTAATTGGGGTCTCAATGATCGAGCCGTCTGGTTTTGCCATCAAACCACGCATACCAGCCAACTGACGGATCTGAGCAGGGCTACCACGAGCGCCTGAATCAGCCATCATGTAGACAGAGTTGAATGATTCTTGCGCAACTTCAACACCTTTTGCGTCTTCAACGTTCTCAGTAGAGATTTCGTCCATCATCGCTTTCGCAACTTGATCGTTAGCGCGTGACCAAATATCGATAACTTTATTGTAACGCTCACCATGGGTCACTAAGCCGGAGCTATATTGTGACTCAATTTCTTTTACTTCTTCTTCAGCGCGATCAACGATGCCGCTTTTCGCTTTTGGAATCACTAAATCGTTAATACCGATAGAACAGCCTGAAATCGTGGCATAACGGAAACCAAAATACATAAGCTGATCGGCAAAAATAACCGTGTCTTTTAAGCCAACTTGACGGTAGCACTGGTTAACTAAACGAGAAATGGCTTTCTTCGTTAGGGTTTGATTCACTAATGCAAATGGCATTCCAATAGGTAATAGTTCCGATAGCAATGCACGCCCGACGGTGGATTCAACAAGCTTCTTATTGTTTGCACTTTCGCCAGTGTTCTCAACATCCACACGAACACGAATTTTTGCATGCAAATCAACGGCTTTAGCAGAATAAGCGCGATGAACTTCAGCAACGTCACTAAAGACCATTCCTTCGCCTTTGGCATTCACTTTTTCGCGGGTCACATAGTAAAGCCCTAATACCACGTCCTGAGAAGGAACAATGATAGGCTCACCATTCGCAGGTGACAGTACGTTATTCGTCGACATCATTAAAGCACGTGCTTCTAATTGTGCTTCAATGGTTAATGGCACGTGCACGGCCATTTGGTCACCGTCAAAGTCCGCGTTATATGCAGCACACACTAACGGGTGTAATTGAATTGCTTTACCTTCAATTAACACGGGTTCAAATGCTTGAATACCCAAACGGTGCAAGGTAGGTGCGCGGTTTAACAGAACAGGATGCTCTCGAATCACTTCTTCTAAGATATCCCAAACTTCTGGACCTTCTCGTTCTACCATTTTCTTGGCAGCTTTAATGGTTGTTGCCAAGCCTCTTAATTCAAGTTTGCTAAAAATAAATGGTTTAAATAATTCTAAAGCCATTTTTTTCGGCAAGCCGCATTGATGTAATCGTAAGGTAGGACCCACAACGATTACCGAACGGCCTGAGTAGTCAACACGTTTACCTAAAAGGTTTTGACGGAATCGACCTTGTTTACCTTTAATCATATCCGCTAAGGATTTTAAAGGACGTTTATTAGAACCAGTAATGGCTCGACCACGACGACCGTTATCCAATAACGCATCAACCGCTTCTTGGAGCATACGCTTCTCGTTGCGCACAATAATATCGGGAGCATTGAGATCTAACAGACGTTTCAAGCGATTATTACGGTTAATGACTCGACGATAGAGATCGTTCAAATCAGATGTTGCAAAACGTCCACCATCTAACGGTACTAAAGGCCGCAAATCGGGTGGCAAGACGGGTAATACCGTCATAATCATCCATTCAGGCTTATTGCCGGAATCCAAGAACGCTTCAACCAATTTAAGACGTTTAGCCAATTTCTTGGATTTCGTTTCGGAATTGGTGGTTGGAATTTCTTCACGAATGGTTTCAGCTTCGGTTTTCAAATCAATGCGCTTTAGCAGTTCTTTTACTGCTTCTGCACCCATGCGCGCATCAAACTCATCACCATATTGTTCAATAGAATCCAGATAGGCTTCTTCAGAGAGCAATTGACCTTTTTCTAGAGGGGTCATGCCTGGATCAATGACGACATACGCTTCAAAATAGAGAATGCGTTCAATATCACGCAGTGTCATATCCAGCAGCAAGCCAATACGAGATGGCAAAGATTTTAAAAACCAGATATGCGCGACAGGGCTTGCAAGTTCAACGTGGCCCATACGTTCACGACGTACTTTTGCCAAGGTGACTTCCACACCGCATTTTTCACAAATAACACCACGATGCTTGAGGCGCTTATATTTGCCACATAAGCATTCATAGTCTTTAACGGGACCAAATATTTTGGCACAAAACAAACCATCTCTTTCTGGTTTGAAGGTACGGTAGTTAATGGTTTCAGGCTTTTTCACCTCACCATAAGACCAAGAGAGGATCAATTCCGGTGGAGCAAGGCCAACCGCGACCCTATCAAAATCGTGACCTTTCGTTTGTTGGCGTATGATAGAAAGTAAATCTCTCAAGGTTCTCTCTCCATATCAATGGATGCAAATTCTTTAACGCTATTCGTTTTCTCGAACCCGCATAGAGCGGATTCGAGAAAGCTTAGGTATTACGGATACAGAATCAATTTTCGTGTTCGAGTTCCATATTGATACCCAAGGAACGGATTTCTTTCACCAATACGTTGAAAGATTCCGGCATACCAGGTTCCATACGATGATCGCCATCAACAATGTTTTTATACATCTTGGTACGACCTGCCACGTCATCGGATTTAACCGTTAACATTTCTTGCAAGGTGTAAGCTGCGCCATATGCTTCTAAGGCCCACACTTCCATCTCACCGAAACGCTGACCACCAAATTGTGCTTTACCACCTAGTGGCTGTTGGGTTACTAAGCTGTAAGAACCGGTTGAACGAGCATGCATCTTGTCATCAACCAAATGGTTTAACTTGAGCATGTACATGTAACCAACCGTCACAGGACGATCAAAGGCTTCACCGGTACGGCCATCGTATAACGTTGTTTGGCCACTTTCTGGTAAATCCGCCATCTTCAACAATGACTTAATTTCACCTTCACTCGCACCATCAAATACGGGTGTCGCCATCGGAATACCATGACGCAGATTCCCGCTCATTTCTGTTAGTTCTTCATCAGTAAATTGTTGGAAATCAATTTTTTGACCACCCATGCTATAAACTGACTGCAAGAAAGTTCTAACATCATTTAATGCGCGTTTTTCATCTAACATCTTACCGATCTTGAGCCCAAGGCCTTTGGCTGCCCAACCTAAGTGGGTTTCTAGGACCTGACCGACGTTCATACGAGAAGGAACACCTAATGGATTCAATACGATATCAACTGGCGTACCATCTTCTAGATAAGGCATATCTTCAACAGGAACAATGGTTGAAATCACACCTTTGTTACCATGTCGACCCGCCATTTTATCGCCAGGCTGAATGCGACGTTTAACCGCCAAGTACACTTTGGCAATTTTTAACACACCAGGTGCTAAATCATCACCTTGTTGTAACTTCGTGCGTTTTTCATCGCGACGTTGTTCATAATCTTCACGTAAAGCTTTAATACGCTCATTAGCCGCTTCCAACTTTTGGTTTGCTTTATCGTCTTTTAAGCGAATTTCAAACCATTTTTCATGCGCTAATTTTGCAAGGTACTCTTGTGTGATGCTGTCACCCGCTTTTAAGCCTGCAGGACCACCTTCGGCAACTTTACCAATCAACATTTTTTCAACGCGTTGATAAATATCACCTTCACGAATACGGAATTCATCTTCCAAGTCTTTCTTGATGCGCTCAAATTCTGTTTTTTCAATTTGTAACGCACGCGCATCTTTTTCGACGCCATCACGTGTAAAGACTTGAACATCAATAACCGTACCGTTCATACCGGTAGGAACACGCAAAGAAGTATCTTTTACGTCAGAAGCTTTTTCACCGAAGATAGCTCTTAAGAGTTTTTCTTCAGGGGTAAGCTGTGTTTCACCTTTAGGTGTCACTTTACCTACCAGAATATCACCCGCTTCTACTTCTGCACCGATGTAAACAATACCGGACTCATCCAGTTTAGAAAGTGCGCTTTCGCCCACATTCGGAATATCGGAAGTGATTTCTTCTGGTCCTAATTTGGTATCGCGAGCTACACAAGTTAATTCTTCGATATGAATGGTTGTGAATCTATCTTCTTGCACAACACGTTCACTGATGAGAATGGAATCCTCAAAGTTGTAACCATTCCATGGCATGAATGCCACGAGCAAGTTTTGCCCCAGTGCTAATTCACCCATATCAGTAGAAGGACCATCTGCCAATACGTCACCAGCAGAGACTCTGTCACCTTGGTTAATCAAAGGCTCTTGATTAATACAGGTATTTTGGTTTGAACGGGTATATTTCGTTAAATTGTAGATATCAACGCCCGCTTCATCTTCCAGTGTTTCGTCATCGTTTACACGAATAACCACACGGCCTGCATCAACAGAATCCACAATCCCGCCACGTTTAGCAACAACGGTAACTCCAGAATCGGTTGCAACGGTACGTTCCATCCCTGTACCCACTAAAGGCTTTTCAGCTTTTAGGGTAGGTACTGCTTGACGTTGCATGTTCGAGCCCATCAAGGCGCGGTTCGCATCGTCATGTTCAAGGAACGGAATTAAGGAAGCCGCTACTGACACGATTTGTTTAGGCGAAACGTCCATAAACTGTACGCGTTCTTTTGTTGTGAAAGTGAATTCGTTTTTATGACGGCAAGGTACTAAATCATCAAGCAATTCACGCTTTTCGTTCGTTGTCGCATTTGCCTGCGCAATGACGTAATCGCCTTCTTCAATTGCTGACAAGAATTCAACTTCATCCGTTACTCTGCCATCAACGACTTTACGATATGGGCTTTCTAAGAAACCATATTCGTTGGTTCGAGCATATACCGCCAAAGAGTTGATCAAACCAATGTTTGGACCTTCAGGCGTTTCAATTGGGCATACACGACCATAATGTGTTGGGTGAACGTCACGAACTTCAAAGCCCGCTCGTTCACGAGTCAAACCACCCGGTCCTAATGCAGATACCCGACGTTTGTGCGTCACTTCTGATAGTGGGTTATTTTGATCCATAAATTGCGACAATTGCGATGAACCAAAAAATTCTTTAATTGCGGCAGAAACAGGTTTTGCATTAATTAAATCTTGGGGCATTAAACCATCTGATTCAGCGACGCTTAAACGCTCTTTAACTGCGCGCTCAACTCGCACAAGACCAACGCGGAATTGATTTTCTGCCATTTCACCGACGCTACGAACACGACGATTACCAAGATGATCGATATCATCCACTTCGCCTCGTCCATCACGGATATCAATGAGTGTTCGGATAACAGCAATAATATCGTCTTTGGATAAAACGCCTTCACCAATGATCTCTTTACGGCCAACACGTCGGTTAAATTTCATTCGACCAACCGCAGAAAGATCGTAGCGATCAGCTGCAAAGAATAGATTTTCGAATAAGGTTTCCGCCGCTTCTTTGGTAGGAGGTTCGCCTGGGCGCATCATACGATAAATTTCAACTAAAGCTTCTAATTGAGATTTCGTTGGGTCGATACGCAATGTATCAGAAATGTACGGACCATGATCCAAATCATTCGTGTAAAGTATTGAGAATGAAGAGATGCTTGCTTTAATAAAAGCTTCTAACAATTCAGGTGTGATTTCAGCATTTGCTGCAGCAATAATCTCACCTGTTTCTGTATCGATAATATCTTTAGCAAGTGCTTTGCCATAAAGATATTCACGAGGTGTACGTAATTGTTTGACGTCACCTTCTTCCATTTGTCGGATATGACGCGCGGTAATACGGCGGCCTTCTTCGACAATCACATTGCCCTTTTTGTCACGTATATCAAACATAGCGGTTTCGCCACGTAAACGTGCAGGGACTAAATTCAGAATGAAATCACCTTTTTCAATTTGATATTCATTCGTTTCAAAGAATATTTCTAAAATTTCTTGCGCACTGTAACCTAAACCACGCAACAAGATGGTGGCAGGAATTTTGCGACGACGATCGATTCGTACAAAAATGCAATCTTTAGGATCGAATTCGATATCTAACCATGAACCACGATAAGGAATAATACGCGCTGAATACAGCAATTTGCCGGATGAGTGGGTTTTTCCTTTATCATGATCAAAAAACACACCAGGGGATCGATGTAACTGAGAAACGATAACACGTTCAGTGCCATTGATCACAAAAGTACCGTTAGGAGTCATGAGCGGGATTTCGCCCATGTAAACTTCTTGTTCTCTAATATCTTTTACTTTTTTGGTATCGCCAGAAGCTTCTTTATCAAATAATACTAATCGAACCAATACCCGCAATGGCGTAGCGTAGGTTAAGCCACGTTGTTGGCATTCTTTCACGTCAAATGTGGGGGTTCCCAAGCGATAGCAAACAAACTCCAGCTGTGCATTTCCAGAAAAACTGGTAATCGGAAAAACAGAATTAAACGCTGCCTGCAAGCCGATATCTTTGCGTTGTTCAACCGGAACATCTTCTTGCAAAAAGTTTTGCTTATACGAAGTAAGCTGTATATCAAGAAGTGGCGGGATCTCCAAAGTATTCAGGCGTTTGCCAAAATCAGCACGGGGTCGCTTTTTCTCGGTATAGGATAATGCCATTGGGAGTCCTCAGCTAATAATCACCTAAAAACGACGAAAACTGAAGAGGAACGAAGTTCCTCTTCAGCCTAAACAAATAATCAAGAGCAAAAGTCTTATTTAATTTCAACCGTTGCGCCAGATTCTTCAAGTTCTTTCTTGAACTTATCTGCATCAGCTTTTGAAACAGCTTCTTTAACAGGTGCAGGAGCGCTTTCAACCAAAGCTTTTGCTTCTTTCAAGCCTAAGTTGGTGATAGCACGAACCGCTTTAATAACGTCTACTTTCTTGTCACCAAATGCTTTCAAGATAACATCAAATTCAGTCTTTTCTTCAGCAGCAGCAGCAGCGCCACCAGCAACAGGTGCAGCAACAGCGACAGCAGCTTGTGCTGAAACGCCTAATTCGTCTTCCATCTTTTTAACAAGATCAACAACTTCCATAATGGAAAGTTCAACGATGGAATCGAAAATCTTTTGAATTTTGTCTGACATAGTATTTCTCCGGGTATCTATAATTCAATCAAGCGTTCGTAACAGATTCGTTACTCGCCTTCTTTTTTGCGTCGATAATCATCCAAAGCTCGGACTAAACCACTGTGTGGCTCTGCAATTGTACGTACCAGCTTGGTTGCAGGCGCAAGTAACGTTGCAGCCAATTGGCTCAACGCTTCTAGACGTGTTGGCAATGAAGCAACAGCATCTAACTTGCTTGCATCGTAATATTGTCCAGCAACGGATAAAGCTTTTACTTGGAACAAATCATTGGTCTTTGCAAACTCTTTAAACAATTTCGCTGCTGCACCTGGTTCGTTCTTAGCAAATCCAAATACAAGCGGACCTACCAAAGCGTCACTCATGCATTCGAAATTAGTGCCTGTTAATGCTTTACGCGCTAAGGTGTTACGAATCACCCGCAAGTAAATGCCATTATCACGCGCCTGCTTTCGTAGTGAGGTCATCGCTGGCACGCTTAAGCCACGATATTCCGCCACAACAAGTGAGATCGCTTCGTTAGCTACGTTCGAGACTTCGGCGACAATCGCTTTTTTATCTTCAAGATTGAGCGCCACTTTGTCTCTCCTTCTAAGGTTATTAACTGCGGTTACATTACTGCTCCCGCCTACGCAGATTTACTCTTTACAGAGCATCATTAAGCTTTTGGCATCTGCGGTCTTTGACGTTCACTGTAACTGCACTCGCCCTAAAGGAGAGCGGAGAAACTGCTACAGCCCCTCATCCCGATTTAGTTTTATTGATGTTGTCTCGGTTCACTCTCGTGACTTAACACACCCCTAATACCAAACTGGCTTGAGGGATTTAGGCAGGTTTTAACCTGCCCATTATTTCTTTAGATACTTAACGAACCTTGGTCAATGATAAGGCCTGGCCCCATCGTTGTGGTCAAGGTAATTCTTCGCATATAAACGCCTTTTGAGGTGCTGGGTTTTGCTCTGCGCAAATCCATCACTAATTTCTCTAGGTTTTCGCGAAGTGCTTTTACTTCAAAATTGACTTTACCGATAGTGCAATGAACGATGCCGCCTTTATCACTACGGAAAGAAACCTGGCCTGCTTTCGCATTTTTAACTGCTTTAGCAACGTCGGTTGTTACGGTACCAACTTTAGGATTTGGCATTAAACCACGAGGACCCAATACTCGGCCTAATTGACCAACAAGACGCATTGCATCAGGGGTTGCAATCAGAACATCGAATTCCCATTTACCGGTATCAGCCATTTGTTTGATTTGATCAGCAAGATCTTCAAAGCCAACAAATTCTGCGCCCGCATCTTTAGCAGCTTGCGCATTTGCACCTTGTGCAAATACTGCAACACGCATATCACGACCTGTACCATTTGGTAACAAGGTTGCGCCGCGCACAACTTGATCAGACTTCTTAGGGTCAATACCAAGCATAACGGCAACGTCCATACTTTCAACGAACTTAACGCTTGAAAGTTGCTTCAAAATGGTTAAGGCATCGTCTAATGCATAGACTTTATTCGCTGTTACTTTTTCAGCAATCGCTGACATTCTTTTTGATAGTTTTGCCATGACGATTAACCCTCTACCTCAATGCCCATGCTACGTGCAGTACCTGCAATCGTGCGAATCGCTGCTTCCATATCTGCTGCTGTCAAATCAGGCATCTTGGTGGTGGCAATTTCCATTAACTGAGCACGTTTTACTTTGCCCACTTTTTCAGTATTGGGTTTGCCGCTACCACTTTTCACGCCAGCTGCTTTTAATACCAAATAGGACGCTGGTGGGGTTTTGATAATAAAGGTAAAGCTTCTATCACTGTATACGGTGATAATAACCGGTAAAGGTAAGCCTTTTTCGTATGTTGTGGAAGTTTGTGCATTGAATGCTTTACAAAATTCCATGATGTTTACGCCGTGTTGACCTAATGCAGGACCAACTGGGGGGCTTGGATTTGCTTCCCCGGCTTTTACTTGCAGCTTAATATAAGCTGTAATTTTCTTAGCCATTTTATACCTCGTTGTGGGTTTTAGCGCCTTTTTACTCTTTCGAGCTATTAGCTCCCCGATTGTTTACACAAATCACGCTATGACGTGATTAAGTCGTTTAGTTACTTTAGACTGCCCGCCTACGCATAAATGCTTCGGCGTAGCTTAATTACGCTAAGCGTAATTAGGTTTTCTCAACTTGGCCGAATTCTAATTCAACCGGTGTTGAGCGACCGAAAATTAAAACCGCTACACGTAAACGGCTTTTCTCATAATTGACTTCTTCTACGACACCGTTAAAGTCAGCAAATGGACCACTGATAACCCGAACCACTTCGCCTGGTTCAAACAAGGTCTTGGGTTTGGGCTTCTCTGCCCCTTCTTTAACCCGTTCAATAATTTTTTGTGCTTCTTTATCAGAAATAGGTGCAGGTCTGTCACTGGTTCCACCAATGAAACCAAGAACTCGAGGTGTGCGTCGCACTAAATGCCACGTCTCATCATCAAGTTCCATTTGAACTAAAACATAACCTGGGAAAAATTTGCGTTCGCTTTTACGCTTTTGACCACTGCGGATTTCAACGACTTCTTCGGTAGGTACAAGAATTTCGCCAAATTTCTTTTCAAGACTGTGCAGTCGAATCGTTTCTCTTAGATTTTTAACGACTTGATTTTCATAACCTACTAATGCTTGTACGACGTACCAGCGCAATACGTTTTGTTCGGCTTCCATCATTAAGACGCTCCGTAACCGGTCAGCCAGGCTATTGCTCTGAGAAGGATAATATCGACTCCCCACAAAATAAGCCCAATAATTGCCACAACACCAAGTACCATCACAGTTGTCTGTACGGTTTCTTGGCGACTTGGCCAAACAACTTTTCTTAATTCATTTCGCGCGTCTAAAGCAAAACGCCAAAAGCGTTTACCTTTTTCAGTTTGGAGCGCAATAAATAGAGCAAGTACAGCAGTAATACATAAACCCGCCACTCGCAACATCAAAGATTGATCAGCAAAGTGATAATTGCCGAGGATACCTAACGCTATCAAAGATAGCACGATGGTCCACTTGAAGGAGTTCATGATACCACCTAGCGATGCTGATTGTTGGTTCATTAATGGTACTCTACTACCCTTTATTTGGCAGGCCAGGAGGGAATCGAACCCCCAACCTACGGTTTTGGAGACCGTCGCTCTGCCAATTGAGCTACTGGCCTAATAAAGAAAGAACAACTCGCGCTAAGCATGAGTTGTTCTTTAAAACATCTGGGTTATTACTCAAGAACTTTGGAAACAACACCAGCGCCTACGGTACGACCACCTTCACGAATTGCAAACTTCAGACCTTCTTCCATTGCAATTGGGTTGATCAATGTACCAATGATCTTCACGTTATCACCTGGCATTACCATCTCTATCCCTTCTGGAAGGTCAATAGAACCGGTTACGTCAGTTGTTCTGAAGTAGAACTGTGGTTTGTAACCCGTAATAAATGGGGTATGACGACCACCTTCTTCTTTGGATAATACGTAAATTTCGGCTTCGAATTTTTTGTGTGGGGTAATGGAGCCAGGAGCTGCCAATACTTGACCACGTTCAATATCTTCACGTTTGGTACCACGTAATAAGACACCAACGTTTTCGCCCGCACGACCTTCTTTCAGAAGTTTGCGGAACATTTCAACACCGGTAACCGTTGTTTTAACAGTATCTTTAATACCAACGATTTCAACTTCTTTACCTACTTCAATAATACCGCGTTCGATACGACCGGTTACAACAGTACCACGACCAGAAATAGAGAACACGTCTTCTACTGGTAATAAGAAAGGTTTGTCGATAACACGTTCTGGAATTGGGAAGTATTCATCCATTGCTGCAACAAGCTTCAGAACAGCAGGCTCACCAATATCACTGGTATCGCCTTCTAATGCTTTCAATGCAGAACCAATAACGATAGGAATTTCATCGCCAGGGAAGCCATAGCTGCTGAGCAGATCTCTTACTTCCATTTCAACTAATTCGATTAATTCCGCATCATCAACCATGTCTGCTTTGTTCAAGAAAACGATGATGTAAGGAACGCCTACCTGACGAGCTAACAAGATGTGCTCGCGGGTTTGTGGCATAGGACCGTCTGCTGCAGATACAACAAGAATCGCGCCGTCCATTTGTGCCGCACCGGTGATCATGTTTTTTACATAATCGGCGTGGCCTGGGCAGTCTACGTGTGCATAGTGACGGGTATCTGATTCGTATTCCACGTGAGAGGTAGAGATGGTAATACCACGCTCACGCTCTTCAGGGGCTTTATCGATGTTTGCATAGTCGATGAACTCTGCTTGACCTTTCGATGCAAGCACTTTAGTGATTGCCGCGGTCAATGATGTTTTACCATGGTCAACGTGACCGATGGTTCCGACATTCATATGCGGCTTGTTACGTTGAAACTCAGCCATTTGGTTTGCCCCCTGAAATTACGCTTACAATCAAATCAGCGATATCTATAGTAAAAAATCCGAAATTGTTCCTTTGGTCCTGGAGCCCACAACCGGGATTGAACCGGTGACCTCTTCCTTACCAAGGAAGTGCTCTACCACTGAGCTATGTGGGCTTTAGTCGCCAGCCGCCAGCTCTTGGAGCGGGTGATGGGAATCGAACCCACGTCATCAGCTTGGAAGGCTGAGGTTCTACCATTTAACTACACCCGCGATATTCCGCTTGCGCAGGATCTCAGCGTTTGGCACTTATTTTTGGTGGAGGGGGAAGGATTCGAACCTTCGAAGGCGAAGCCGTCAGATTTACAGTCTGATCCCTTTGACCGCTCGGGAACCCCTCCCAAAATACGAACGACGTATTTTCCTTAAGCGTCAAGTCCTTGTCAACAATTAAAACAAGGAAGTAGGCTTTACCCACTAAACTTAATGCAAAATTCTTTTAAATCGCACCTAACTCTTGGTGCTGGCGACAGGAATCGAACCCGTGGCCTGCTGATTACAAATCAGCTGCTCTACCAACTGAGCTACGCCAGCTAACGAACTATCCAATTCTCGTCCCGCTATAGAGTTAGCTTCGCCATTCTACTGAGGTCAGCGCTACGACGCAATGCTTTCTTCTTTGCTTACCAGGTGATATTCGCAAAACGATAGCCTTGATACAGAAAAGTTAGTGTTTATTGGGTTTCACACTGACGTCACCGTAGCGTATTGCTTTGAGACTCTCACCTATTTTGACAAGCAACTCACCTCGTTCATTCACGCCCTGCGCGATACCGCACTGCTGCGCATACGCTGTGGAAAGTTGTACTGATTGCTCTAATAGCAAATCATATTCGCGCCACTTCGATGTAAAATGAGCAAAACCATACAATTGAAACAATGCGATATATTCAGTGATCGAATTTAAGAGCGCCGCAATTAAATCATTTCGTCCAGGAATATATCCCAGTACTTGTTTCAAATCTGTCCAGGTGGACTCTAATTTCATTTGTTCAGGCATATTGAGGTTCATACCAATACCAACCACCACATCGGTAGAAGCACTTTGCTGCTGTGTTTGTTGATTACAGCTTTCTATCAAAATGCCACACAATTTAGCTTGGTGATACCAAACATCATTAGGCCATTTAATACCGATGCCTTCGGGTAATGGCGCTATTGCTTTTAATGCCTCAATAATGGCCAAGCCAAGTACAAGACTCAAACCCGATAATTCATGTAAACGGTTAGGAAAACGCCAATAAAATGAAAGATAGACATTAGCACCAAAGGGTGAGCGCCAGGTTTTCCCCATTCGCCCTCGCCCTGCCGTCTGCGCTTCTGCGACACACACGGTGCCATTAGGAAGTCCATGAGGAAGACGCTGAATTAAATAATCATTGGTCGAAGAAAGTACATTAACCACATCAATTCGGTTGTAAGCCTGTTTTGCCGCTAATGATAAACCTGCTTGAATAGCTTGTTGGTTTAATAATTCAAACGGTTGACACCATCGATAACCACGACCGGAAACTGCTTGAATATTGACTTCAAGCTGACGCAAAAAATGGATGCCTTTCCAAATGCTAGAGCGGCTCACTTTGAGCTCATTAGCCAGTGAAGTACCAGAATGAAATTTACCGTCTATTAACAGACGTAAAACATCGTAAGCGACTTGCATAATAATTATTAAGTCGAGCAGTTAAATAGTAGAATGAGCGTGATAATAGCTGCCTATTGTCTGCAAAAACAAGGGTTTGTAAAAGAAATTTTATCTATGCTTAAGGGAGAATTATCGCAATTCTCCCTTTATGGCAGACAATTAATGAGATTTACGTTGAAGATTGCTTGTCTGTTGAGGTTTGATTGGCTCATTAGCAGCTCTTCTAAATTCTTCAACCCCGCCGCTCTTATAGCTTTGATAGTATGTTTTGGTTCTCTCAGCATCCAGCGTCTGTACGCCTGCTCCTTTAACAGCTCCTTTCATTTCTTGACAAATGACTAATAGACGCGATTTAAACTTATTGCTTTGTTCTGTGCTTTGAATATTATCGATCACTGATTGTAAAGCACCTTGCAAAATAATCCCTTTTTCATGTTGATTCAAATCACGATCATTTTGTAATTTTGCCATAATAGTGGCTAAATCGCTAATTTGGCCATCTCGCTTGTTAGTAAATACACGACCATGAGCAATATTAAAACGCTGAAATAATCCTTTTAATTTCTTTTCTGTACGCTTACCTTGATAGCGATTTTTTAGCGTTCGATCAATAGCCGATTTTCCTTGGCCAAATTCTTGAAGATATCTATCGATTTTTTTCTGACCTGCATCTTTTAGCTCAAAAAAAGCAGTTTGCGGTTTGCCATCTGGTTGTGTTTTCGGCGGTTTAGGCTTGTTTTCATGCTCTTGTTTTTGCTTGGCTTCATTTTCGTTGCGAAGACGTTCCGCTTCTAAGGCTCGTAATTGCGCAATTCTGGCTCTTTCTTGTTCAAGACGCTCTGCTTCTTGCGCTTTACGTTCTGCTTCTAATGCACCCCGATCTTCAGGTGGCGTTATATTTGCAATATGCGGTTGTTCATTTTGCAAGCGTTCTTGCTCTGCTTTTAATCGTTCTTGTTCTTGCTGCAAACGTCGTAATTCAGCGCGCTCAGCTTCAGCAGCACGTTCAGCTTCAGCCCTTTGTTCTGCTTCTCGTCTAGCTTCTGCTTCTCGTTTCGCTTCTGCTTCTCGTTTCGCTTCTGCTTCTCGTTTAGCTTCTGCTTCTCGTTTCGCTTGCGCTTCTCGTTTCGCCTGCGCTTCTCGTTTCGCTTCTGCTTCTCGTTTCGCTTCTGCTTCTCGTTTAGCTTCTGCTTCTCGTTTAGCCTGCGCTTCTCGTTTAGCTTCTGCTTCTCGTTTAGCCTGCGCTTCTCGTTTAGCCTCTGCTTCTTTTCTAGCTTCTGCTTCTTTTCTAGCTTCTGCTTCTCGTTTAGCCTCTTCTGCTTTTTTAGCAGCCGCTTCCATGGCTTTTTCTTGCTCACGACGTGCTTGCTCTTGTGCTTGGCGAGCTTTCTCTTGTTCCTGTGCTTGGCGTAGCTGTTCTAATCTAACCTGCTCTTGTTGTTCCTTTTGGGCTTTCAGTTTTTCTTGCTCAAGACGTATTTTTTCTTGTGCAAGTCTTGCTTGTTCAGCTTTTAGCCTTTGTTCTTCTTCCTGTTTTCGCTGTTCTGTTGCTTGTCTTTGACGCTCTGCTTCTTGCGCAAGTTGCGCTTGATAATTTTCTTTCGTTGATGAAATATCATTTTTAGCATTGGCTAAACTATGAGTGACCGTTTGTTCAAGTTTACTTAAATGAAGCTCTTCCTTTATTTCCTGTGCTGCAGCAATATTCGCTTTAACTTGCTTATCTTGTGAGGGCTGTTCATGGGCTCCTGCTGACAGAAGCACTAAAAATTGTTGCTCTAACTGTGAATGTAATCTGTTGATGTTTTCGACCAATTCACTATATTTCGCTTCATGGGCTCGATTATCAGGAGCTTGCTTATATTTTCCAGTTACTGATTTTAATTCTTTCAGATTGGCTTTAATCTCTTTCTTAATATGCTCGGCATCTTTTTTGACTTTAATCGCGAGCATTTTTCTTTCTTTCTCTTGACGCTGATGTATTGCTTCCAATCGTTCTTTGTCAGCTCGCTCTACTTCGTCTCGCTTTGCTTCTTCTTTATGAGCAGTCAGTCCTTGTTTAACCTGTTGAAGTAACGGTTCTATTTGCTTTTGTAATCCTTGCCACTCTTTCAGTCCCATATTCTGGTAACTGTAAAATGTCACTAAATATTGCAAATCTTCAATTTCCTTTAAATGATCTTTACGATTATCAGCATGAAGCCAACCACACCTATCCATAAATTGAATAGCATTTTTAATATCCTGTAACATTTCTTGCTGTATTTTCATTAACACAGCTTCATTTTCAGTCGTAACCGATAAATTATGCTTATTGATATAATTTGCACGATTATGAAGACTATCACCCACGGCATCCTGATAGGTTTTCTTGGCATAGACTGCTGGATTTTCCATTAAACTGGTTAATCCTTGCTTAATGACCAGCAAATCAGCATCTTGATTAGCATCAGAGTTGGCACCTATCCAAACCCGCTCTCCATTACCATCTTGATTGAGTGTCAAGGTTACCCAGTGCCCCTCTTCATTTGAATTACCTACTATAAAAGTATGCTGTAACTCTTCATTAGGATGGGTTGCAATGTAATATAAATTGGCAGCATCTTCTAAATTATCTGAACCACTACTGGCATAACTATAACGATCGTTCCCTTCTATTGCTAACCCTGCAATACTCACAACCGGCAGACCTGTTTTGGAATGCAGTGTCTCTTTAACTTTGTCAATCACGGGATCATGATATTTATTCGCTTGCAAATCTTTAATAAAGGCTTTCACTTGCGCAATATTAACATCTCTAGAATCAGCATCTGAGGAAATATAGGTTCGTAATTTACTAAATACATTATTGAAATATCCCAGATCGTTCACCCAAGCCGAGGGTTGCTCTTGATTCGCTAAACAATAAATCATTGCCAATGCATTTTTAGTCGCATGATAACCACAAGATTCCTGCCCAAATCCTGTTTTATCTGCCACTTGATCCATAACCGGTACTTTAAAAAGAGTTGGATCAGCGGTAGCATCTAAGACCTTTGAGCCCTTTGCTGCCCAAAAGATTTCTTCTTCTTCTTGCTTAGCGCCAAGCGCGGCCTCTTCTTCAGAAGCGATACGAATATCCTCTTCAATTCGTACAACTGCTCGCTCTAAGGCTGCTAAAGGAGGCATTCTTCTGAATTTAATATTGGCTTCATAAGCTTGTTGTAATGTCTGTTGATACTTGAGAGCGTAATTTTTCATTAAATCCCGTAATTTCAGATCAGCCACTTCTCTTTCTGTTAGCTCTTTTTCGGGGAGGGGTGTATTTTCCAATTCATCGCTGCCTGATGATGGGGGTTTAACATCATGGATACTATCCCACATCAATGTTTTTTTCATTGTTTCCAATATTGCTGGTTTCAGCTCTTGAGGACCTTTACCATTAACCGTAAATTGTTGAGACATTAACCACTCAACAAAAGGTTCATAAGTTGCAAGATTATCTGGCAAGGTCGATAATTGTCCACCCATCCCACCCAATTCACTGACATAAGTGGTGCGATAGTGATCTATCATTGCACATATTGCTCTGACTTCGTCGCTGACATCATCAAATACACCTGGTTTGACATCTTCAAGTTGAATTCTCCATTGCTTAATGGCTCTTGAACAAACTTCATAACAGCCACCACTCATTTCTGATTTAATAAAATCCACTTTTTTACCACGGTCGATAGCCAACTGCCATGCTTCACCAAAATCCCTAATTTCTTTTTCTAAATATTGTTCTAAGGTGAAAAACTGCGTCATAAGGTCATCGGTATTTAATACTTTTTTAGGTGCCCAATACTCAATATGCATGGGAACCGATTCTTGTTTCTTTTTTATTGCTTCTGCGCGAGGGGTTTCAGAGGTATTGTAAATTTCAGTAGTAAAATATAAAGTTTGCTTTCCTTTATCATATCGAGTCTCTTTTATATATGCCGCATGTTTTTGAGGTCCTTCTTTATCTAATGCTTGGATGGTCCTAACATAACGGATTTTATCTTCCTTTATACTTTGTTTAAGACCTGAACGGTTGATCTCTTTAATGAGGTTTTCATAAAATTCATTAGTGTATATCATCACATACCTCAGGAAACTGAATTCTCTGTTCAATGAGACAGATTGACTCAAATAGAAGTTCAGGCAATATATGATGAAAAAAGACTTTTAAAGATGCATATGCATCCTTAAAAGTCTTTTTTTAAATTTTTACTACTTTAGAAACGGAGGGAACGGTCAATGCTTTGAAATCTTCAATATAGTTTTTCAATAACATTTTTAATTCCTCATTTTTAATGTTATCAATGTGTATGGTGTGCAATAATTGATAAAGTTGTTCTAAACGTTTGAAATGTTGCATTAATGTTAGAATTTCCGGGGTATTGTTTTGAAGTATAAAATTTAAAACCTTTTCAAAAGCACCATTTGTAATGAAACCATCACTCCTTTTAATTTGTATATTTTTTAATTTTTCAGAAAAGCTTAACCAGATTTGATAGAAAGTATCAATTGGTTCATCTACAGATTTTTCCATTCCATTTGCCTTGGGCTTCTCAAGGAACGTAACTTCTTCTTCCCACACTCTATCTAACGAAGGTACAAAAAGCATATGAATGTTATCCAGGCTAGGATGTTCTTCACTAAATGACTGACTAGCACCATTAAATTTCAAAGAACTATTATATACGAGATATTTTATTTCATCACATGACATTTTTTTGGAAACAACAATAGGCGCCCTGGTTGATATATAATACGCTAATGTCGGGTTCCAAGAACTACTCTCTTCGTTTATATTGAGATTAAGTTTCTGCAAATCTACAGCTAAAACAGCAAGAACTTCGCTTTCATTTGAAAAGATTTTCTGTAATTTATTATGTGCAATATACCAAGCTCGAATACTTCTAATTGCCATTTCAAAACAAAAACCTTCTTTAGATGCTAGCGCATCAAAAAAGCTTTTTTCTGCTTTGCTTGTTATAGCATTATCTGCAATCAAACAAAATTCGTTGACTGCATATTTAAGATAATCTTCAATAGATAATAAGCCCATTAAGGGTTCATCTGTGTTTGTAAATGGGTGTTCAGGATTAAAATATTCAATATGGACCACTGCATTGCGAGATTTTATTTTTTTACGTTCATAAGGGTCAAGTGCAGTAATATCTTGCACATGAGATAAAGCAGGAGTATACAAGGTAACATTTTTTTTAGCATAACGTTCTGCCAATGCTGAAAGATGTAAGGGATAATGTAAGTCAAACTCCTTTACTGTCTCTATTACAGCTCTAGCATATTTTGTCTTGCTTTCACTTAAAAAATCAGCGGCCTTTGATTTCAGTTCATCATAATATTGAAAGTCTTTATTAATCCCATTTATCATAAAGAAAAACCTAGTTATAAAAATTAATTGCCTAATATAATATACCTTTTATATTTTCAATCAATGCAATGTGTCTGTAATTTATTGCACGCTATCCTATTCTTAATACATGGTATTACACATCTTCATCAAAATACTTTCGGGCCCAATTTTGGTTGTAGCTGCGCAAGAAACTCCGGCTCTATTTCATTGTTTTGTTTGGCGAGCGTTAAAGGTGTGTTACCTTCATGATCATGTGCATTTATATCAGCACCCGAATCAATCAAAGCCATCAACATTTTTATATTATTCTCTAAAACAGCCAAATGAAGCGGAGTTCTTCCTGATAGGTCTGTTAAATTAAAAACACTTTTATCTTTCACCAAAGACATTAACCCATCTTTCCCTGTTTTTACAGCAAGATGAATAGGAGTATAGCCCAAATAATTTTTCGAATATAAATTAGGATTTCCTCTTTCAAAAATTTTATTCATGAAATTGCTATCTACTTGATTTAATGCTTCATGCAAAGCTGTATTTCCCAAATGGTCTTGAACGTTTTCATTTGCCCCCATTTCCAAAAACAATTCTACTACATCTAAAGCACCTGTTTTTATCGCATAATGTAATAATTTTTGTTCATCAATAATCTCATTATCAAGATAACCTTCCTTAAACAACCTTCTTAGAAAATCAATTTCCTTTTCCTTTATTAACATTTCAAGCACTGAAAGCTTTCCGGCTTGTTTTTCTTGCAAATTTGCATTTTGGCCAATCAAATTAAATGCCACTTTCCATTTTTTATTTTTAATAGCATATATCAAAGGACTATTTCCCGCATGACATGGAACATCAATGTTTTGATAATGCGGAATTAGTATTTCAGCCATTTCATGGTAACCGTGAATGGCAGCATAATGTAATGGAGTCATGCCTTTACTGTCTTTTAAAATCACTGAAACATTTTCGTCAATTAATGTTGTTAATATTTCATGATTATTTGCCAACACCGCCATATGCGCATCCGTTGTTCCATCTTTACTCATTCTAACTTTACCAGGCACAGGTCGTCGGGTTTTATTTCTTAAAACTTCAAGTGTAACCTCTCTGCTATTAGGAAAATTTATTAATTGATCATTTTTACCGAACACATCAATCATCAATTTCATATCAGGCGACAATTGAAACATATTGGTAAATAATGATTTTTTAATTTGTTGTGCTAGATTTTCTACTGTTGTCGTTATAATCCCTTCCCTATTTACTGAATCATAAAAGCGGATAGACTGTTCTTTTCTATAAAAACTGATTACATGATCTTCACTACGAACAACTATTGGCAATTGAGAATCAATTAATTTTTTTATAATAAATTCCAATTCACTCTCATTCAAAACAAAGCTAAAATTAAAATATCTTTGTATACTTTTCTTTCCAGTAAGAAAAGTTAATTGCTTGTCTAATTCAGCTTGTGGACGATTTGCAAACACTAATTTAAAATATTTTTGCAACCACATAATATGACTTATAAATTCTTCAATGCTATCAAATAATGCTTTATTCTGCTTCAACGTTATTTCTTTGCCGTCCCAAGCTGAAATTGTATTTAGTGTATCAAAATGTTTTTCTTCTTTCCCTTGAATAACCCTATACATCCACAGACCAATATATCCATTGCAGTTTCCATCTTTTATAATACTCAAAAGGGCATTCACATCTTCATCTTTGTATTTTTCCGGGTGTTTTTGTTTTTGTATTGCAATATATTTTTTGATTTTTTTATAAATACTTTTCTGCGAAACATCAATGGAATTGTAATAGTTCAACATCATCATTTTCCAATGCAATTTATATGATTTTGACTATAGATTTAAAAAAACGTTCTAGATATTTAGATTGCATCCACACGCAACATTTTTCCTCGTTAAAGAACTTTTATTAGACGACATTGTCATATTTGTAAAATACGAGTTTAAAATATAGGCTTAAGATGATATACACTAATGAATTTTATGAAAACCTCATTAAAGAGATCAACCGTTCAGGTCTTAAACAAAGTATAAAGGAAGACAAAATCCGTTATGTTAGGACCATCCAAGCATTAGATAAAGAAGGACCTCAAAAACATGCGGCATATATAAAAGAGACTCGATATGATAAAGGAAAGCAAACTTTATATTTTACTACTGAAATTTACAATACCTCTGAAACCCCTCGCGCAGAAGCAATAAAAAAGAAACAAGAATCGGTTCCCATGCATATTGAGTATTGGGCACCTAAAAAAGTATTAAATACCGATGACCTTATGACGCAGTTTTTCACCTTAGAACAATATTTAGAAAAAGAAATTAGGGATTTTGGTGAAGCATGGCAGTTGGCTATCGACCGTGGTAAAAAAGTGGATTTTATTAAATCAGAAATGAGTGGTGGCTGTTATGAAGTTTGTTCAAGAGCCATTAAGCAATGGAGAATTCAACTTGAAGATGTCAAACCAGGTGTATTTGATGATGTCAGCGACGAAGTCAGAGCAATATGTGCAATGATAGATCACTATCGCACCACTTATGTCAGTGAATTGGGTGGGATGGGTGGACAATTATCGACCTTGCCAGATAATCTTGCAACTTATGAACCTTTTGTTGAGTGGTTAATGTCTCAACAATTTACGGTTAATGGTAAAGGTCCTCAAGAGCTGAAACCAGCAATATTGGAAACAATGAAAAAAACATTGATGTGGGATAGTATCCATGATGTTAAACCCCCATCATCAGGCAGCGATGAATTGGAAAATACACCCCTCCCCGAAAAAGAGCTAACAGAAAGAGAAGTGGCTGATCTGAAATTACGGGATTTAATGAAAAATTACGCTCTCAAGTATCAACAGACATTACAACAAGCTTATGAAGCCAATATTAAATTCAGAAGAATGCCTCCTTTAGCAGCCTTAGAGCGAGCAGTTGTACGAATTGAAGAGGATATTCGTATCGCTTCTGAAGAAGAGGCCGCGCTTGGCGCTAAGCAAGAAGAAGAAGAAATCTTTTGGGCAGCAAAGGGCTCAAAGGTCTTAGATGCTACCGCTGATCCAACTCTTTTTAAAGTACCGGTTATGGATCAAGTGGCAGATAAAACAGGATTTGGGCAGGAATCTTGTGGTTATCATGCGACTAAAAATGCATTGGCAATGATTTATTGTTTAGCGAATCAAGAGCAACCCTCGGCTTGGGTGAACGATCTGGGATATTTCAATAATGTATTTAGTAAATTACGAACCTATATTTCCTCAGATGCTGATTCTAGAGATGTTAATATTGCGCAAGTGAAAGCCTTTATTAAAGATTTGCAAGCGAATAAATATCATGATCCCGTGATTGACAAAGTTAAAGAGACACTGCATTCCAAAACAGGTTTGCCGGTTGTGAGTATTGCAGGGTTAGCAATAGAAGGGAACGATCGTTATAGTTATGCCAGTAGTGGTTCAGATAATTTAGAAGATGCTGCCAATTTATATTACATTGCAACCCATCCTAATGAAGAGTTACAGCATACTTTTATAGTAGGTAATTCAAATGAAGAGGGGCACTGGGTAACCTTGACACTCAATCAAGATGGTAATGGAGAGCGGGTTTGGATAGGTGCCAACTCTGATGCTAATCAAGATGCTGATTTGCTGGTCATTAAGCAAGGATTAACCAGTTTAATGGAAAATCCAGCAGTCTATGCCAAGAAAACCTATCAGGATGCCGTGGGTGATAGTCTTCATAATCGTGCAAATTATATCAATAAGCATAATTTATCGGTTACGACTGAAAATGAAGCTGTGTTAATGAAAATACAGCAAGAAATGTTACAGGATATTAAAAATGCTATTCAATTTATGGATAGGTGTGGTTGGCTTCATGCTGATAATCGTAAAGATCATTTAAAGGAAATTGAAGATTTGCAATATTTAATTGCCTTTTATGCTAACCATGATGATTCTTTAGGGATATGGCAAGAACTGAATCAAATAATGGAATCGCCTCGGCAAATAAATGCCATTAGTGTCAAAACAACCTCTAAAAGAGTTTCCTCCATAACAACATCAGAGACTCAGAACGAACCACCATTATCTTACAAGCAATCCAAAAAACAAAAAGAATCCGTACCTAAATATGATTTTAAAGCTAAAAAAAATGCATTAGCCGATGTTTTTAAACCACCTGTAAAACCCAGTACTTCTTCTGATAAACCCGAAACCAGCATTTTAGCTCCTAGTACACCTAATACGGATATACTTCAATTTCAAAGCAATGTGCAACGGCTTATTCACGGTAAAGCCATTGAGATCCCCAGTCATATGAGTACTGATGATTTACAAGATTACCTTCTGGGTAAAAAGTCCATCGATACCTTTATACAGAAAAAGGGTTCACAAGGAACCAAACGAACCGCCGCTGTCGGAAGTAATGTTAATCCTGAAGAGCAACAACGATTACTTTCCGAATTACAGCAAGCCTTTAACAAAAGAGGGATATCTTCTACAAAGTTGACTCAACAAGAGCCTTCCCCCAAACAACCCTCTATACCTAAAAAGACTTCAAGTTCACAAGCGGCTTCTAGTTCTCCAGTAGAACCGTCATTACCATCTCTTCCTGAGCCTCAGGACATAACCCCTGATATTATAAAAACAAGACTCACAGCATTATCGAATGAAGGTGTTATTGGCATTAATTTTCCACTAGAAGGGGATAGCGGAATTATTAACTTCTTATTCAATAAAGATGTACAACTAGAGAAACGAAAAATTGATTCAAAACTCAAAGATCCTGCTTTAAAAGCTGCAATACAACCTGGCGCCTTAGTTCAAGACAAAAAAGCTTTTCTTTCGCATGCAAAGCAATTTGGTTCAGTTAGAAACCTCCTTGCAGAAAAGGAAAAGGAGAAGGAGCAAGAAACTAAAGTGAAGCGCCCTAAAGCAATCAGGCATCACAAAGTGGAAGACTTACCTCCTTTAAGTCCTTCTACTAATACTGAATTAAAGCAGAGTAAAAAACGCCCAAAACCAAAGGTGGAGGATATAGCTCCTTTAAGTCTAGAATCGCCTAATACTGAATTAAAACAAAGTAAAAAACGCCCAAAACCAATCATTAGTAGCGAAAAGGAAAACATCTCTCCTAATAATATACAACCTCAAAATTCACCACATTCACCACCACAAAGTATTTATGGACAATCTTGGCAACAATTTTGTGACAAACTTGAAGGAATTCAGATAGAAAAGAAGGATGGCACTATTACCAATAATGCTTATAAGAAGATATTAGGATTTCTTGCCAAAAATAATGATGGGAAAAGTAAAACACCGGCACAAGAACATCAACGTTTACAAGAACTGCGTGATATGCTGCTGGGTATGCATACTGTTAAAAATGCCGACCTAAAAGATGCGATAAAAATATTCATTGAGGATTACAAGAAATTGCCTCCACCGCTATCAAGATCTTTATCAATAAAAAAACGCTAGGCAATAAAAAACCCCTAACGGTAACCCGTTAGGGGTTGAAGTTAAAAGCCTGGCAGTGTCCTACTTTCACATGGGATCTCCCACACTATCATCGGCGCTGAGTCGTTTCACTACTGAGTTCGAAATGGTTTCAGGTGGTTCCCACTCGCTATTGCTACCAGACGTATTCGGTCTTCCTTTTTAGGAAATTTCTTAGTTTTTGTTTAACAAATTTGGTTACACACTTCGCGAATACCCGCTCTCTAAAAAAGCGTTATCGTTTTTAAAAATTTTCGTTTGTTGCATATCGCACCCAAATTTCTTGGGCGTTATATGATCAAGCCGCTCGGTCAATTAGTACAGGTTAGCTCAACGCCTTACAGCGCTTACACATCCTGCCTATCAACGTTGTAGTCTTCAACAAACCTTATGGAGACCTTATGGTCTCGGGAGAATTCATCTTGAGGCAAGTTTCCCGCTTAGATGCTTTCAGCGGTTATCTTTCCCGAACTTAGCTACCCGGCAATGCGACTGGCGTCACAACCGGAACACCAGAGGTTCGTCCACTCCGGTCCTCTCGTACTAGGAGCAGCCCCTCTCAATTCTCCAACGCCCACGGCAGATAGGGACCGAACTGTCTCACGACGTTCTAAACCCAGCTCGCGTACCACTTTAAATGGCGAACAGCCATACCCTTGGGACCGGCTACAGCCCCAGGATGTGATGAGCCGACATCGAGGTGCCAAACACCCCCGTCGATGTGAACTCTTGGGGGGTATAAGCCTGTTATCCCCGGCGTACCTTTTATCCGTTGAGCGATGGCCCTTCCATACAGAACCACCGGATCACTAAAACCTACTTTCGTACCTGCTCGACCTGTCAGTCTCGCAGTCAAGCACCCTTTTGCTTTTACACTAACAGCATGATTTCCGACCATGCCTAGGGTACCTTCGCGCTCCTCCGTTACTCTTTGGGAGGAGACCGCCCCAGTCAAACTACCCACCATACACTGTCCACGCTCCTGATTATGAAGCTGTGTTAGAACCTCAAACATTTAAGGGTGGTATTTCAAGGTTGACTCCACGCCACCTAGCAGCGGCGCTTCATAGTCTCCCACCTATCCTACACATAAATGTTCAAAGTCCAGTGCAAAGTTGTAGTAAAGGTGCACGGGGTCTTTCCGTCTAGCCGCGGGTACACTGCATCTTCACAGCAATTTCAATTTCACTGAGTCTCGGGTGGAGACAGTGTGGCCATCGTTACGCCATTCGTGCAGGTCGGAACTTACCCGACAAGGAATTTCGCTACCTTAGGACCGTTATAGTTACGGCCGCCGTTTACCGGGGCTTCGATCAAGTGCTTTGCCGAAGCTAACACTCTCAATTAACCTTCCGGCACCGGGCAGGCGTCACACCCTATACTTCCTCTTTCAAGTTTGCAGAGTGCTGTGTTTTTAATAAACAGTCGCAGCCACCTGGTATCTTCGACCACCCTAAGCTTCATCCGCAGGGATTACACTCAAAGTGGCACACCTTCTCCCGAAGTTACGGTGTCAATTTGCCTAGTTCCTTCACCCGAGTTCTCTCAAGCGCCTGAGTATTCTCTACTTGTCTACCTGTGTCGGTTTTCGGTACGGTTCAATAATGTTTATGCTTAGTGGCTTTTCTTGGAAGCATGGCATCGATCACTTCAGCGCCCGAGGGCACCTCGTCATCACGTCTCGGAATATGTTAGCCCGGATTTGCCTAAGCTAACTTCCTACCGGCTTAAACCACCATAACCAAAGGGTGGCTGATGTAGCCTTCTCCGTCCCCACATCGCAACATTACCAAGTACAGGAATATTAACCTGTTTCCCATCGACTACGTGTTTCCACCTCGCCTTAGGGGCCGACTCACCCTGCTCCGATTAGCGTCGAGCAGGAAACCTTGGACTTTCGGCGTGCGGGTCTTTCACCCGCATTATCGTTACTTATGTCAGCATTCTCACTTCTGATATCTCCAGCGCCCCTTACAGGACACCTTCACAGACCTACAGAACGCTCCTCTACCGCGTGCACAAAGTGCACACCCGCAGCTTCGGTAATTGGTTTGAGCCCCGTTAAATCTTCCGCGCAGGCCGACTCGACCAGTGAGCTATTACGCTTTCTTTAAAGGATGGCTGCTTCTAAGCCAACCTCCTGGCTGTCTATGCCTTCCCACATCGTTTACCACTTAACCAATATTTTGGGACCTTAGCTGGCGGTCAGGGTTGTTTCCCTCTTCACGACGGACGTTAGCACCCGCCGTGTGTCTCCCGTGATAACACTTCTTGGTATTCGGAGTTTGCATCGGGTTGGTAAGATCTTCGATCCCCCTAGCCGAAACAGTGCTCTACCCCCAAGAGTTACTTCACGAGGCGCTACCTAAATAGCTTTCGAGGAGAACCAGCTATCTCCGAGCTTGATTAGCCTTTCACTCCTATCCACACCTCATCCCCTACTTTTTCAACAGGAGTGGGTTCGGACCTCCAGTAAGTGTTACCTCACTTTCATCCTGGGCATGGATAGATCGCCCGGCTTCGGGTCTATTCACAGCAACTTAACGCCCTTATCAGACTCGGTTTCCCTATGCCTCCCTTATTAAAGTTAAGCTTGCTACTGCAAATAACTCGCTGACCCATTATACAAAAGGTACGCAGTCACGGAACTAAATTCCGCTCCCACTGCTTGTACGCACACGGTTTCAGGATCTATTTCACTCCCCTCTCCGGGGTTCTTTTCACCTTTCCCTCACGGTACTGGTTCACTATCGGTCAGTAAGTAGTATTTAGCCTTAGAGGATGGTCCCCCTATCTTCAAACGGGATTTCTCGTGTCCCGATCTACTCATCGTTACCCACTTATATACTCTTTCGTTTACGGGGCTATCACCCTGTATCGCCGTCTTTTCCAAAACGTTCAACTAGAATAAACAAGCTTGTGTAACTGGGCTGTTCCGCTTTCGCTCGCCGCTACTGACGGAATCTCGGTTGATTTCTTTTCCTACAGGTACTTAGATGTTTCAGTTCCCTGCGTTCGCCTTACTACCCTATGAATTCAGGTAGCAATAACTGAATAAATTCAGCTGGGTTTTCCCATTCGGATATCTTCGGATCAATGCTCGTTTGCCAACTCCCCGAAGCTTTTCGCAGGCTACTACGTCCTTCATCGCCTCTTACTGCCTAGGCATCCACCATGTGCGCTTAGTTCGCTTGATCATATAACCCCAAAAAATCTGCTGCGTTGACGATATTGATTTGAATAAATTCAAACCTCATCATCAAACACACGACATTCGGAATTACATGTGAAAACTCTTAAAAATTGCTTTTTAGATTGCAAATGTATCGCGTTGTGTGTTGTTACCAAATTGTTAAAGAACTCTTCTTACACTCTTTCGAGCACAAGCCTTAATTATCTTTTCGAAATAATTAAGGCTTAAACTCTCTTGCCTATTTGACGAGTGGTGGAGCCAGTCGGGATTGAACCGACGACCCCCTGCGTGCAAAGCAGGTGCTCTCCCAGCTGAGCTATGGCCCCTTGTCAAATACTCTTCTTCTTGGTGCGCGCTCATTACTGGTGGGTCTGGGTGGACTCGAACCACCGACCTCACCCTTATCAGGGGTGCGCTCTAACCACCTGAGCTACAGACCCAAGCTGAGAGCGATATTAACTAGACCATGGTATTTGTGTGGACTCTTAATCTTAAGGAGAATCTTTTCGATAAGGAGGTGATCCAGCCGCAGGTTCCCCTACGGCTACCTTGTTACGACTTCACCCCAGTCATGAATCATACCGTGGTAGGCGACCTCCTTACGGTTAGTCTACCTGCTTCTGGTACAACCCACTCCCATGGTGTGACGGGCGGTGTGTACAAGGCCCGGGAACGTATTCACCGCGGCGTTCTGATCCGCGATTACTAGCGATTCCAGCTTCATGGAGTCGAGTTGCAGACTCCAATCCGGACTACGACCGGCTTTTTGAGATTAGCTCCCCCTCGCGGGTTGGCAACCCTTTGTACCGGCCATTGTAGCACGTGTGTGGCCCTACCTGTAAGGGCCATGAGGACTTGACGTCATCCCCACCTTCCTCCGGTTTATCACCGGCAGTCTCCTTAAAGTCCCCGACATAACTCGCTGGTAACTAAGGACAAGGGTTGCGCTCGTTACGGGACTTAACCCAACATCTCACGACACGAGCTGACGACAGCCATGCAGCACCTGTCTCACGGTTCCCGAAGGCACCCTCACATTTCTGCAAGGTTCCGTGGATTCAAAGGTAGGTAAGGTTCTTCGCGTTGCATCGAATTAAACCACATGCTCCACCGCTTGTGCGGGCCCCCGTCAATTCCTTTGAGTTTTAACCTTGCGGCCGTACTCCCCAGGCGGAGAACTTAACGCGTTTGCTGCGATACTAAAAGGTCTAAGCCCCCTAACATCTAGTTCTCATCGTTTACGGCGTGGACTACCAGGGTATCTAATCCTGTTCGCTCCCCACGCTTTCGTGCCTCAGTGTCAGTAGTGGTCCAGGAAGTCGCCTTCGCCACTGATGTTCCTTCCGATATCTACGCATTTCACCGCTACACCGGAAATTCCACTTCCCTCTACCACACTCAAGTTATTCAGTATCAAATGCAATTCCTAGGTTGAGCCCAGGGATTTCACATCTGACTTAAAAAACCACCTACGCACCCTTTACGCCCAGTAATTCCGATTAACGCTTGCACCCTCTGTATTACCGCGGCTGCTGGCACAGAGTTAGCCGGTGCTTCTTCTGTGGGTAACGTCAATCCTCAGCAGTATTAATACTGAGGCCTTCCTCCCCACTGAAAGTGCTTTACAACCCGCAGGCCTTCTTCACACACGCGGCATTGCTGGATCAGGCTTGCGCCCATTGTCCAATATTCCCCACTGCTGCCTCCCGTAGGAGTCTGGGCCGTGTCTCAGTCCCAGTGTGGCTGGTCGTCCTCTCAGACCAGCTACAGATCATCGCCTTGGTAGGCCTTTACCCCACCAACTAGCTAATCTGACGCAGGCTCATCTAATAGCACAAGGTCTTACGATCCCCTGCTTTCCCCCTTAGGGCTCATGCGGTATTAGCCTGGGTTTCCCCAGGTTATCCCCCACTACTAGGTAGATTCCTACGCGTTACTCACCCGTCCGCCACTCGTCAGCACCTAGCAAGCTAGGCCTGTTACCGTTCGACTTGCATGTGTTAAGCATGCCGCTAGCGTTCAATCTGAGCCAGGATCAAACTCTTCAATTTAATCTTGTTTGGTCTTTCGACCGAGTCTTTTTTGTCACCACTTACGTGGCAACTAATCTTGTTGACTCTCGCTCTTGACTAAGCGCCCACACAAATAACATGGTCTATTTTGTTAAAGAACAGTGCTTGTTTCTTATTCAGTCTCAAGCTTTACTTCGTATTCGTCTTCGTTTTCTTTCGTTTCGAAGGTTGCTTATTTTAACCATTCTCAACTCTTTGTCAACACTTATTTTCTTTCGTCTTTTTCGTGTTGTTGTCTCAACTTTCGTCTCGACTCTCGTCTCACTTCACCGGCTTCGTTTGCCCTGTGAAGTGGAGCGAATTCTACGCTTTTTTCGTGCAGTGTCAAACAACTTTTTCATTTTTTTTGAAATTAGGTTGGTTCGACTTCTGACACTGTTATCTTTGCGAAGCGTCTTTTGCCTACCTGCGCAATCACAATAATGCCACTTTTCAGCTGAAAATCTGCAGAATTTACCCGCTCACCATCAAGCTTCACAGCACCTTGCTGGATCATTCGAATCGCCTCAGAAGTGCTCTTAGTTAGCCCTGCTTCTTTCAAAACATGCACCAATGCAACCTCTTTTTTGGAGGTCGAAATCGTTATTTCTTCAATATCATCTGGGATTGCCCCTTGTCGAAATTGTGAAACAAATTGTTCTTCGGCTGTATTGGCAGCCTCAATGCTATGAAAACGTGCCACAATTTCTTTAGCCAAGGTTACTTTCACATCTCTGGGATTCATTCCTTCATCAACAGCTTTGCGTAACGCAGCAATTTCTTGGATAGTTTTAAAGCTTAATAACTCAAAGTAGCGCCACATTAATACATCTGAGATCGACATCATCTTCCCAAACATATTATTAGGGTGCTCTGCGATGCCTATATAGTTGTCTAATGACTTAGACATCTTCTTAACGCCATCCAACCCTTCTAATAGTGGCATTGTAATCACGATTTGAGGGGATTGCTGATGTGCCTTTTGCAACTCTCTTCCCATTAATAGATTGAATTTCTGATCTGTTCCGCCAAGTTCAATATCTGACTTCAACATAACGGAGTCATAGCCTTGTAATAACGGGTATAAAAATTCATGAATTGCTATGGCTTGCCCTTGGCGGTAGCGATTTGAAAAATCATCACGCTCAAGCATTCTCGCTACAGTTTGTTTAGCTGCTAAACCAATCAAGTCTCTAGCACTTAATTTACCTAACCAAGCTGAATTAAAAACAATCTGTGTCTTATGGGGATCTAATATCTTATAGATTTGCGATTCGTAGGTTTTTGCGTTTTCAATAACTTGTTCAACGGTCAAGGGTTGGCGAGTTATATTTTTACCTGTTGGATCCCCAATCATGCCAGTAAAGTCACCGATCAAGAATAAAATCTCATGCCCCATATCTTGGAGCTGCTTCATTTTGTTGATGAGTACGGTATGACCTAAGTGGAGATCAGGCGCTGTTGGATCAAATCCTGCCTTAACACGTAAAGGCGTTCCTTTTTTTAATTTTTCTACTAACTCATCTTTGATTAAAATTTCTTCCGTGCCGCGAGCAATCTCTGCTAACGTGACATCTATATGTGTGCCCATGTACTAATACTCTCAACAAAATTTATTTCTACAGCTTAAATCGTCTTTTAATCATGATATTGTACAAGGTGAAATATCAGTTAATATAATTACCCTTGCCTGTCTTTGATTAATTTTGTTAACCAAATTTCGCACGGTAGCAGCAGAATGAATAAAAATCAACAGACCGCAGCCAACATTGATTTTATGAAAACTGGCAACTAAATTTGAAAGGTAATGTCATCAAGGATGCGAAGTACCATTAAAGTGAAAACCGATTATAAATACAGCACGGTAAAATCTAGCGCAGCTAGATCCACAGCTGCTGCAGTTGCTAGCAAATGGATAACACCCGCGGCTCTTAGTGCTCTGGGATTTGTTGTTATCTGGCGATGCATTAATTGGTTTACCCCCACTTACACCCCAGAATTAACAGAAGATGAATGGCTTGCTTCACAGCAAGTTTCTACCAGCATTGCCTTGCCAGAAATGAATGAACCCGCTAAGCCAACCAAATCGTTAGCTAGCACAGCGCAGCCAAAAGCAACAACGCCAACGACCGTCACTGAAGATCCTTGGCAAACTTTTACTATTAAAGCGGGCGATAACCTTGCTTACTATTTCCAACAAGCCGGGCTCTCTTCTAAGGCCTTAGACGAAGTCATTTCTCTGCGTCAGGCACATTCACTTAAGAAAATATTTCCTGGCCAAACCCTCAGAATCAATGCTGATGAGAGTGGTCGATTACTTGCCCTTCAATTTGATGTTGATCCACTTACCACATTGATGGTTCAACGCCAAGATAACGGCAGTCTAACGGCAAAAGTTGAAGAAAAACCCATTGAAAAGCGTGTTGCCTTTGGTGGGGGTCAAATAAATGATTCTCTATTCCTCGCTGCTAAACATGCGAAACTCGACGATGCCTTAATTATGGAACTTGCCAATATCTTTGCCTATGACATCGATTTTGCCCAAGATATCCAGCCCAATGATAATTTTAAAGTTCTCTATGAAGAATATTTTGTGAATGGGGTCAAAGTCGGTAATGGGCCCATTGTTGCAGCGGAATTTACTAATAATGGAAAAGAATACCGCGCGATTCGTTATACTGATACCGATGGTCAAACTAGCTATTTTAGCCCAGCAGGACAAAGTTTAAAGAAAGCCTTTATCCGTACCCCTGTTCAGTACACTCGGATCAGTTCACATTTTAATTTACATCGTAAACACCCCGTCTTACATAAAATTCGCGCTCATCGCGGCGTTGATTATGCAGCGCCCACAGGCACTCCTGTGAAAGCAGCAGGTCAAGGTAAAGTCGTTTTTGTGGGACGCAAGGGTGGATATGGCAATACGATCGTTCTCCAGCATGGCTCTAAATACACCACTCTTTATGGTCATCTTTCTCGTTTTACCAAAAACCTTAAAAGCGGTATGCCTGTTAAACAAGGCCAAGTCATTGGTTATGTAGGCAGTACAGGACTTGCATCCGGCCCCCATTTGCATTTTGAATTCCGTGTTAATGGCGTTCACCATGACCCCTTAAAAGTAGCTTTGCCATTCGCTGATGGGCTCACGGGTAAAGCCAAAACACAATTTTTAGCTTATTCCAAAGACTTGCTCAGCGTGATGGCTCGCCACGAAAAAACCATGATCGCTTCAAATGAGTACTAATCAGGCTGAAAAATACTTTATTGGATTAATGTCAGGCACCAGTATGGATGGCGTTGATTGCGTCATCGTCGCCTTGGCTGCCACCAAACTTGAGCTCATTGGCTCACACCTTGAACCCATTCCTGAGGACTTAAAATCAACCGCTCTTAAAATAAGCCTTGGTCAGGGCAGTGAATCTTTCACTGAAATAGCAGAACTGGATGCTAAATTTGGCCATTTATTTGCCAACAGCGTTAATCATCTTTTGCAAAAGACTGCCGTCAATGCGCAAGAGATTATCGCGATTGGTAGCCACGGCCAAACGCTCTGGCATCAACCAAGCGGGCGCTATCCTTTTACCTTACAAATTGGCGATCCTAATATCATTGCGAAAAACACAGCGATTACCACCGTTGCCGATTTTCGTCGAGCGGATATCGCTCTGGGAGGCCAAGGAGCTCCTTTTGTTCCTCCTTTTCATCAATGGTTATTTGGCTCTGATAATCCTCGTATTGTTCTTAATATTGGTGGGATTGCGAATATCACTGTGTTGGCGCAAAACGCCAGCCCTTGTTTTGGGTTTGATACAGGCCCTGGAAATGGTTTGATGGATGCTTGGATCATGGAAAACCTTCTTGTTCCTTATGACCAAGGTGGTGCTTTTGCTAAACAAGGTCAAGTTCAGCCTGATTTACTGCAGCAGTTACTGGATGATCCTTTTTTCACGCAAACAGGCCCTAAAAGTACCGGTAAAGATTATTTTAATTTACGCTGGTTAAAAGCTTATCTGAAAAATAAGCCCTTAGCGCCTGCCGATATACAAGCAACCTTATTAGAACTCACTGCCATTTCTATTAGCAAAGCTATCAAGCAAATTCACCCGACTGCAGAAATTGTATTATGTGGCGGCGGCTGCCATAACACGGCATTAGTCGCCTGCTTAGAGAAGCATTTAGGCAAGGGTTACCATTTAAATACCACGCTTAATTACGGCTTACACCCAGATTGGGTGGAAGCCGCTTGTTTTGCTTGGCTGGCTAAAATGCGCTTAGACAATCAAGCCATTGATTTAACCGCAATCACCGGCGCTAGAAAGCCTGCGATATTAGGAGGCATTTTTGCGCCTTAATATTAAATCGCTTCAGCTTGTATAGTAGCTCGCTCCTTTGCTGACATATATAAGCGCATCGGTATTCCCAATAAAAGTAGTACTAATGATAATGTAACCATTTTAAAGCCCGCAGCCCACAGCGAGAAACCCACAAATACTAAAGCGCCCACTCCAATTGCCATTGCAGCTTTGCTTGAATAGCCTATTTTCAGTTTGAAATAAGCTAAAATACAAACCAGATAAATAAGCAATATTAAGGTAATAGAAATATCAATAATGGCATTAAATTGGCTCAATAAATTCTCTTGTAAAGAGAGAAATAGCAAAGGCAGTGTGCAAAGTGCAGAAATAATGAGACCTCGAACAGGCGTACCTTGCTTGTCAACCTTTGCAAAGGCACGGGGGAATAATCCTTCCGTTGCCGCGCCTTGTGCAATGCGACTCACAACCATCGTCCAACCATTAAAAGAACCTAAGCAGCAACAAAAAGCAGCAGCAGCAATAATATGAGTCCAATTTCCACCCAATAAATGCCCTGCCAGATCAGCATAAGGGGCAGAAGAGGTGCTTAATCCATTGCCAAGAATTCCTAGCATTACCACAGACCCTAACACATAAACGAGTAAAGCGATTAACGTTCCTAGCAACGTTGCCAAAGGAATAGTTCGTTTTGGATTTTTTACCTCGCCAGAAGGCACCGTGGCGGTTTCTAATCCAACAAAAGCCCACAATGTTAAAAACATTGCCATTTTCACTCCATCTAATAATTCAACATTATCAGGGGGAGCAAAGCTTAATTGTTGCCAATCTACGACAAAAAGACCAATCAGTGGAATGATGACTAAAGGCATGAGCTTGATTGTCGTCATCACTAATTCAAAACGACCTGCAAATTGGATCCCTTTAAAATTAATGAGGGTCACTGTAGCTAAAATAAGGATTTCGCTGAGTAAAACCATCGGTTGAGACATGCCTCCTACCAATGGTGAAAAGTAACTGACCGCAGCAACAACTAACGCTGTATTACTAATCCAAGAAAGTACCCAATAACCCCATGCAATCCAATAAGCCGCTTCTTTACCAAAGGCGAGACCTACATAATTATGAGGACCACCATTAGCTTGAGTTGTTTGGCTTAATTTTGCAAAAACGGCCGCCAATAACAAAGCGCCTATTCCAGTTAACATCCAACCGACTAAACTAAGGCTACCCAATGTTCCCAAGCTTGCAGGTAAGAGAAAAACACCGGATCCAATTAAATTACCTGTCACCAAAGAAATGGTTTGCAGCAATCCTAAACGAGGACCTGAAGACATACTAAACTCCCAACAAATAATATTTATTCGAGAAAAGTGGCTTAATTTTTGATAAAGAAGTTGTAGTGCCCCTAGCGGGCCTTTCGGAAGGATGATTTAGAACGTTTCAGATTGTCGTGATACATAGCTTACATTCTGTAAAAAGGCGTTGATGTAGCATAAAGGATCTAAGCAACTTTGAATAGGTCACTTGTCCCATGATTCTTCCTTTTATCGCAGCTATCGCTCTGGATGTCAAGTTCAACGACTTGGAAAGAGTGTGGCTACAAAGAAATGAAATTTTATTGACGATAAGCTCACTAGCTCGTTATCCTAACGAATTATACCCACAGCAGATGATTTGTCGGGTAGGCGCCGAACTCCCGAACAACCGCAATGTATACAAAATTCATGAGGATTGTGAGGTGAGTGAAGGCAACACCCCCGAAAATTCAGCTGCGAAGGGTATATGTTTAGATTTATTGCTATTCTCCTCATTCAGATCCTTGTCGGCGTAGAAATCGATCTTTTTACACCGAGCTTTCCTGAATTACAAAGCGTATTTCAGCTATCTCCTGTGATGGTGCAATTAATGCTGAGCGTTAATTTTATCGCTTACTGTATTTGTTGCTTATTTGCGGGCACCTTAGGCGATCGCTATAACCGCCGATATGTCATGCTGTTGAGTTTAGTGCTTTTTGTTATCGGTAGCGTCTTTTGCGTTAATGCAGATCAGTATATTGGGCTCTTGCTCGGACGCTTTTTGCAAGGCATTGGGATTGCAGCGCCTTGTACTCTTTCTTTTGTGATCATTGCGGATGAATATCCTATTGAAAAACAGCCTGGTTTAATGGGGACGCTGAATGGTTTGACGACAATGGCAATGGCCTGTGCACCCGTACTTGGAAGTTACGTTGCACTTTACTCCAGTTGGCGTGGCAATTTTTTTATCCTATTAATATTAGGGCTAATTTGTTTGGCTGTCAGCTGGTTTGCTATCCCTCACCGTAAAGGGGATCCAAACGTTTCACTCTCACTGAAGGCCTATTTGCCATTGCTGCGTTCGCCTTCATTGCTATCTTATATTGCGGCATTCTGTTTACTATGCATTCCTTATTGGTTATTTGTGGGCATGTCTCCCATCCTTTATATGCAAGATATGGGCGTCCCATTAAATCATTTTGGCTTCTATCAAGGGGCTACTGCACTGGTGTTTGCTAGCGTTAGCATTTTCAGCCCTTATATTCTGAAAAGAGTTGGCACCCATCGATGCTTCTATATAGGCATTGGACTGTGTGCGTTAACGGCCCTCATGATTAGTTGGCTACTCTGGTATCGCATCCAAAGCCCCATGCTTATCACTTTGATGATGATTATTTTTGCGATTGGCGCAGTATTCCCCATTAACATTATTTATCCTTATTCCCTGGAAATTATCCCTAATAGCAAAGGACGCAGCGCAGCGCTAAATCAAAGTTCGCGATTAATTTTTACGGCGATATTACTTGAAACGACAAGCTTCTTTTATCAAGGTAATTTTATCGCTGTGGGTATTGGTATGCTTATCCCCTTGATGCTCTTTTTCTGGATAATTCAAAAACTCATTGTCAATCAATGGCTCACTTTTGATTCACCCTCTATAGCTTTACAAGCAGAACATGTCATGTAACGAGGAGGCGCTTTTGAAATACCTCCCGTTGATAGAGTCGTGATTCAAAGATTTCAATTAATGTTTGCACCACCCGGTCGATATCGAGTTCATCGATATACAGTGGGGAAATACCCATGCGAATAAGCCCTGGCTCTCGGTAATCAACAATAACGCCTCGTGAAATAAGCGCTTGTGTGATGGCATAAGCTTGTGGGTGAGCATAAGCAACGTGCGAACCTCGAACACTTGCCGCTTGAGGTGACACTAAATGTAACATAGGAAGCGCTTGCTGAATCTTGTCAATCAGTTGTTGCGAAAGTTTGACACTTTTTTCTTGTAAACTAGATAAGTCAACCGCATCAAAACAGGTTAAGGCTCCCTCTAATGCTTTGAGACTCATAATCGCTGGCGTTCCAGTTAAAAAAGCTTTGATCCCCTCAGCTGGTTCAAAATCAGGCGCAAAAGCAAACGGAAGCTTATGCCCCATCCAACCTTTAATCATAGGAACCATGCGTTCATGGTGTCGCTTGGTAGCATAGATGAAGCCAGGGGCCCCGGGTCCACCATTCAGATATTTATAAGTACACCCTACTGCAAAATCAACGTGATCATCAGCACAAGCAAGCGACATTGCACCCACACTGTGAGACAAATCCCATACCACTAAAATACCTAATGCATGCGCTTTTTGCGTTAATGATGCGATATCATGTTTTTGACTGGTGCGATAATTGACTTGTGTTAGCATTAATACTGCAATCGTCTCATCAAGCATTGCAACCAATTCATTGTTAGCGACCGTTTTTACCTGAATCGTCGGATCGATTGCGGTGATAGATTGTGCAATATAGTGATCCGTCGGAAAATTATCATGCTCTGTTAAGATAACTTTACGTTGACTATTTAATGCTAATGCCGTTAATAAACATTTCAACAAATTAATTGAAGTGCTATCAGCAACAATCACTTCTTCAGGCTGCGCACCTATCAAGGGAGCAATTGATTTACCAAGTTTTTGTGGCAAATGAATCCATGCTGACTTATTCCATCCTCCGACGAGTTCATGACTCCAACTTTGCAAACCTTCATTGAGAGTTTCTTTGGCTGCATGACAGACAGGACCTAAAGAATGACCGCACAAATAAATTTGCTTATCAGGGATAGCAAAAAGAGTTCTGTTCTTCACAACGCTTGCCTCACTCCAAACCGCTGATAACTGATTGCGAATAAAACAATCGCTCCCGTAATAAATTTGAGATCGGTTGGCGCTAATCCCATGCTCAATGCCATCCCTTGCATTTGCTGATAGATAATGGCCCCAACAATCGGTGCAAGCATTTGCCTAAAAAGGGTTTGTGTTCCGACCAAACTTTCGCCAATCATGAGTGCCGCTAAAGCATGAATGACAATACCCAGGCCCATGCTAATATCGGCATAGTGTTGAATTTGCACAATAATACTACCTGCAAAAGCGGATAATGCATTGCCTGCAAACAGACCTAGAAATAAATACTTTGAGATGACAATTCCTTGCTTAGCAGCACAATGCGTATTCAAACCAACCGCACGAAATCGTAATCCTTTCTCAGTCATCAGAAAATAATAGCCAAGCCCTAATAACAAGATATTGATACTGAGTAACAATACTATATTGCCAGGAAATAAATCATTTATTTCAAATAAAGGAACATTGGGTTTACCCATTAGTCGTAAATTAATGCTATAGACCATGGTGCTCAAAATAATGCCTGATAACAACGTATTAAGCCGTAATCGCAGGTGCAAATATGCGGTCCCAATACCCATCATTCCACCGCATAAAGTAGCAAGCAATATCGCCAATAAGGGGTGACACCCCTTAACGGCTAATACGCAGGCAACGGCCCCTCCTAAAGGATAGGCTCCCTCTGCCGTCAAATCAGGAAAATTCAATAGGCGAAAAGGTATCATGACACCCAAAGCAACCATCGCCAGTATCAATGCATATAACAAACCGCTGGGAATCAATGACAAATAGGTTGCAATCATTGGAACACCTCGTTATTTATTTGAAATAGCTCAAACAAATCTGCCATTTTTAATGATTTTTTTTGTCGCTGATTAAAATCATGACTGATCTGGCCTTGATGAAGCATGATTAATCTATCACCATAATTGAGGGCATCATTAAGATGATGTGTTACCATCAACGCCGTGATTCCTAATTCAGCAATCATTTTTGCTGTGAATTCCATGACATCAATCTGCGTTTTAGGATCTAATGCCGAACAATGCTCATCTAGCAATAATAGAAATGGCTCATTTAAGGTTGCCATCAGCGTCGCTACCATTTGCTTTTGCCCACCTGACAAACAAGAAAGAGGCTTGTCTAAATAGATTTCTAAAGCGGGATTTAAATGAAACAATTTTTCTCGGAGATTTGCATAGTGGTGCTTTATTTTTTTAAATTTTGCTTTTTCACCTCGCAATTGGCTTAACACTAAATTCTCTAATAATGTCATCTCTTGAATAGTGCCTTGCAAAATATTTTGTGAAACCCCACTGATATATTTTGCGCGTTCGCTGAATGATAAAGTTGTAATATCTCTTCCATTTAACAAGATCTGACCTGAATCAAGGGTGTTTTCGCCCGATAATGTTTTTAAGAAAGTCGATTTTCCTGAACCATTACTACCTATTAATACGCAAAATTCACCTGGCGCCAACGACAAATTTAGCTTGTTTAAAATAGGTGACGTATCTTGCGTAAAGGATTTTACAATATTTTTTGCTTGTAACATCATTATTCCACCACCGTCACATTTTCTATCTCAGATAAATCAATGCCATACTTAAGTGCTCTTTTTTTACTGATATAACCTTGATGATCTTGAGCTTTGGGATAGCGTGGGGTGAGCGTATTAAACGGTTTGCCATTGAGTAATCCGGCTATCAATTGTGAAGTATTGACTCCCACTTGATAGTAAGAAACACCCATACTAGCCAGTACTTGATGGTTTTTTACGGCATCTTCATTCGCATTAAATATCGGAATATTCATGCGGTCTGCTTCTTGCACAATAGCCGGTAATGATGGTTGAATAAGACCACTAACGCCAACATAAATGAAATCGACTTTATTTTTGAGGGCTTGCATTCGAAACGGGATATCTCTGGCATGCTCAACCGGTATGCAAATCACGTCCATCTCTAATTCTTTTGCAGCCTTTTGAAGCATATTCACTAAAGCAATATCATTTGCTTCACTACTTGCATAAAGTAGCCCTACTTTCTTTGCATTAGGTAAGAGCTTTTGAGCAAAAGCTAATAATACATTTAAATCTTGCTTATCAGATGCCCCTGTCATGTTATTGAAGGTGTGTTCATTATCCTTTAGCAAACCTGCCGATATGGGTTCGGTTACATCAGTAAAGAATAGCGGAATATCTTTAATCGTATTTTTGGCATTTTGTGCAATCGGCGTGGAAATAACCACCATGGCTTGTGGTTGCATTGCGCGTAATTTCGCTAGCATCTGTGGAATGAGAGTAAGTTCAAAATTAACATCTAACACTTCGATGCTAATATTTTCTTTATCTTTAAAACCTTGCTGAGCTAAGCCTTCTTTAATGCCCCGAATACTTTCTTCTAAGGAACTATGCGGACCATAATGAGCTATCGCAATTTTAGGCAAAGATGAGGTAGAAACCGCGGGATTTAAACAGAAATAAGTGCAAAGCGTAAGGAACGTTACAATGAATAATGAGAGTAGTATTCTTCGACAAGATAACATGTTTTAACCCTTTTAACCTTTTTATGAAACCAATCAAACGTGCAAACGACTGCGTCTAGCCATCGCCACCAACGGTTTGAAAGGTTATTTAGGTTAAAGGAAAACATTTTCTTACTTGTCATCCACAAAAATAAAATGAAGTATCGAGCTTGAACTTAATATAATTAACCAGAACAAGCAAGCCTTGTTTTTCAAATTATAGGATAAAGGTCCTATTCTGTCAGATGAACATCTCAGCCTATTTGCATGCTGCTTCGAACTCGTAGCGCTTTGCCTCAAAGGAAGATATCAACCCCGTGTATATTCATTAAAAGAAAATGTTTAAAATTACTTTACATTGACAAAAATTTAGTTAAAATCATGACTAAATTTCATTTGTCGCTTTAGGAATACCGATGAGTATCATTAGTGAGGAAAAAATGGCTGCTTATTTACCTGCATTCGAACTACACAAAGCTATTTTAAACGAACAACAAGGGTTAAATCCTAATGAAGAAACCGCTTTGCGTGAAAGTTTACAATTAAATGGGATTAACCTTCATAGCGATATTTTACACGGCAATGAAATCGATCTGAAAACGCGTCTATTTTGGCAAGAAATGGGTATTGATCCCGATTCTGAAGATGAAGTCTATGACTTGTTGCGACGTCTTGGGATTGAAGACTATCCACAAACCCCGGGTGTTACGAATAAAAAATTACTAATGCGTTAATCAATCTTCAAGCTTCAATTAATCTTAACGCCGCTTAACGGCGGCGTCTTTCAGGACTTGACCTTTCAACAGGAGGGGTTTCTGCCGATGGGGTCACTATTTCTGCTGATGGGATGGCTGCACTTGCTGTGCTTGTTGTACTTGGCGATGTTCCACCAAAAACAAAAGTCATCGCTTGTCGTCTTGAAGGAGAAGAAGAGGTTGAGGACGAACTTGCACGCTGTTCACTTGAAGCGGTAGAAGAAGACGACGAACTCATTTGCCTTCCTCGAGAAACCGTGGGGGATCGAGGCGGTGCCAATGCCTCAAGTTCAACCGATTTCGCTTTGGCTGCGGTAACAATATTAGTGGCCATTCGTGTTGCTTGCGTAACACTATCTTGAACCATATAAGCAATCCCTGTTTGGCTTGACATAGATGCAACATCCAGCGCGGCATTTTCTGTTAAATATTGAACCAATGTTTTTTCACCCTCTTTCGCTTTGGTTGCTAGTAAGGTATTAACATCTGGCAAAAATAATTCCGCTGCTTTCGTTGCTTTTTGTACCATATCAACTTTAGACACCAGATCATTCATCAGCGTGATAATACTCACGTAGTTCGAAGAATCTTTCAGTTTGCCCTGTTGGATTAAAGACACCACATCATTGTATTCTTTTGAAACCGTATTCATTAACGTCGCAAATGGATCACGGTTGCCAGGAGTTGGCGTTACAATAAAGGCCTCTCGTAAGCGACTAAGCTGTTCTTGGTTTAAAGGTTGCACCAAATCAGACGCCTGCAAACCAAGGCTATCCATCATATATTCTTTAATAATGGCAAAGTCATTACTGCGCAAGCGCTCCAAGCCTAGCTCTGCAAGGTACTCTTGGTTGCTTAGTTCATGCAATTGGCTGATTATTGTGACAAAAGCATCAAATGTTTGACCACGAAATGCCTTTTGACCTTCTGAAATCAAAACCTGATTAATATTTTCTTTATCGGGCGCGTTATTATACCAGTCCTTGACGCTATCCATCGTGATTTTATCTGCTTTACTGAACACAGCTCCTGCGACACTTTGCATGGTGCTAACGGTGTTGTAAAAATCTGTCGTTGCTTTTGGCCCGAGCGTTCTTTTTAACGCATAGTCTACTGCCTCTTGTGTGATCCCTGCAATCACCGGCGAAAGCAGACTTGCTCCCACCGCAAGTGCCCCTGCTTGGGCAGCTACCGGTATGGCAGCGACAGTACCTGCGGCTAACATCCCAGCAGGCCCTGAAGGTAGTGCCCACAGCGCCGCTGGTATCGCCGCCGTCACGCCTGCGGCAGCCCCTGCATATAACCCATGCATAGCAACATCTTTCCAAGAAGCATCTGCTCGCAAAGGTGGGGCTTGCAAAAAATTGTAGGCAGCTTGCACGGTTTGCAGATAACCTTGAATTTGTGCAGCCCTTTCTGGTCCCAGATGATGAACTAATACCACATTAAGAGCATCAGCACGTGAAGCAGTTTGATCGAGCAATGTACCAGCATAGGCTCCAACGATAGCATTGAACGCCGTCTTCTTTAAACTAGCACCACTCTTAAAATATTTCTCAAGCATGTAATAGACAAAATTGTAAGTAAATCCTTGTTCTTTCGCTATCTGCTCTTGACCATTTTGACGATCTTTTTCGATTTCATTAACCGTATTCGCAAGATTACTCATGCGATTCACAGTCTCAATATTATATTTTAATTCATTTTGATATTTAATTGCATTTTTATGTTTTCTACTTTCGGATTTAGCATGGCTTTCTAAGAGTGAAGGTCTGTCAAAATAAGGTTCTTTATCGTGTACCGTTTTCGTCATATTTTCTACGCGTCTTGCCAACACCGCACATTTTTTAGAATAGTCTTGCTGGCATTCCGCTCTTGCTTTTGTCTCATCAAAAATCAGTGTCGGTGCCATCTTTTGCAACTCTTTGGCGATTTCAATATTAACGAGAGGTTCTTGTCCTTTAGAGTGCACAAATTCCTCGTGAATCATCTGCATTTTTGCCTGAATTTGTTGCACCTGTTGTAATTCTGTTTCAGCATCTTTTGCAGCTTGAGAGGTTGTCCAGAAAAAATAGCCTCTTGGGTTTTGTTCTACTTTTTCCTTGGCTTTTGCGACATCCTGATCTATAGATTCAAGTAATTTATCCATCTCTTTTTTCATAGCAGTGAAATTACTTGCCATATTAGGTTCGGTGATATTAAGATAGAGAGAGACTAATCTGGCATCGGTGCTTGTTGGGTTCTCAATAAGTTTTTGCATTGCTTGAGTAATTTCAGCTTCTCTATGTTTTAAGGCATCATGAGCCTGCGTTAGCTCAGCACTCACTGCGGTATTTTCATTTATTACCTTTTCAAAATGTTCAATTTGAGAGGCAAGCCCTGCATATTCAGGCGTTTTAGAAAAATCAAAACGACCTTGTGCACTATAAGCTTTTTTATGCGGCTGAAATGCATTTTCAGTCGCTTTTAATTCTGTTTCTAATTTTGCTTTCGCTTGCTGTAACTGTTTCAACATTAAATCAGCATTGCTCACGGTGGCAGGCTGTTTTAATCCGGCTGCTGCTTTTGTTAAATCTTGTTCGATAGATTCTAATCTGCTGCGCATAGCGGTTTGTTTTGCGGGCAGTTCTTCATCAAAAAGTTGTTGCGCGGCTTGGTAATTCTTTTTTGCCTTAGCAGCATTCACTTTCAATCGTGCAATGATTGCATCTGACTGCTCAAGTATTGCAAAAACTTGTTCATAATTTTTAACAGCAAGTGTTTTGCTGGCAGCACCAGAAGCGGCGCTTAATTGATTCAATTTCTCTGCATAGTTTATTGCTTGTTTTTGTTGCAATTTAAGATCATCTAACTCCAAACCAACCAGCGATGCTCCCCATTGAAACCAGGTTTGTTTTGCTTCTACGGCTACTGGCGTTTGGGGGGAGTGCGAAAAACTAGCAGTAATAGGTGCCTCAGTGACAGTAGCAGCAAGTTTATACTGACTCCCCATCTTTTGTTCTAGAAGATAGGCTAAAGTGACTCTAGGCTCTTCAAAGTTTTTTTGTAGATAATTTGCAATGAATCTTCCGCCTTTTTCTGAAATCCATTGCATCATGAAACCGGGATCTTCATGATTTAAGCGAGCTCTGTCATTTCTCACCAGTTCATCATATGCAGCAAAAGCTGTTTCGGGAAGTGTGAGAGATGTACCCAACGAAGAAAAAGCTCGTCTCATCGCAATTGTTTTTTGTTGTTCATCAATGGATTGTGCAGCTAATGATTCTTTAGTCGAGAGTTGATTTAATCCCGTATTAAATGAAGTACACAATATTTTTAATTGTTCAAGCGAGCATTTCTTTATTTCACTGACACTATGAGGCGTAGCAAGACATCTTGTAAATTCTCTTAGGCGGGCTTCTGCTAATTGGATCACTTCTACAGGCGCATTTTGATATTTTAAATCATCGATTTCTTTCCTTAAAACGGTATCTATTTTAAGGTAAAAATTGGGATTTGATTTTTGCACAAGGGCTAATAGCTCAATAGCCTCTTTTTGCCATGCTTTTTGAAATTGTTCAAGCATAATGCGATCAACACTGTCTTCTGATGTTGTGGCTAATTTCTGAACATCGCGATTTATATCATGTGCTGTCGCCTTTTGGATAGCAGATTGCCATTCTTTGTTGGCTTCACGAATAGATTTTTTAGCAGGTCGCACCTCATTATTCAGAAAAGCGTTTCGTATATTATCAATATCACCTGTAGCAATATCTCTTGCCTCAGCGCGCTTATTATTAGCTGATTCCAGCATATATTCTGTAATATCGCCCAAGTGATTTTTCAGCATTTCTCTAGCCGTGTACTTGGCTTGTGCTCCTACTCCATAACCTACTTTCTGATTGTAGCCCATCATGTTATCAATATCGGGTAAAAGCTTAGTCACATTGGCCTTACGTTGTGTTGATTCAACATCGAGTAATGCCTGTTCTGACAAAGACATTAACATGTAATATTCTCTTGAAGAGGATAATGATTTAGCTGTTTCACATTCCTTCAAAAAAAGATCTTTTGCTCGGGTGAATTTCGCAGCCGCCTCTGGGGTATTGGTATTAGCGAAAGCTTCTCTTTTTTGGCTCAATTCTTCAGGTGAGAGGGTATGCAAGTTGGTTAAAAGGTTTGGATCGCGAATGTCAAATCCCAGATTATCTAAGGTTTTGATCATGAACTCTTTAAAACCAGGCTCTTGTAAGCGCTTAAATCCTTTCTTCTCCAAATCAATACCTTTTTCACGATGCTCGCTACTAAATTGATAGATTTGATGAGCATTGGCAACAAATTCTAATATGATATCGAAAGAAGCCAATTTAGCAGCATAATCAAAGGCATTTTTAACATGCTGATTTAGACGTTGATTATCCGTTGTTCTTTCATCAAGCTGCGACTCATTTTCAAAGAAATCAGCGATTGCATTTTGCGCGACCGTCGTTGTCAGCTGCTTTGCGGCTGCTCCTATTTCGCCTACAATGTTGTGTTGCTTTGCAAGTTTCGGCTCTGTTTGAAGTTGGCTATAGGCTTGTGTTTTGTCGAGCCTATTCAATATTCTAATAGGCTCTTGATTATCGTTAATCGCAAGCATTTCTACCCCGTACTTTACCGCTTCTTCCGTCATTTTTTTTTGCCAAGCATCAAATGTGGCCTTTTTTTTGCTCTCTATCGCTTTTTTGCTTTTCTTTTTAGCGCCAGGTACCAGTAAGTTTTTAATTTTTGTAAGCCGATTAGGTTTTATTTTTTCAATCTCGGCAGCAAGCGCCTCGTAATTCCCACTTTTTGAGAATATTTGTGCGCCCTTTTTTATATTTTCGATTTTGCTAATGTCGTTTTCTATATTGCTAATAACGACATTCGCTGCTTGAAGAAATTTTGCGTTTAAAGGGAGGCTTTGTAAATTTTCTTTCAATAGGGTATTGAAGCTTTTCAAGTCTTCTAAATTCGAAAACCGGTCTCGTTGCGCAAGCTTCGCAAAATCTGCTGGAGCGAGAATATTTTTAAGCACCGTTCGCAGATTGTTAAGATCTGCCTTGGCATGTTTTAAAAGGGTATCATCAAGAGCGTGAAAAACAATGTCATTGATTCCCCCCTCTACTTCTTCTGCTTCTCTGACATATGCGTTTTCGCCAGGTTCTCTTCTTGCTGTCACCATAGCTGGTACACCTAAAATAGGCTGCGCTTTTAAGAGCGTTCTTATTATTATCTCAGTAATGTAACAAACATTCTATAGGCATGCAAACTGAGGGTACATGTGGTGACCTATTACTAAAGATTTTACTTGAAGAATAAAGCTTGGATGGCGAGAATATTGTCAGAAAAGCCCTCTCAAAGCATTTTTTGAGACGGCTTTTAATTAAAATTGGGCACTTAATGCTCGAGCAAGCGCCGCATCTTCTTCTTCTTGTTGCAGCTTTAGGGCTAATGCAAGCGAAGTCGCTTCTTCATCTTGTGCGATCTGAGTTTTTGTTTGAAAAGCCGTAAATTGAAAATTCATTCGTTGATGATTATTGGTTGCTAAACCACGATCAGATTCGGTGCCATACTCAATACGGCTGCCTTTGGCATTATTGAGTTTACCTTCTTCAAATTTTTTTGCTAAACCTTTAACATCTGTTCCTATTGACATAGTGTAATACCTTCTCATTTCTAAAACGCCATGCTAAGAAAATGTTCTTATTTTTACTATTAATTGAAGATGTAACCGCACAAAGAGCCGACTAACAGATAGTTGCAATTACCATAAAAAGACCAAGCATGATAGGGATATCAATAAGATAAGAAACCAAAGTACCGAATAAAACCGCTTTCGCGAGTTTAAAAGAAATGTACAACTCTCGATCATAAAAATACCAAACAATTAACAACCATTCTCCTATTCGAATCATTGTTAAGAGCAAAAAGTAGATATCCGAATCACGCCCACCTAGCGGTGATCGCCCTACACCCAATTGAATATGTAAAACGCCTAGCAAGAGTGTGTTTAAGAGCGCCCCCAGAACAACACCTAATAAAGTCCTGGCAATCCCTACCTTCCAAATATTATTGGGTATTTTATAAAGATGGTTAAGATATTTTGCATAGCCTGAATAGCAAAGAAATTTCAGGAGAAAATAAAATAGCGAACCTAAGAGAATCATCATGTGCATGGTCTCATTATGTGCTAGCTAAGCAAAAGATCAGACTGTGCAAAATCTAGGCTTATTTTAAATATTGGAATATAAAAAACACTATAACCATGGAAATGCTATTCCAGCAAATAGGAATGCAACGATTTATAAGGCGAAAGAAGAGCCGCAGCTACAGGTTGTTTGTGCATTTGGATTTTTCACCACAAAGTGGGCACCTTGCAAACTTTCTTGATAATCAATTTGCGCACCAGTCAGATACATCATGCTTAAAGCATCAACCACCACATCAATGTTAACGGTGTCTCCATCGACTGCAATGGCTTTACTCACAATGGTGTCGTCTTCTTTGGTATTTTCATCAAACGCAAAACCGTATTGAAAGCCAGAACAGCCACCACCTGTAATATAAACTCGCAGTTTAAGGTTGTAATTCCCCTCTTCTGCAAGAAGCTCTTGTACTCGCTTTGCTGCCGCATCGGTGCACGAAATAACTGCGTCCATGAATTAACCTTTTTATGTACTTACTCTGTTATAACCCCATTTTACAGCAAAGTTCCTTTAAGTCACAGGAATCCTTAACCCGTTTGAATACTATTATGGACTAACCATGGAAATTGCTGCTGCACGGATGGCCATCCTCTTTCAGGTTTAACCGCAACTAAAACGCCCTCTGCCAGGAATTGGGGGGGTAAAGTTAATTCACCGCTCAACTCTTGTAAATAGCGAAACTTAAAGGACAGGCCATCATCACTACCGGAATTAACATATTTCACTGGTAATAATATGGTTTTATCTCCCACTTTTCCGACAATCGTCATTGTCACTAAACCCTCAATATATTCTGCAGAAGCAAACTGCTTACTAAGCACGACAAGATAACGGTATTGATGTTGTGCACTATTGGGAAATATCTGAAAATTTTTGATTTGCACGCCTTGCTTAACTGGCATGACACCAGAGACAGATTGATAAAGATTCATATGCTGCGCTAATTCTGCATTATTCGCTTGCAGTGTTCGAAGGTAGCCACCAAGATTTTTTTTTGCTTCTGATTCAATTTCAAAATTGCGTTTAGCAATAATCAATTCCTTTTGAATTCGCTGATTTTCATCGGTCAATTGCTGGACTTGTTCTTGCAACCCCGATTCATTGACTGCAACTTTGGGTGTCGATTCATTTGTTTTTAAAGCAGCTCTATAAGTTACGACACCAACAATAACTAACAATAAAGCACATGTGCCTAACGATAAGCGGCGACCTGGTTTTTCCCGCATGGTTTTTCCTCGCTTTACTTATCAATGATAATTAAACATTCCACTTCAAGTCATGCTTCGCATCTTGAAGTGTACTTAGTATATACCGCTTCCTACTTCAAAAGATGAGATTCAAAATGGCTAGCAAGCGGTATATCTTGTTTGAATGCTGCGCACGGAGTAAATCCGTGCTTGCAATCAGGGGGAGAATCGCGATTCTCCCCCTGATAACCCCCATCGCGTAAAGTTACACTTCAAGTCATGCTTCGCATCTTGAAGTGTACTTAGTATATACTTGGCGCCGCAATACAAGACTCGATTATAAGGATAAATCTATGTTGTGGGTAAAAGCTTTCCATATCATTGCAATGACCGCCTGGTTTGCAGGATTATTCTATTTACCCAGACTCTTTGTTTATCATGCTGACTTGCCGAAAATCGATCAAGCAGGTCACGATCGATTTTGCACAATGGAAAGACGTTTGTTTTGGGGGATTATGACACCTAACGCCATCATCACGCTTTTGTTAGGTGTCGGATTAGTACACATGATGGGTTATTCTTTTAGCGCTCCCCCATTATGGTTGTCATTGAAATTATCGGTAGTCTCTTTGGTGATTATTTATCACCTTTATTGCGGCATTCTTCTTAAGAAATTCAAACAAGGGGCCAATACTCGCTCTGCATTGTACTATCGAATATTTAATGAGCTTTCGATCGTGATGTTCAGCGCAATTGTCTTATTTGTGGTATTAAAACCGCATTAAATTTCAATCATTTCGAAATCATCTTTCATTGCGCCACAATCTGGGCAACGCCAAGTGAGGGGAACCTGCTCCCAAGTCGTTCCGGGCAATATGCCTTCATCAGGCTTGCCTAACGTTTCATCATAAATAAAGCCACATAACAAACACATAAATCGTTTCATGATAATTCTCTTAAGCTACTAGCTTGTTTTAAGGACCCGCAATTCTCTCACGAATAGCGAACTCAGGGAATATTGAATACAGATTTGAAAGCGTTTCCTTACCGGAGGCCAATGAGTGGTATATACTAAAAATCAACCAATATCCTTATTGAGAATGCTTTCTGGGTCATGTGCTGTGTAAAAGCACTGCTTTGCTATCCAAATTCAACCTGAGAGAAGATTGCAAAACCATGTATAACGCTGAACCAACCATTCCTGTCGTCATCTCTTTCTCTGCCAGCGATCCTTCTGGTGGTTCAGGTATCCAAGCCGATATTGAATCCTTAGGCTCTATGGGGTGCCATTGCGCTCCTGTTATAACCTCTATCACTGCACAAGATACAACGGATATTTATCAATTTTTCCCATGCCCCAGTCGATTAGTGCATGATCAAGCCCGTGCCGTTCTTGAAGACATTCAAGTGGCTGGTTTTAAAATTGGTATCTTAGGTTCCATTGAAAATATTCGCGCTGTACACCAAATCCTGAGTACCTATCGTGATATTCCTGTTGTATTAGATCCCTCTTTACATCTAGGGGCTAAAGCAAAATCCTTTGACCCAGGCATCTTAGAAGCGATGATTGCGCTCATTCTGCCATTTGTTACGGTGTGTACCCCTAATGCAAATGAAGCCAGATTACTCGCCTGCGAAGCCGATTCCTTAGATGCTTGTGCACAAGAAATTATGGCGCATGGTGCTGACTATGTGCTGATTACAGGCCAAAGCGTATTACCCAATAAAATTACGAATAGTTTTTATGGCAATTATCGACGCTTAGAAGTCTTTCATTGGGATCGCTTAGAAAATCATTATCAAGGTTCAGGTTGCACTTTATCTGCTGCTCTGATTGGTTTACTCGCTCAAGGTCTTGCGCCTTCTTCTGCGGTACATCAAGCTCAAGAATACACCGCAGAATGCTTAAGACAGGCTTACCGTCTGGGCATGGGGCAACATTTACCTAACCGACTTTACTGGTCAAGAGAAGCTTCTTTTGAATATGACGTTAAAAAAGAACGAAAAAATTAGTTAATTAACTTTTTTATATCTTAATCTTCGCATCTTTAATCAGGGGCGGTATATACCCATTACACTTCAAGATGCGAAGCATTATTTGAAGTACGTCCTTATGCGATGGGGGTTATCAGGGGGAGAATCGCTATTCTCCCCCTGATTGCAAGCACGGATTTACTCCGTGCACAGCATTCAAACAAGATATACTGCTCGCTAGGAATTTTGAAATCTCGCATCTTCAAGTACGAGCGGTATATACTAGCTGTCTTTTTGTCGTCTTACAGGACTAGCTATGTCGCACTCTGAAACCTTATTTGCCGAAGCTCAACAATATATCCCCGGTGGCGTCAATTCACCCGTTAGAGCCTTTAAGAGTGTCGGCGGCACCCCTTTATTTTTTGATAGCGCGAAAGGTCCCTATCTATTTGATGAAGATCATCGACAATTTATTGATTATGTTGGCTCATGGGGCCCTATGATTTTAGGACATCAAGATCCTTATGTTATTAGCGCTGTTCAAGAAGCAATGCATAAAGGGCTTTCCTTTGGCGCTCCCACCCGCTCTGAAGTAACGCTGGCAAAACTGGTATGCGAGCTTGTACCAAGCATTGAACAAGTACGCATGGTTAGCTCTGGCACAGAAGCCACCATGACGGCGTTGCGACTAGCACGCGGTTTTACTGGCAAGCATATGATTGTCAAATTTGAAGGTTGCTACCACGGACATAGCGATAGCTTGTTGATTAAAGCTGGCTCTGGCGCTTTGACATTAGGACACCCCAGTTCTCCCGGCGTACCGCCTGATGTTGCCAAATACACACTCAATCTCGAATATAACAATAGCCAATCGGTTATCGAGGCTTTCAAGCAATATGGTCCGCAAATTGCGGCAATTATCGTTGAACCTATTGCAGGTAACATTGGTTGTGTTTTACCCCATCGTGACTTTTTACGCACCTTGCGACAAATTTGCGATCAATATGGCGCTTTATTGATTTTTGATGAAATCATTACCGGTTTTAGGGTTGGGCTAGAAGGTGCTCAGGGTCTTTATCAAATTACTCCTGATCTGACTACTTTCGGAAAAATACTGGGGGGAGGTATGCCTGTCGGTGCCCTGGGTGGCAAAAAGCATATCATGTCACACTTAGCGCCCGTGGGGCCCGTCTATCAGGCGGGTACTTTATCGGGTAATCCCATTGCAATGGCAGCTGGGATTGCAACCTTAACTAAATTGAAACGCCCTGGTTTCTACCAAGAATTACAACAAATCACTGAATCCTTGGTTGATGGCTTACAAAGCCTAAGTCAAAAACATCATGTCCCACTCCAAATTAACTGGTTAACGGGGATGTTTAGCTTGTTTTTTACGGCCGAGCCTAAAGTCAGCTATTATAAAGAAGTCATGCAATGCGATGTTGAGAAATTCAACCGTTTTTATCATGGTATGCTAGCAGAAGGCATTTATTTTGGTCCTTCCGCTTTTGAAAGTGCCTTTACCTCGATTACCCATGATAAAAAATGTATTGACGAAACCTTACGAGCTGCGGATAAAGTTTTTGCGAGTTTAACTTAATGTCAAATGAACTGATTACAGCTTTAAAAAATCCAGCGTGCTATCCTCACGATAGCACAAACATTGAAGTGATTGAGACCCATTTGTCCTGGGTTATCTTAACCGGCTCTTTTGCATATAAAATAAAAAAGCCGCTTAATCTGGGATTTCAAGACTTCACCACTTTAGAGAAACGAAAGCATTATTGTGAGTTGGAAGTTAAATATAACCGTCAGCTTGCCGGTCAGCTTTATATTGGGGTTGTCGGTATTTCTGGTAATGCGTCCAATCCTTCTTTGCGAGAAGAACATGAAGCATTTGAATATGCCGTAAAAATGCACCAATTCCCCCAAGAAAACTTGTTACGAACGATGGCGCTACAAAAGAAATTGTCGGTGAACATCATCGATAACATTAGTAAGCAGCTTGCTTCATTTCATCAACAAGCCACAATTTGCCCAGCTGAACTTCCTTATGGTTCGCCCGATGAAATTTATGTACCACTGATGGAAAATTTTACAGTTTTGCGAAAATTACCACTTGCGGCTTCTCATCTAAGCTTAATTGAAAAAATCGCAAACAAAACGCAAACCACATTTGAAGAATTACGTTCTTTTATGCAACATCGAAAAGAACAGAATTATATCCGTGCTTGTCATGGCGATTTACATCTTGGCAATATTGTCCTCAACAATAACCAACCTGTTATCTTTGATTGCATCGAATTTAATGAAGGGTTTCGTTATACCGACGTCATGAGTGATGTTGCTTTTTTAGCGATGGATTTAGATCATTGCTATGCCTCTTCATTAGGTTATCATTTTATCAATGCTTATTTAGAACTCACGCAAGATTATGAAGGACTCAAGTTACTGCGTTTTTACCAATGTTATCGCGCAATGGTACGAGCAAAAGTATCTGCTTTATTGCATCAGCAACTTGCGCCAACCGATGCAGAGGCGAAACAGTTACAAACAGAATTTGTAACGATTTTAAGCCTTGCTGAGCGCTATTGCGAACTTTATAACCCTGAATTGACTATCATGATGGGGCCTTCAGGCAGCGGCAAAACACTCTACAGCCAACAACTTTTAGAAAAAAATGGCGCTATCCGTTTACGTTCGGATGTGTTGAGAAAACACTTGCATCATCTTTCTCCTTTAACCCAAAGCACTGCGTTACAAAAAGAAACGTTATACTCTGAAGAATCGACACAAACACTTTATCGTCACATGCAAAAATTGGCAGCACTTATCATGAATAGCCGTTTTTCAGTGATTATTGATGCGACTTGTTTAAAAGAATGGCAACGCGCGCTTTTTTTAACAGTTGCAAAACAACATCAATCCCGTTTTAATATTTTGCTATTTATCTGTTCCATTGATATTTTAGAGCAAAGAATAGCCCATCGTGCTAAATTGAGCGATGCCTCAGAAGCAGATAATGATGTTCTGGCGAAGCAACTTGACGAAGCAGAACCTTTAACAGATGAAGAAGAAGAATTTGTGTCGTTAGTCTCAGAAGAGCTCATCGACAATTTAATTGTTGAGAAGGAAAAACAATATGCGTGAACTCAAGCAAACTGAATGTCAAGCTATTCAAGGGGGCTCTTTAACAGCCGCTATACTGACCGGGGCTGCCGTGACTTTCATGGGATGGGTATCGATTATTTATAACAAAGATGCTTTGTATCAACTATACAAAATCGACAATGTCGCATTAGTCAGTGGTTTAGGCGCCATTGTCGGTGGCTTATCTTACACCGCTGGTATACTTTTATAAGCGCCCCTTTCATCCTATTCTAGGAATTTCTCTTAACGACTAGCTTGCTCATTTTATTGTAATCTCGCCTGCTCCTAAATTTGCAGATGGATGACTTAAAATGAGCATAAGTGGCGTTACACCTATCGAAGCCTTAGCAAACCAATTACTCAGCCTACTCTACAATGCGAATGCTGATGACGATATTCATACTCTTCTTCAAGAACAAGATCACCAGCAAATCGCTTTGCTTTATACGCATGCTGATTCCCATTTTATAAAACAATTTATTGTCATATGTTTTCAACGTTCATTATCAAAATCATTTCATTGGTTAATTGAACATCATAAAAATCGTTTTTCTATTTCAGATATCACCGACAAAAGAAATAATACACTACTGCACTTAGTTGCGATGACACAACCTCATCATGCTGCCATTGCAGAAAGTTTATTAAAAAATTGCACTCTCTCAGACTTAAAAAAGTTGAATGCTGATGGACTCTCTTTTTTACATTTGGCTGTTCAATATAAAAAGATTGATTTACTGGGTAAGACAGACCAATATTTTACCGAACGTCAGCTATATATCGATACCCGAAGCGCAAATAATGAAACACCCTTACACTTTGCGGTTAGAGATAGATATACCACCATGGTTACTTTATTGATAAGGATGGGCAGTAATCTCTATGCAAGAAATAATGATAATAGAACCCCCCTTCAATTAGCTGAAAGTGATGCTGAATTATTAGAGAGTATGATGGAAAATAAAACCCCATCACATCACACTGTTGAATTATTAACACAAATCCAAGAACGGTCTCTCAATCAAACAAAAATCGAAGCGCTTCAAAAGGAATTTAAACATCTTAGCTTATCAGGAGATAGCAGCTCTTGTGTCGCTTCTAGTAGTTCAAACGATTCATCTGTTACTGCCTCGATTCGTACCAAAGAAGACATGATTAAAATTCGTGCATTAAAATCTATCATCAAAACACATTTGGCGTTTAATTTAGAGGATGTGTTTTTAGAATCATCCCAACCGCATTGCTCATCAAGTAGCTCATCTGAAGTTTCAATGGCAGAATTACCGCTCTCTTCCAGAAGAATAAATACAGAAGCACCCAATAGTTCATCTGAACCTTCCACTTCGATCTTACCACCGTCATCGGTTAATCTTGATCGGTTCTTTAAGAAAAGTCTTTTACCGCTTACGCTCAATAAAGAGAAAGATCATTACATTAATGCCCTAAAAAAACTCGCAACTTATTTAGAGCAAATCTCTATCACTCATCTGTTGGATAAAGATGGCACCATCGATGCTTACATCACCAGCATAAGCAACAGCAAAATCACACTTTCAATTATTCATCAAGTTTTTGTCGATATAAAAAATGCTTTATCCATTAAATTAAATATTGCCAGAAAAAAGGCTTTTACTACCTTGAATGAAGAACATACCGCATTAACGACTCTCATCTATGCGTTATATAAAATAACACCTAAAGAACAGTTAGACGATCCTATCGAAGAAATGATGAGCGATACTATCTCTCCTGGAAGTCCACGTGAATCCGTTTTCAATATGATTGGCATTATTGAAAATGAGCTCCATCATGCTCCATCTATCATCCAGGGATTAGCTTACAAAATTGGCGGTTATTCTCATGTATTAGACCACGTTGTCTCTCTGTTTCCTTATTTAAATCCTTATCAAAGAAATATTGCAAATCTTATCATCTGCGAGGTGTTATATTTATCCTTTGATTCGAAAAAACTGCGCTCTCCCATAGAACATCCATTGTTAGAGCGATTTATCACCGAAAATGAACAATCTATTTCTACTAATAACTTTGAACGACAGAGAATCATCGCTCAAATCAATGGCTGTATTAGGCGCATGCACGCTATTCAAGTAGCAACTCATCCTGTATTACAAAATAATCTTGATATCTTAAATCAATGGTTCAATATCCATCCACTCTATTTGTTTACTGTCGATTTCGAAGAATTGTTTAAAACAACGCTGGATTGTGAAGGTGAAGAATATGGTTATTTTGTAAGAAGCCTTGCGCATGAATTAAGCACGCTTTCTTTAGGATTGATACAATCAATAAAAGCGCTTAAGCTGGGTAAAGCAGAATTTGCTAGCTTTCATTATGAAGTGCTTTGTTGGGAAAATCTGAGTAATCTTGTTAAGATAAGCCTACTCTCTTGTCGTGCAACTTTTGAATTTGAAAAAAACTTTAAATTGTGGGTCAATCTAGCAAATGAATTATTAAAACAACCTGATCATATAGGGCCCGACTTTCGTTCGATTAGTGCCATTGTCTCGGGTTTAGAATCACCGCCTGTATCGCGCTTAATTGAAACGATGCCTCATTTAGAATGGAATGTGACATTTCGAGAATTGAAAGCGCTTTTTACAGTAACATCCTCATCCAAGCTTAACATGACTGAAGCTTCTTACCCCTGCCCTCTTCCACGAATATTTACGCTATCAAAACAATTAACTCTTGCAAATGAAAATCAAACATTTGAAAACAAATTGACAACGATAGGGAATATTTTATTATCTCACATGATACTGCAACGCAATCTTGCTTTACATTCTGTGACCTCTTTTTCAAATTTGAAAACAACGCTTGAACGCCAATATCCTACAGATGCCGCACTTGAGATAATGTCGTATAAATTACTTGGTCCCATTATTCATCTTCACTCCAGTAGAACTGATGAGTTATTGCAAAAACTTCAGCAATGTATCGAAAATAAAGTTATTCCTCGATTCAAGTGCGGCAACACGGCTATCGCATTAGAAAGCGCTGCGCGAGAACTTAGCACTTTTATTAGTAGCGAAACCGCTAAAGGAAAACTTCAGATAGACTCGACTGATCACACCGTCGCGTCTTTTCTAGATTATTTAGATGAAATAACCTTGCCACCAGCAAAACCGCTTCTCTATTCACCAGGCTCAGCAGGTTCAAAGCCGAAGATCACACGATATAAATCGCTCAAGTCTACCCCCTCTCGGAAAAGGGCTTTTTCTCGATAGTTAACGATGGATGTGAGGAAGGGATACTTAAATGTATCCCTTTTTACTGATAACGATTTACTGGCTTTTCTCCGAACGAGACGAGCAAATCATTCTCGCTGGAATACAAACTTCCACTGGCTCTGTTAAAGAAATCGCATTAAAGCTAATATCAACTCGATAGCCAATCACTTCTACACCAGCAATGACAGCCTGACGAATTAAACCACCATATTCAGAATCGATATGATCCGCAGGAAACAAGCGATGGATCCCGGTATGCAACACACTAAACACTAACACCGCTCGATAACCACGTTGCTTCGCATAGATTAATGATTTGAGCTGCTGTACTCCCTTTTGCGTCATGGCATCTGGGAAAAATCCACGATGTATTTCATCTCCCATCGTCACGCTTTGCATCATGACAAAAGCCGTATTTTGCTCATCATCTTCATGTGCTTGATGCTTTAGCACCATATCAAAGCTACATTCATCTAAAAGTTCAGGATCATCGTCAATATGCTCGTAACAGGAAAGCTCTTGAATCACACCATTTTGAATTGCTTCGATAGTTAATTGCTTCGTGTTATGCACATTGACACAAACCAAATGCCCACCATCAACTTCGACCAGTTCCCAGGTTTCTGGGAATTTTCTTCGTGGATTTGCGCATTGCGAAAACCAAATGCGACTCCCTAAAATATCGCAGCCTGTCATTGCGCCCATATTGGGGCAATAAATAATTCGATGTTCCTGGTTATTCACAACGATCTCAGCCAGAAAGCGTTTATAACGCTTCAGCAAAATAGCTTGTGTTAACGAGCTAGGAAATTCCATACTGAATTTAACCTTTTTACTTTTTTCCTTCTGTATATGTCGGCAAATTAACTAAAAGGTTGAGTGGTGGTAGCCAAAGCTTATGTTTGCGTGTATATTCGCTCCCTCAGTGTATGGAAGCACAATCACTAGAATTCTTACTAAGAATTTGTTAGAAAGTTTCTAGGAACTTTTTTTTATGATTGCTGTTCAAACAAGAATTGATATAGATTGAACCTTGCCTGAACGAAATGTGTATCAGGAGGAGGACCCCGTGTCAGCAGAAACCAATAGCAGCTCAACGAAGAAAAAAACGACTATGAAAACACCGCAAGGAAGCCAAGAACCGACCACCACCCAAACTTTGCTCTCTTATGGGGTCAAGCCCTATGAGCCTAAAAAAGACGAAGAGTACATGAGCAAAGCGCAAAAGGAACACTTCAGAAAATTGTTGAATATTTGGAAAGCTGCCCTGCTACAAGGTGGCGATGAAACTATTCACGATTTAAAAGAATTAGCTGAAGTACCTGCTGATGTCAGCGACCAAGCCACATTAGAAGAAACGTTTGCCCTACGTCTACGAGCACGCGATCGCGAACATAAACTCATTAATAAAATTGATGAATCTATTAGAGCGATTGATAGTGGTGACTATGGCTATTGTGAGGAATGTGGTATTGAAATTGGCATTCGTCGTTTAGAGGCCAGACCGACCGCAACGCTTTGTATTGATTGCAAAACACTTGCAGAAGTCCGTGAAAAACAAGGACGATAGTCATTTTGAAAGTTCGCCCATACTTGACGTCTGTCAAGCCATGCGCGAGCGTCGCTCGGTGCGGGCTTTCTTAGATAAGCCTGTGCCTCCTCAATTAATTGAAACTATCTTAGAGGCCGCACGCTTTGCCCCTTCTGGGGTTAATACGCAGCCCTGGCACGTTGCCATTGTAGGCTCTCTACATCGACAGCGAATAACCAAAGATATTCTAAAAGCCCGAGAACAAGACCAACCTGAAAATCCTGACTATCAATACTATCCTACAGATTGGTTTGAGCCTTACAAAGAACGACGTAAAGCATGTGGCCTAGCACTTTATGGCGCTTTGCATATTCGTAAAGAGGATGTTGAACAGCGTAAACAGCAGTGGTATCGCAACTATGCCTTTTTTGAAGCGCCTACTGCCCTCATATTTTATCTTGATGCCAAGCTGTGCAAAGGCTCGTGGATGGATATGGGAATGTTCTTGCAAAATGTCATGCTAGCTGCGCGGGGGGTTGGCTTAGAAACCTGCCCACAAGCCGCCTTAGCAGAGTATCCGGATATTATCCGCCAGCATTTAAATATTAGTGAGAATTATCATATTGTATGCGGTATGGCATTGGGTTTTGCAGACTGGTCACACCCTGTAAATCAATACCGTACGGCACGCGAAGAAGTGGGACATTTTACCACATGGTATGACTAGGATGGTGTTAGTTGATAAACTTGACTTCTTTCCACTCAACACGTTACACTACCCCAACTGAAAAAATTAATGACAATAAAATGAGCAATATCAAATTTTATAGTGTATTCGCACTAATTTTCTTTGTTGTTTTGGGGTTAGGTTACGCGGTACTGATGCTCTCAATGAGCGATCCTATGCTTGGAACGATTACCTTCCTTAGCACACTGAGCTCTCTTTCTTGCTTTTTATTATTGGGACTGGGTCTTGCGATCCCTGCTGTGCTATTAGCAAGTATTTTAGGTTGGTTACAATTAGCGCTGCTTTTAAGTGGCAACATTGACCCCCACCTGTCACGTGAGGGATTTTTTACCGTCTTAAATACACTATTCAAAAAAATCTAATCGATGGTCACTATTGCGCACGTTTTACAAACGTATTTTCTAATAACTTTCGATACTGCGTCGCACCATCTAAGAAACAATCTAATGTATCTTGAGCATGCCCCATTAGCTTGGGTGAAGACTTTGCAATAAAACGAGTATGGGTTGCAACGATCTCATCCATCCCTTTAGCATGGCTTAACTGATGCATTTGCTCTGCGCTACATTGCATTAAATCATTCATAATATTCATCTGGCGTCGCACGATCTCACTGCCCAAGTGGGTCGTTAAATGATGAAATGACATTAACGGTTCATTGGACGGCGAGCTCGCAAATGCACGCCACTGTTCATAAATTGAGTTCATCATGATTCATTCCTTGGCTTGGTGATTCCGCAATGCAGCAGTTGCTTCAAGCATAGACACCAACCAAAGAAGAGTCAAGTTAGTTAACAAATTATGAGGCGGGTTGCGGATCTTCTTCTCTCTCCGCTGTCTGTTTCGCAACAAATGCATTCATCCATTGATTTTGCAGCTGTTGCCATTGTGTCATATTTTGCTGAGTCAACTGTGACATCATATTCAAGGGATCTTTCTCTTCATTAAATACCGCTTGCTGCTGTTCAAATAATTGCATACCTTGCTCGAACATTTTGCCAAACAGTGCATGCATAGAGCCGCCATAAAAGCGAATCATTTGCTGTAAAATAGGCGTTGTAAATAATGGAGGACCGTTTTCTTCTTGATCGATGATAATCTGCAATAAAGTACTATGTGTAATATCTTCTTGGCTTCTTGCATCAACGACTTTGATTGCGACTTGTTCAACAACCAAACGTTTGACATCTTCCAACGTAATATAACTGCTGATGGTTGTATCATACAAACGACGGTTCGGATATTTTTTTATAACGCGAGGTTCGCTCATTCTTAGTCACCCTGTTTAAGAACTAGTACATATGCTGCCCACCATTTACAGCAATATTAGCACCTGTGATATAACCTGCTTCTTCTGCCGCAAGAAAAGTTACAACTCGCGCAATTTCATTTGGCTCAGCAAGTCTTCCCACCGGTACCTGGGCAATTATTTTCTCCATGACATCTGCAGCTACTTTTTTAACCATATCGGTTAACACATATCCTGGCGAAATCGTATTTACAGTTACTCCTTTTGCAGCCACTTCTTGTGCTAATGCCTTGGTAAAACCATGCATACCAGCCTTTGCTGCTGAATAGTTGGTTTGTCCAAATTGGCCTTTTTGTCCATTGATCGACGAGATATTAATAATGCGACCAAAATTCCGGTCTATCATACCATTAATTACCTGGCGTGTGGTGTTAAAAACACTATCTAGATCGATCCGCATCACCGCTTGCCAATCTGTAACAGACATTTTTTTAAACATGGTGTCCTTTGTGATACCTGCGTTGTTTACTAACACATCAATTGCACCAAACTTTGCTGCGATTTCATCCACCATTGCAGTGCACGATTCAAAATTAGAAACGTCGCCATAAACAATCCCTATTTCATATCCAAGATCGGCTTGCTCTTTTTGCCACGTTAAAGCATAAGAGCTATCACCACCATGGCTATAACCTGCAACCACTTGCAATCCTGTTTTAATAAGCTGTTGACAAATTGCAGTTCCAATACCGCCTGTGCCACCTGTCACCAGTGCTACTCGTTGATGTGTGCTCATCATTTATTTTCCTTACATGCATTCAATCGCTAGTGCCATTCCTTGTCCACCACCAATACAAAGCGTCGCTAAGCCTTTCTTTACTTGACGACGTTGCATTTCATGCAACAAACTCACAAGAATTCGTGCGCCAGATGCACCAATGGGGTGCCCCAATGCAATTGCGCCTCCATTGACATTGACTTTATTGGTATCCAATTTAAGTTCACGATTGACGCAAAGTGCTTGTGCTGCAAACGCCTCATTTGCTTCGACTAAATCTAAATCGTTGACTGTCCATCCTGCTTTTTCAAGGCACTTACGGCTAGCAGGAATAGGCCCTGTGCCCATAATGGCAGGATCAACACCCGCACTTGCGGCCGCAACAATTTTAGCTAATGGTTTTAACTGTAATCGCTTACAAGCATCGCTACTGGCTAGAATTAAAATGGCCGCGCCATCATTGAGTCCAGAAGAGTTTCCTGCCGTTACTGAACCGGTTTTGTTAAATGCTGGACGCAATTGTGATAATTTTTCTAACGATGTCGAACGCGGATATTCATCTTTCTCAAAGCGTTGAATTTCATCTTTGCCTGATTTAACTTCAATGGGCATAATTTCACTAGCAAAACGATTTGATTTCAATGCCGCTTCTGCTTTTTGTTGTGAAGCCAATGCAAAAGCATCTTGATCTTCGCGTGAAACATTAAATTTTGACACAATGTTTTCAGCAGTTTGTCCCATATGGTAATCATTGAAAGCATCCCATAAACCATCAATGATCATACTGTCTTTTAATGCCCAATCGCCCATACGCTGCCCTTGGCGGGAATGCGGTAAATAATGTGGCGCTAATGACATATTTTCTTGACCACCAGCAATCACAATGTCGGCATCCTGACAAAGAATTGCTTGGTATGCTAACTGCACTGCTTTTAAACCAGAGCCACAGACTTTATTGATTGTCATTGCAGGAACCGTTGCTGGGATATTCGCCGCGATACTTGCTTGTCGAGCTGGATTTTGTCCTGTTCCTGCTGCTAATACTTGTCCCAAAATCACTTCGTCAATTTTATCGGGTGACAAGTCAAGCTGTGTGAGTAGTCCTTTAATAATTTGCGCGCTGATTTCACTAGCTGGTGTTTTAGAAAGAGAACCACCAAAACTTCCGATCGCGCTTCTTGCCGCCGCAACTATGTAAACGTCTCGCATAAGGATTCCTTCCATGGTGATAGTAAGCTAAGCCTATCAAAAAAAATTCATTTAAGCAGTAAAGATAATACGTCAGGATCTGCCAAGGTAGAAATATCACCCATTTTATCCAGCTCACCTGTTGCAATGCATCGCAAAATACGCCGCATGATTTTGCCAGAACGGGTCTTCGGTAATTTAGGTGCAAAATGAATTTCTTCCGGTATTGCAAATTTACCAATTTCTTTTGCGATTTGTTGTTTTAATTCAGCCGCTAATGCCAATGTCATCTTTTGTCCATCAATCAAGGTCACAAAAGCATAAATACCTTCTCCTTTAATGGCATGTGGGACGCTAACCACTGCTGCTTCAGCAACGAACGGATGCAACACCAACGCGCTTTCAATTTCTGCGGTTCCTAAGCGATGCCCTGAAATATTCATAACATCATCGACGCGTCCTGTTAACCAAAAGTCACCGTCACTATCTTTGTATGCGCCATCTCCTGTAAAATAATGCCCAGGAAAACGACTAAAGTAGCCATTAAAGAAACGTTGAGAATTACCGTAGATAGTGCGCGCTTGTCCGGGCCAGCTTTTTGCAATCACCAAAAAACCTTTTTCACCTGCTTTAACGGGTTCTTTATTTTCATTCAGTATAAGGGGCTCAATCCCTAAAAAAGGTGTGGTTGCCGCACCCGGTTTTTGTCGACTAACGCTTGGGATCGGCGCAATCATGATACCTCCCGTTTCCGTTTGCCACCATGTATCAACGATTTCACAGCGGCCGTTTCCAATTTTATCGTGATACCAACGCCACGCTTCTGGATTAATAGGTTCACCAACCGAACCTAAAATACGCAAACTATCACGTTTACTTGATGCTAATGGTGCATCACCGAATGCCATCAAACTACGGATAGCCGTGGGTGCCGTATAAAAAATGGTCACTTGATAATAATCCACTATTTTCCAAGCTAAATCAGGCTCTGGTGCAGTAGGAACGCCTTCATACATCACAATCGATGCACCATTCGCTAATGGTCCATATACGCCATAGCTGTGCCCTGTGATCCATCCAACATCGGCTGTACACCAAAAAATATCCTGAGGATGATAATCAAATACATAACGAAAAGTGATGGCGCTATAAAGTAAATAACCACCTGTGGTGTGCAAAATACCTTTCGGTGTGCCTGTAGAGCCTGAGGTATATAAAATAAATAAGGGATCTTCAGCATCCATGATTTGCGGTTCACATTCGCTAGGAACATTAAAAGCAAGATCATGATACCAAGCATCTCGCTGGCGATGCATTCTAACCTTTGCGCCACTATTTTTAATGACGATCACTTTTTTGACGGCAACTTTATCGAGCGCATCATCAACATTACTTTTTAAGGCAAATACTTTTCCTTGGCGTATTCCTTCATCAGCAGTGATGACCATTTTACAGCCAGAATCTTTAATCCGTTCTGCTAACGCCAAAGCAGAAAATCCAGCAAAGACAACGCAATGTACAGCCCCTATTCGAGCACAAGCTAGCATGGCAATCATGGCATCTGGAATCATCGGTAAATAGATACAAATCCTATCTCCTTTTTGAATCCCCTGCGCTTTTAACACATTCGCAAATCGACACACTCTTTCATACAATCTTTGGTAGCTAATCGCCTGACGACGATGCAAGTTATCTCCCTCCCAAAATATTGCAATCTTATCTGATTGTTTAGCCAGATGACGATCAAGGCAATTAAAACTAGCGTTTAATTTTGCTCCGCGAAACCAGGCAACTTTTCCTTCGGTAAAATCACTTTCATCAATTGCCTGCCATTTTTCATGCCAAGTTATAAAGTATTCTGCCTGCTGTGCCCAAAATTTTTGTGGGTCGGCTATGGAATGCTGATACATCGTCTCGTAGCCCATTGGTTATCCTCTTCCCATTTTAAAATTGATACTCTGTTATCAATTGAGTCTGTGTTTCTAACTTTGTGTATAACTTGAATTTTTTGACGCAACTAAAAAACCTCGGTACATTGCTCTACGTACACAATGATTGTGTACGCATATTTTCATATATCAAAACGCATTGCGAGGTCTAAATATCATGCGTGAATTATCATTACAGGAAGTAACTCATATCTCTGGTGCTGCTGATGCATCTGCCGTTGATACTTTTGTACAAGACGGCATTAAATGGATCACCGGTGCGCTGGGCGCATTCCAAGGTTATGCCACATCCAGTACAGCATACCCTTATGTACTAGCAGGTGTTGATGTTGGTAAATATGGCTTAGGCGGTGTGGGTGGTGTAGTGGGCGCTGCTGCTGGCTACTTTATCGGTAAATTACTATCTGATTATGTGGTTAAGCCTTACGCTTAATTGATTTACCAGGGAAAAGCAGAACGCTTTTCCCTGGTTTGCTTGTACTATTGACTCATCTCGCGGCATTTTTCAATAAGCGCTTGTGTTGAAACATCAATTTGCTCATCGAATTGATGATTTTTAATACTTTGATATAAGCGATCTGCTAATTTTTTACCTAACTCAACGCCAGGTTGATCAAACGAGTTAATTTGCCAAATAATTCCTTGCACGTAAACTTTATGTTCATAAAGTGCTAATAATTGCCCTAAGACAAAAGGCGTCATTTTCTTTAGCAACAATATATTACTCGGTTTATTTCCTGGCATATGTTCATGTGCAAACTTGGTATCGTCACGACCTTGCATGAGTGCTTGTGCTTGTGCAAAGCAATTCGCAATAAGCTGCTGATGCTGTTCAGTTAAACTACTATTACTATTCGCTGCCACAATAAAATCAACTGGAATAAAGTGCGTTCCTTGATGTAATAGTTGATAAAACGCATGCTGCCCATTGGTACCCACTTGTCCCCAAACAATGGGTCCCGTGGTATAAGGTGTTTGCTGGTTATGAATCGTAACCTGCTTACCATTACTTTCCATATCCAGTTGTTGTAAATAATCAGGCAAATATTGCAAGGTATTGATATAGGGTAAAACAGCTAACGTTGAGGCTTGCCAGAAATTGATATACCAAATACCCAGTAATGCCAAAATAACTGGCATATTTTGCGCAAGCTCTGCATTGGCAAAATGCTCATCCATGGCACTTGCGCCTTTTAGAAAATCTTTAAAATGAGTCATTCCAATGCTAATCGCGAGCGGTAATCCTATCGTAGACCAAATCGAATAGCGCCCACCAACCCACGGTTCAAAGGTTAATATATTATCTGAATGAACACCAAATCCTTGTGCTTTTTCAGGCGATGCGGTCACGGCTAACAAATGATTTTCTATTGATTGCCCTAATGCCGCGATTAACCAGTTTTTAGCGACTTGTGCATTCGTTAATGTTTCAGGTGTTGAAAACGATTTAGAAGAAATAATAAATAAGGTCGTTTCAGAATTAAGCTCTTTCAATAAATCTGAGATCACAACGGGATCGATATTGGAAGCAAAATGCATTTTTACCGCGGATTGTTGGTAATGCTTTAATGCTTCAACCGCCATTAAAGGGCCTAGATCAGAGCCACCAATACCGATATTAACCACATCGGTAATAGGCTTTCCCGTGGCGCCTAACCAACGTTTTGCATGCAACTTATCAACAATCGTTGCCATTTTATCAAATTGCGCGCCAATATTTTGCATAACATCTTGCTGATTAACGAGTAAGGGCTTATTTAAATCACGACGCAACGCAGTATGAAGTGCCGGCCTGTCTTCCGTGATATTAACTTTTTCTCCGGCAATCAGTCGCTTAATTGCATGCGTCAATTCAACACTATCGGCCAGCGCAAGCAACGATGCCATAACGTTTTGATCAATAAAATTTTTGGAATAATCTAAATAGATATCACCAACAGCGAATGAGTATTGTTCGACACGTTTAGGTTCTTTTAACAAATCTGCAATTTTTTGCTGTTGCATATTATTTGCTTGTTCTTGTAAACGTTGCCAAATAGGATTCATCACTCAATTTCCTCTGATGGTAAAATAAATTTTTTAATATTTTCGTCTTGGTATTTTTTAACAACTTCTGCCAAAATTTGACCTGTTGGCAAAATTAATGCCGGTGCAATTTCAAATAAAGGAATAACAACGAAAGCCCGTTCTAACAAAAAAGGATGTGGTACCTGTAAGCGCTCTGTTGTAATCATTTCATCGGCATATAACAAAATATCACAATCAATGGTGCGAGGCCCATAACGCTGTGCGCGCACTCTCTGTTGGGATACCTCTATCGCTAATAATGCATCTAGCAAATCATGCGCCGGTAAATCGGTTGCTATTTTCACCACAGCATTAATGAATGCAGGCTGTTCTTTAATTCCCCAAGGTGGCGTTAAATATAATGAAGACTCTGCTAACCAAGTCGTATGAGCTAACGCTTTTATTTGCTGTATCGCTTGTAATACTTGCTGATGAGGGATAGCAAGGTTACTGCCCAATCCTATATAGGCTATTTGCATCATGTTGGTGCAGGCTTTCTTTTGCGTCGCTTTCTTCTACCGGTCGGTTGGTTTACTTTTTTAAGCAGCTCTTTGCGTATAGCGGCATCACCATCAATATAAGCTCGCCACCATTCGTATAAGTCATTAACGTCTTCACCGATTTGTGCACGCATTTCTAAGAAATCATAAGCGGCTCTAAAACGTTGCTCTGAGATTAATTGCTGAGCACGTTTGCCATGTCGCTTTTCTAAGCGCATTTGTAACTGCCAAATTTCGCGAGCTCCCAAAGTAATTCGCTTTGGAATACTAATACGCTTTGCTTGTTGCGATAATAATTCTTCAGTTGCTTGCATTCTTGCAGGAATAAAAGGAATACCTTTTTCCATTAATGCTGTTGTGCGCTCAACGATTGGATACCATAATAAGGCTGCAACAATAAAAGAAGGCGTAACCGGTTTTTCAGCACGGATTCGATTATCGGTACTTTGAAAAACGATGCCTAGCAAAGCATCCATTGGATGAACATTTTTCTTAATGCTGTCATCCGTAATGGGAAACAATTCTGCCAATAATCCATTCGTTTTTAATTCTTGATAAATACGAGAAGCAACTCCGGAATGAAACATTTTCATCACTTCTTCGAAAAGCCTGGCAGAAGAGATGTGATGTAATAATTCTTTTAGCTCGGCAATCGGTTGGGTTAATTCTTTACTGAGTTCAATATTCGCTTTGGCGGCAAAACGAACAGCACGAAGAATACGTACGGGATCTTCGCGATAACGTTGTTTGACATCGCCAATCATGCGCATGCGCTTTGCTTTTAAATCGGCAAAACCACCGACATAATCGACAATAGAAAAATCAGCAATATTGTAATACAACGCATTTATCGTGAAATCACGGCGCCATACATCTTCGGCGATGGTGCCATAAACATTATCACGTAAAATCATGCCTTGTTCTGAATGCGAAATATCTTCGGACGGTGCATCGGTTTTACCACGAAAAGTGGCAACTTCAATGATATCATGTCCAAAATACACATGAGCAAGCCGAAACCTGCGGCCAATAAGACGGCAATTTCGAAAAACCCGTCGTACTTCTTCGGGCTTGGCATTGGTGACCACATCAAAATCTTTAGGATGCAGTCCCAGCAGCAGATCGCGCACACTACCACCCACAAGATAGGCTTCATAACCGTGTTTATTTAAGCGATAAAGGACTTTTAGCGCATTTTCACTAATCTCTTTACGTGAAATCCCATGCTGACTGCGTGGAATAACAATGGGTTGTCCAATTTTCGCTGTTGTAGGTTGAGCCTTTCCAAAAAGAAAGCCAACTTTCTTAATTAAAGCCCTGATCATGTAGGGGGGGCACCTAAATAGGATTGAGTAAGCAACTAAGGTCGGTATAATACCACTGCTAAGTAATAATGGTAGAGCGGAAATTTCCATGACACTTGACGAACTGATGAACGACGACTTACGTCAATATATTATTCAAGCAACCAGTCAAGAGCCGCCTCTTTTGGCCAATTTGCGTCATGAAACGCAAACCCAAACCCCCTTTGGTCGTATGTTAAGTGGCCCAGTTGAAGGGAAATTACTGCAGTTCCTCATTAAATTATCTAGAGCTAAAACTTGCTTAGAAGTCGGTACTTTTACTGGTTATGCCGCATTACAAATAGCGAGTGCCTTGCCTGTTGATGGCCGCCTGATTACTTGCGAATCAAGAGCCCATCATGCACAAATTGCACAAAAATATTTTGACTTAAGTCCCCATGGCCATAAAATCCAACTACTCATAGGTGATGCAACACGTACTTTACCGCGTTTAGATCAACAATTTGATTTTATTTTCATTGATGCGGATAAAATCAATTATCCTACCTATTACGATCTTTTATTACCTAAGCTATCCTCGGGTGGCTTGATGGTCATCGATAATGCTTTGTGGGGAGGTGAGGTGGTTAATCCTGTGGCAAAAGATAGCCTTGCGATTCACACCCTCAATCAAAAAGCACGACACGACTCAACTGTAGAATGTGTCATGCTTTCCGTGCGCGATGGTATATTGCTTATTCGCAAACTCTAAAACGAGATTACGTCAAGCGATTATCTTGCCCAGGCTTTGGTGGTTGCACCGTTGCGCTGTAATCAGAATCAACTATTCCCTGATCGGATTTCCAAAGCCAATTCGTTAAACTGGGAAACCAACCCGAATTCTTATTTTGAACCATTGGCAAATCTTCTTTAGGAGCTTCTACCGTCACCCATCCTTCCTCTAATTCTTCATCCAATGATGCTGGTGAGGACACAGGCTGAACCGACGCAATAGGTTTAGGCGCACGATAAAGAATGGTCCCTACAGGTGGCTCGGCAGGTATCGGAGCTGTGATTTCAGCTACGGGTGGCGTCAGAGGTGGCGTCAGAGGTGGCGTTAATTGTGTACGTAAAGTGATTTCATTTGAAAAAAGTGAATTATAAGTGCCAATATGACGCTCAGGTGCTTTACCTAATAGATTATCTAAATTAAAAATATTGTTGATGGTTTTATCTTTCATATCATGACCATGAACAAAATTGATATGCTCTGGTCTTTTCAAGCTATTTGCATCTCGATTCCATACCAAATGGGCAAAAGCAAACGCTTGCGGATCAATAGGCGCAACGCCATTGATTGCTCTAGAATCAACGCTATCAAGTTTTAATAATTCACTCACCGTGCTTTCCTTAACCTGCACGGCAAATCTTATATTTATTTCTTCAATGATCTGAGCAATCTCAATTGCTGAGCTATGCTCATCACAATGAACACCATTCATTCCTAACGCTTCGGCAATATAGTTGATATTTTCAAGGCCAATGACGCCATGGCTATAAATTGTGATCTTGTTTTTAGCCGCATTTAATGAATAATCTAATGCTCGTAACGTAGGTTTATAAGCTTTGATTAATTCTACGACTTCTTGTGTTTCAATCAAACCTTGATCGATTAACTTTTGTAAATTGCCCGCAGATCTTGCTTGAAGTCCTAATCGATTCTCATCAAATAATTTTCCTTTTTCATAACATTCAATAAATTCAGCATCATGATTAGAAATCATATTGACTACGGGAACACCATTGTCTCGTAATTTTTTTAAGATTTTTAAGGTGAAATAATCATTGGCACCACGATCGGCAACCACATCCCCTATTAATCTTAATAACGCTTGTGGTGCGCGTGTTCGAATTCTGATCTGCTTTAAAATTGCATTAAAATCTTGCACATCATAACGATCTAGCGTTTTTTTATGATAAATCGTTACAAATTTATCATAATCTCTTTTTGAGATATCAATAAACCCATGGCGAGTCAGCGTATATAATAATTTTAAGGCATTACCATGCAAATCACCCAGGGTGATCTGCTTACCCGCAACGGCCCAATGCTGTTCATCGGGCAATGGATATTGATTAATGTTAACGTTGTATTGAGTGATGTATTGATGATTCATAAGATTCCCCTCATATAATTTATTTTTTATGTTGGAAATATTACTTTCTTGTTGTTTTCAAATATACTAAAAAAGTGGCATAAAAGATGAGGTGTTAAAAAACAGCGATAAGTAAAAAGGTTCGATTGTTACTGAAACTTAGATGTTCTAAGCAGCAGTAGCAATAAAATAAGGGTGGAATTTTTATTTGAATGAGATATGCATTCTGGATCGTTTATTTAACAATTTTCTGCTATGTCAGTGGGTAATTGTTCTAAGACTTTAGCAAAGGATTGTTGTCCGTTTTACAAACTTTGTTTAAAAAAGTTGGTAAAGCGACAAAAAATTGTCCGGATGCCATCGTATCTGCAATCCTGATATTCAAAGTAATTTGCCGTTTCCGCACGTGTTGCACAATCATCAGATTCTTGTGCTAATTGACATAAAATCCAATTGCTCATAGGTGATGCAACGCACACTTTACCTCGCTTAGATGAACAATTTGATTTTATTTTTATTGATGCGGATAAAATCAATTATCCTACCTATTACGATCTTTTATTACCTAAGCTATCCTCAGGTGGCGGCAAAAGATAGCCTTGCGATTCACACTCTCAATCAAAAAGCACGACACGACTCAACTGTAGGATGTGTCATGCTTTCCGTGCGGGAGCTTATTCGCAAACTCTAAAACTAGCCTACGGCTAAACTAGGGCGTTCAGCATCTGATGTAGCTTCCAGGGTTTGAGCTGGATCAACGTGTTTACTCCCCCAAAGAAAGTTACTTAAACCAGGGAACCAACCCGAAGCATGATTAACCGGAAAATCATTAACCGCAGCATCCGTTGATGATGCCTCTTTAGGCATGATCACCCAATCATTAAATTCTCTCTCTAATTCATCATCAAATGATTGAGACTCTGATAAGGGTTTAACAGGCTCAATTGGCTTTGGTTCATATCTTTCTATCAGGCCAATTTTAGGTTCGCTCACCTCTTCCTCATTTGGTTCAATTCTACCTAACCGCAATGAACTAGTAGGTGGCGTTGTGGAAGGGACTATCATTTCTGATTCCGATTTGATTAATCGAGATTCCAATTTATTTTCATCTGTAAACAAAAGATTATAGGTACCAATATAACTGCGAGGTCCTTTGCCTAATGTATTATCTAAATTATAAATATTCTTAGCGGTTTTATCATGAATATCATGACCATGAACAAAATTGATATGCTCAGGCCTGTTTAAACCTTCTGCCTCTCGATTCCACACTAAGTGTGCAAAAGGATAGGCTTTGGCGTCCATGGTATGTCGGCCTTCACCTGCTCTGGCTTTTTTGATCTGTAATAAATCCGTAATCTTATCCTTTTGGACATATTTTTTAAATTTAGTATTGATTTTATCAATGACACCAGCAATTTCAGTAGCAGAGGTATGTTCATCACAGGTAACTTCATCTATTCCTAAGGCTTGTGCCATATAATTGATATTTTGTAAGCCAATAAGACCATGACTATAAATGGTAATTTTATCCCGCGCTTCATTTAAAGAATAATCCACAACTCGTAAAGAAGATTTGTATGCTTTCATTAATTCGTCGAGTTCAGCCGCTTCAATTAATCCAGCATTCATGAGTTTTTGAAAATTGTCTGCAGAGTTAGCTTGTCCTTCTCTTAATGGAGTTTTATCAAAATGTTTATCTTTTTCATAACATCGAATAAATTCTGCATCATGGTTTGAAATCATATTCACCACTGAAATGCCGTTATCATGTAATTTTTTTAATAATTTCAAGGTAAAATAATCATTGGCACCGCGATCAGCAAGCACATCTCCGATTAACCTTAATAGGGCTTGCGGTGCACGGGTACGAACTCTAATACGGTTTAAAAGTGCATTAAAAGCTTGTATATCGTCAAAATCGCTTTCATTTTTATAATAAAGATTTACAAAATCTTGATAATCTCTTTTAGAAATATCAACAAACCCATGGCGAGTCAGCGTATATAATAATTTTAAGGCATTACCATGCAAGTCACCCAAGGTGATCTGCTTACCGGCAACGGCCCAATGCTGTTTATCGAACAATGGATATTCTGTAATGTTGACACTGGATTGAGTGATGTATTCATGATTCATAAGATTCCCCCAAATAATTATGTCGGAAACCTTACTTGTTATTTGCTCGCAAATATACTGGGAAAACCGCATTAAAGATAAAACGTATGAAAATTGCGATAAATTAAAAAGGTTCGATTGCTACTGAAGCTTAGATGTTCTAAGCAGCAGTAGCCATCATAGAAATGGAACTTTTATTTGAATGAGATATCCATTCTGGATCGTTTATCTAACAACTTTTCTGCTATGTCAGTGGGTAATTGTTCTAATACTTTAGCAAGGGATTGATTATCCGTTTTGCAAACCTTGTTTAAACAAATTTGGTAAAGCGACAAAAGTTGACCGGATGCCATCGTATCTGCAATCGTATGATGTTCAAAGTAACTTGCTGTTTCCACAGGTGTGGCACCATCATCAGATTCTTGCGCTAATTGTTGACCAGAAAATAAAGCTGCAATGGCTTTTTTTTCTTCTTCATTATTGCAATCTGATTGCGCTAAATAATGTGCGAGTGTTCTGCCAACCCTATCAACAGCACTTATTAGCAGTGGTTCCTTTTCAAGCAGCAGCTGTACACAGGCAAGGCTACCTGCAAAACAAGCAAGATGAATCGGTAATCGTTGTTCTTGTTCAAACGAATCGGCTAATAAGTAATCCGCACCTTTCTCAAGCAACATTGCAATAATTTGATCGTTCCCACAGCTTGCGGCAATCGCTAATGCACTTTCCCCTTTAGCGGTAGTGATATTAAAATTAACCTCTTTTTGTTCGAGCAATATAGACAAAAGATCACAACGATTATACTTTGCAATTAAATGGATAACAGCCCATCCTGCTTTATCTTGTGCATTAATATTGCTTGGAGCTTGAATCAATTCACGAAAAATTTCTTCACTGCAGTTATATTTGACGGCGCCCATTAAAGCTGTTGTCTGCGATTGATTCATACATTTTTGTCGAACTTGTGGCTTTACAGTTAACACCTGACCGGCAACGGTTTCATCTCGCAATTGTAGTGCTTTCATTAGAACTATCAATGCTTGATAGTCTTCATCGATACCTGGACCTTGCTTTGCCATGAATTTCTCTCCTGTGCGACAAGCTGTGCTAAAGAACGGATAAAAGGAAGAGGCATGCTAGCATAGCAAAAAAAGCTAGTAAACTATCTATTTTGGAAAAAATACTGAATAAATACGTGTAATAGCAAAAATTGTCAAAAAAAAAGCCGTTGTTTGAACAACGGCTTTTAATTATTTGGCTAAAAGTTCTAGTCTTATTTGCACACTAAAGCCGTAGTGTACTGAACTGTCTTTGTTTCAACGGGCTGCGTTTTTTCTACTGACTTCGAACTCTGATAGTCAAATGTTAATGTTGATGATGGCACGATTCTGAGTGATTGTGACATATCCACTTTTTGCAAAGGAACACCATATTTATCAACAGCCACTTGATCTTCTTTTAGACCATAGGCATCAATGATGCTCTGGCTTTGTTGATAATGCTTGCTTGGCTTCTCCTCAGTCGATTTAATTTGTGTGGGCAAGCTCATGCGAGCACTTGTTGCCACCGGTTTAGCTTCTTCTTGCTTAGCAGGGCCCCACCACCAATTTGACAGACTCGACATCCAACCGGTCGACGTAGGCACAGAAGCAACCTCAGGCGTAGCATCGATCTTTTCCCATTCTTGCTCTAATTCTTCATCGAATGACTCTTCATTAGATGGCGACACAATTTTGACAATCGGCTTGGGTTGATAGTCTTCAATCACATTCAACATGGGTTGCTTGTCTTCTAATGTCGCGGTAGGAATGACAACCTCTGCTTCAGGTTGCACAATAGGGCCAGGGATAACCTCTTCAGCTTCTAATTGCGCGCGTAAGGTGGTCTCATTGGAACAAAGTATATTATAAATGCCGGTATGATAGCTTAACGCCTTACCTAATATGTTATCCAAATTAAAAATATTATTAATCGTTTTATCGTTCATATCATGACCATGAGCAAAATTCATATGTTCTGGTCTTTTCAGTCCATGTGCTTTTCTATTCCAAACTAAATGTGCAAAAGGAAAGGCTTTTGCATCAATGGGATATTTACCATTGATTGCATCGGTATCAACTTTATCAAGTTTTAGTAGAGCAGTTACCGTATTATTTTTGACATGATCTGCAAATCTTGCATTGATTTCTTCAATGATTATCGCCATCTCAATTGCCGGTGTATTTTCATCACAATGAACATCTTTCATCTCTAACGCTTCGGCAATGTAGTTGATATTTTCAAGGCCAATGACACCATGACTGTAAATGGTGATCTTATCTTTTGCTTCATTTAAAGAATAGTCCAATGCTCGTAAAGTAGGTTTATAAGCATCAATTAATTCTTTTAATTCAGCTTTGGAAATCAAATTAAGATCTAACAATCTCTGCAAATTAGCAGCAGAGTTTGCTTGTGGTCCTAATCTAGAAGTATCAAATCCTTTTCCTGTCTCATAAGGTTGAATAAATTCAGCATCATGATTAGATATCAAATTAACAACAGATACGCCCTTATCACGCAGCTTTTTCAGTAACTGCAACGTGAAATAATCATTGGTGCCGCGATCTGCTGTTACATCACCAATTAATCTTAATAATGCCTTTTTTGCTTCTGGTTTAACGTTAATACGTGTAAGGAGAATCTTGAATTTTTTAATATCTTCTGCATTAAGCAGGGTTTTTCGGTAAAGTTTTGCAAAAGTAGTGTAATCATCTTTGGTAATATCAATAAAACCATGGCGAGTCAGTGTATAGAGTAATTTTTGTGCATTACCATGCAAATCGCCCAAGGAAATCTGTGTGCCTGCAACAGCTAAATTGGCTTCATCTAACAATGGATATTGATCAATATTAACTTTTTCTTCAATGTATTGATGGCTCATAATAATTCCCGCTAATATAAAGTTTATGCACAGCTAGGAATTTTATTTATTTTTATAGCTTAAAAACAGGTAAAAGAGATGGAACGCATAAAGGGAAGATGAATAGCCTGTGCAAATGCATCGATCAACACAGGCTAAAAGAGGTTTTAATTATTTTGCAATCACACCGCAAGCAATGCGTGCACCACCACCACCCAATGCTTCAGGTTGATCAGAATAATTATCACCATGTTCATGAATAATAATCGAATGCCCTTCGATATTAGCAAGGGTTAAACGAGGTGCCGTAACAGTATGAGGCGTTTCGCCTTTTTTATCGACAACCAGTTTAGGCAAATCGCCTAAATGACCTTTGCCTTGTGGGCCTTCATGATGGGTTGTATGCTGCGGATCAAGGTGGCCACCTGCCGCTTGGGCTGCAACCCATTTCCCGTCCTTTTCGGCAGAATCACAACTCGGATTTTCATGAATATGAAAACCATGATCGCCCGCAGGTAATCCTTTTAAGTGAGGGCTTACCAGCAAACCGTTTTTAGACTCTTTAAAAGTAATAGTGCCGATTTTCTCACCGATCCCTTTGTTTTCAGCAGCAGCATGAACCCGATACACATCAACTGTTTTTTCAGCGGAAAAACAGACAGACACGCTACTTAAACTCACCATTAATACAACACTTTGCCAAACTCGGACATTGGAAGATTTTTTCATTTGCATTTCCCTGCTTTATTGAATCTAGGGACCACCCCTAATCGTTGAGTTTAACGGATTAAAATATCCTAAGCCATATGGTACATTGTGCCCTCAATTTCTTCGCATTTGAGAATACATGCCCATGCATTATATTAACCTTTCCGGCTATAAATTCACGAAGTTGAATGACTTGGAAAAATTTCAACACGAACTCTTAACCACTTGCCAACATCTTGGCTTGAAGGGAACTATTCTGCTAAGTTCCGAAGGCATTAATATATTTGTCTGTGTAAAGCCCGAAACACTTGCGCCCTTTTCTGCCTGTATTCATGCCATCGTTGGCCCGCTTACATTTAAAGAAAGCCCCTCAGTTGAAATCCCTTTTAAAAAAATGCTGGTCAAAATTAAACCTGAAATCATTACTTTTGGCGTAGAAGGGATTGATCCCGAAAATGCCCCCGCCCCCGGTATCAGCGCTCAAGAATTTAAAGCATGGCTTGATGCAGGCAAAGAGGTTGTTGTGTTTGATACTCGCAATGATTATGAAGTCCGTCTTGGCACTTTTAAAAATGCCATTCATTTAGATATTCAGCATTTTCGACAATTCCCCGAAGCGATTAAAAAATTACCTGAAGAATATAAAGATAAACCGGTTGTAACATTTTGTACTGGCGGCATTCGTTGTGAAAAAGCCGCGCCTTTTCTGTTACAACAAGGATTTAACAACGTTTACCAGCTTGAGGGCGGTATTTTAAAATATTTAGAAGAAAATGGGCATGCGCATTACGATGGTGAATGTTTTGTTTTTGATAAACGAATTGCTGTCGATGCAGCCCTTGAAGAAAGTGATACGATTCAATGTCATGGTTGTCGCCAACCGGTGACTTATGAAGAACAACAAAGTACTGAATTTGTAGAAGGAAAGTCTTGTCCGCGGTGTTTTGCTTAATTCAATTTCGTCATTGCGAGCGTATTTTTAAAATTGCTTCGCTTCGCTCGCAATGACAAGAATTGATTATAACAACGGCGCTATCACTAAGCTGACGATGGCCATTACGTTAATCAAAATATTCATCGAAGGCCCTGAAGTATCTTTAAAGGGATCGCCGACAGTATCACCAACCACAGTCGCTGCATGAACAGAAGAACCTTTGCCACCTAAATGGCCTTGTTCAACATATTTTTTAGCGTTATCCCAAGCACCGCCGGCATTTGCCATAAGCAAAGCAAGTAATACACAGCTTAAAAGTGCTCCGCCCAACATACCCCCTAAGGCTTGTGGAGAAATACCAAACCCCACAATGACGGGTGCGCTAATCGCAATGATCCCCGGCAAAATCATTTTCTTTAATGCCGCTTGGGTTGCGATATCAACACAGCGCGCTGTATCGGGTTCGGCTTTTCCTTCTAACAATCCCGTAATTTCACGAAATTGTCGGCGAATTTCTTCAACAATGGCAAAGGCGGCATCACCAACCGCTGTCATCGTTATCGCTGCTAACGCAAAAGGAATAATCCCACCAATGAAAATCCCCATCAGCACTTCTGGATTACTTAAATCTAAAGCAAAGTGAGGGTAATTCAGTGAAACTGTTTCAACATAAGCGGTAATAATCGCTAACGCGGCTAGCGCTGCAGCACCAATAGCAAAACCTTTACCGATGGCAGCGGTTGTATTACCTAGCTCATCTAACGAGTCGGTAATTTTACGTGTCTTTTCACCTAAGCCACTCATTTGAGCAATACCACCTGCATTATCAGCCACAGGCCCATAAGCATCGATTGCCATGGTAATGCCAACAGTAGAAAGCATACCCACTGCAGCAATACCAACCCCGTATAAACCAATCCAATGGGTTGAAAAATAGATGATGGCACAAATCGTGAGCACCGGTACAACAACCGATTCTAAGCCAACCGCAATGCCTGTAATCATCACCGTTGCTGGGCCTGTTTTGCCTGCATTGGCTATCCTGATGATGGGTTTTCCGCCAGTGTAATATTCCGTGACCAGACCAATCATAATGCCACCTAAGGCACCACAAAAGACTGCAGCCCAAACCGCAAAAGCAACGCCTACTTGCTGAATCAAACAAAACGCTGCCCCCATAAATAGCAACGTCGCGCTAATGGTGCCCATGCGTAACGCCACTTCAGGTTTTTGCCCTGACATCAAGCGCGTTATCAAAATACCTAAAACAGAACAAAGCAAGCCAACAGAAGCTAAACCCAGCGGTAAGAACATTAAAACACTTTGTTCTCCCATCAGCGCCAATTGGGTTGCATTTAAGGTTGAAGCAATTGCAATCGTTGCAATCATTGCACCACAATAAGATTCAAAAATATCAGAACCCATGCCGGCAACATCACCCACATTGTCGCCCACATTATCTGCAATCACACCCGGATTCCGAGGATCATCTTCTGGGATCCCAGCTTCAATTTTCCCAACTAAATCGGCACCAATATCCGCGCTCTTGGTGAAAATGCCGCCAGCCACTCGGGAAAAAAGCGCAACACTGGACGCTCCCATCCCAAAACCATTAATCGCCTGCAAAGTAAGAGGATCATTCGCAAAACAAAAGTACATGAGGCCTAAGCCCAACAAACCAAGCGAGGCGACCGTTAAGCCCATGACAGAGCCACCAAAAAAGGCGACCGTTAATGCTCTGGCAGCGCCATGTAAATGTGCCGCTTGTGTTGTTCGCACATTCGCATGCGTCGCCGTATACATTCCTATAAAACCTGCTGTTGCAGAGCAAAGTGCACCAACACCAAAAGCCAATGCCGTACGCCACCCTAAAAAAATGGCTAGCAGCAACGCAACGACGATTGCAAATCCTGCTAAGGTGATGTATTCACGCCTGACAAATACCATAGCGCCTAAATGAATTGCGCGACCAATTTCAGCCAATTTACCGCTACCTGCTTCATGAGCCACAATTAAACGATAAAGGTACAGCGCTGCCACTAATCCCATACAACCCAGCAAGGGTGGTATCCATTGCATTAATTCCATCTAACTCTCCAATTTGAGTGCATTAAATAACTGTATATTTATAACAGTGATGGACCAGTTTACTGATTTTTAAGTGATTAGGTAATATTTGGGAATGTGCTTAACCTAAAAAAGCGCTATAATTAACCCTATAAAATATCTCTTATTTCACTACAGGTAGTATTCAAATGGGTTTAGCACGCGTCAGTTCAGGAAGACATCTTCCTGACGATATCAATGTGATTATTGAAATTCCAGCTCACAGTGAACCAATCAAGTATGAAGTTGATAAAGAAACGGGATCGCTCTTTGTTGATCGCTTTTTATCAACCAGTATGTATTACCCTTGTGATTATGGTTATGTTCCACAAACACTTTCTGATGACGGCGATCCGGTGGATGTTTTGGTTATCACGCCAATCCCTGTCAATCATGGCTGCGTGATCCGTTGCCGCCCGGTTGGGATTTTATCGATGCGTGATGAGGCCGGAGATGATCTGAAAATACTCGCGGTGCCTATCAACAAGCTAACCCCTTTATATAATCATGTTCAGGAACCGGAAGATTTGCCGCCACTGCTCATTAACCGCATTACCCATTTTTTTGCGCATTATAAAGATCTTGAAGAAGGCAAATGGGTGACACTCAACGGATGGTTGGGCGCTGAGGAAGCTAAAAAAGAAATCTTAGCGGGCGTTAAACGCTACCATGACTCTCTGAGTGAGGCTAAATAAGCCTCGCTCGCTTATCTTTTAAACAGATGACCCTATCGCCCTAATCGTGACACCAATACACATTTATATTAAGTTAACTAAATATTAAAAAATTATGTGTAGTGTCACGAGGTTATCATGTATCAAGGTCCCACTTCCGAAGAACAACAAAAAACTATTTCTTTAGTTGAGCGTTTCTTAATCGCTTTTCGCAGGGGTGACTTCAGAATTGACTTATATGACAGTCTTGAGGAAAAAGCCGCCTATCTTAAATTCGTAGCAGCGAAGGGAAACCTTGGGCTTAGTATGGAGCAAGCTAAATTTATACTACAACACCCAGAACCCACTGTTGAAGCAATGATAAAATGGCAAACCACCTCAGAAAAACCCGTCACGACGAAAGCAATCAGTACGCCTACCTCTAAAGCAATGATGACATTGCAAACCCAAACAGCAGAACAAAAATTCATTTCAGCATTGAATGGTTTATTGACTCAGCTTCAAAGTGGTGAAATTAACATTGACTTGTATGACACTTTGGAGGAAAAAGCCGGTTATCTTAAAATAGTGGCAGCGAGGGCTGGCCTTGCACTGAATCAGAATCAAATTAAATTTATACTACAACAGCAAGAACCCACGGTTGATGCAATTATGAAATTGCAAACCAAACCCAACGATCCCAATGTACGTTTAGCGGTACAAATTTCATTAGCACTTGCAACAGCCCTGTGGAAACCAGGTGTCTCAGGCGCTGTTTTAGCGAACGTAGCAGCTAAAGATACTTTACATGGTCTATTCGATAGCTCTTTTGGGATTTACAAAAATGCGATAGAACTTGCTTTGCTGGTTGCCAATTTTGCATTAGGTGATTACAACATATCTAACTTAAGCACACAGGCAATGAATCAACTTTTTGAAACCTATGGTTCTTGGGTGTACCTTGCTATTCCTGCTGCGATGATTTTGTATGCCAAAGCGCCTGCAATCATCAAAGCACTCAATGACAGTGAATTTGTCGAAGCGGTGAGTGATTTTACCGATCTGATGTATGGGATGGCGGATGATGAAACTTATGAAAAATACGAAGGTTCTTTAGCAACCATGCCGATAGAAGAAGTAGCAAGCTCTATTGTGGGCGGAATCGGTTCAGCGCTTTGCTGGTTATGGAGTAAAACACCTTCCATTTACTACGTTAGCAGCACGCCAACAATAACACTTTCCGAGCCACCTCACGATGATGAGACGACAATCTCTCCTGTAGCAAAATTTGCATAATTAAAGGGGGCTCTAAGCCCCTTTTTTAATTATGCCTCTCACGAAATTCGAAGAAAAATGATCTAATTTAACTTATCCTTTCAAAGTCGCAAGTTATCTTATAAAGAATGAATATGATTAACTTTTGCAATAAGTTAATCATTAGTAAATTCATTCAACCTTTGGAGATAATATGCAGCAGGGTCCACTTTCTAACAGTAAAAAACTTTCTTTATTATTAAATAATGTTCAACAAGGTAAGATTGATTTGAGGGTATTTAAAGATCTTCAAGAGAAAATTTGTTTCATCAGAATTTTATCAGTAAAAGCAGGGATTCCTCTCGATAAAAAGCAAATTCAATATATGTTAGAACAACAAGGGGCAACGGTTGATGCCATCATGGCATTACAAGATGTGCCTTCTGCGATTGCTGCAAAACTTAGATTAACGATTGAAACGCTTTTAGTCATTGCCACTGTCTATTCTTCAAGATTTGGCGCAGGTCTCTTAGCCAATGCTGGTTGTAAAGCAATCTTACATTATTTATTCGATACTCAACTCGGTATTTTTAAAGATGTCGTCGAACTAGCATTAACCATTACTGAAATGGCTTTCTATTATAAACCATCACACTTAAGCACAACCATTATCAATCAATTTGAATCTGAATATGGCCCCCTTATTCATGCCGCTATTCCTATCGCCATGATATTGTACCTAAAACATACTGAAATATTAAAAACAATACATGATAGTAAATTGATGGAAACTGCTTGTGATTTTACCGATCTGATGTATGGGATGGCGGATGATGAAACTTATGAAAAATACGAAGGTTCTTTAGCAACCATGCCGATAGAAGAAGTAGCAAGCTCTATTGTGGGTGGAATCGGTTCAGCGCTTTGCTGGTTATGGAGTAAAACACCTTCCATTTACTACGTTAGCAGCACGCCAACAATAACACTTTCCGAACCACCTCACGATGATGAGACGACAATCTCTCCTGTAGCGAAATTTGCATAATTAAAGGGGGCTCTAAGCCCCTTTTTTAATTGGTCATCTCAACGGTTACGCGCTCCGTAAAACGACAAAATAATTCATAGGGAATGGTGCCTGCGTGACGTGCCACTTCTTCAATCGGCAAATCATCACCCCATAGCACAACGGGATCGCCCACTTTAACATCATTCAACGATGACACATCAACTGCCAACATATCCATGGAAATGCGGCCTACGGTGCCCACGCGCTGCTGATTCACTAAAACGGGAGTGCCATTTTTAGCATGCCAGGGGTAACCATCACCATATCCCATCGCAATAATCGCGATTTTACTGCAGTGGCCAAAACTTTCCCACATACCGCCATAACCCACTTGCTCACCCGCATTGACTTCGCGTATCGCAATCACGGTGGAATGTAATGACATCGCGGGCTTTAAATTTAAATCTCGCCCGGTACTATTGGGAAACGGCGATGCTCCGTAAAGCATCAATCCTGGACGGACCCAATCTGCATGAGATTGGGGCCAAGCTAAAATGCCCGCTGAATTAGCCAAGCAACGCAAACCCTCTTTCTCGCTTAACAAAGCATAAAATTGTTGGTATTGCCTCAGGGTGGATTCATTATCTTTTTCGTCGGCTTTGGCAAAATGGGTCATGCTACCAATGAATTCAACTTGGGGTAATCGCTTCAACATACTATAAGCATCTTGAAATTCAGCCGGTGAAAATCCTAAACGATTCATACCAGTGTTAACTTTTAACCACACTTTGAATTTTTGTAGTAGGGGCTTTTCATAGGCTTGTAGTGCTTGGATTTGAGAAAAATGATGAACCACTAAAATGAAACGATGGGTTTGCACCAGTGTTAACTCATCAGCGTTGAAAATACCTTCCATTAACACAATATCGGTTTTTACACCGGCTTGACGAATATGCAGTGCTTCTTCAATACTCGCTACACCTAAGGCATCAACCGTAGAAAGCGCTTTTGCAACTTGTACTAAACCATGGCCATAAGCATTGGCTTTAACCATCGCGAGAATTTTAGAATCTTTAGCAAGCGCACGCACAACTTCTACATTATGTAAAAGCGCTTGCTGTGACACTTTCGCTATGACTTGACGACTCATGCTTCTATTGCCGCCATCATATTGTCCGTTGTGAAGTTTTCAAAACGTGCATACTGCCCCATGAAAGTTAAGCGCACCGTCCCAATAGGACCATTACGCTGTTTACCAATAATAATTTCGGCGGTACCTTTGTCTGGACTATCTTCGTTATAGACTTCATCACGATAAATAAAAACAATCAAATCCGCATCTTGCTCAATCGCGCCTGATTCACGTAAATCAGACATAACGGGACGCTTATTGGGGCGTTGCTCTAAACTACGATTTAACTGTGATAAAGCAACCACGGGCACACGTAATTCTTTAGCTAGCTGTTTTAACGAACGCGAGATCTCAGAAATTTCTGCCGTTCGGTTATCAGTTGTACTGCTACCACGCATGAGCTGTAAATAGTCGACAACAATCAACCCGAGCCCATCACGCTCTCGGGCTACTCGTCTTGCGCGAGTGCGCATTTCCATCGGGGTTAATGCAGGGGTTTCATCAATGTAAAGCTTTGCATTACTTAATAACGATACCGCAGAGGTCAGGCGGGTCCAATCTTCTTCAACTAACCGACCTGTTCGCAATTTATTCTGATCAATACGCCCTATCGATGACAACATACGCATTGCTAGGCTTTCACCTGGCATTTCCATACTAAATACCAGCACCGCTTTTTGACTACGGATGGCAGCATGCTCAGCAATATTCATTCCTAATAAGGTTTTACCCATAGAAGGACGACCCGCCACAATGACTAAGTCACCTTCTTGCATACCGGTTGTTAATCGATCGAAATCAGCAAAACCTGTCGCGATACCCGTAACAGGGTTGTTATCATGAAATCGTTTTTCAATATTATCAATCGCTTTGGAAACAATACCTCGGATCCCCTCAGGACCTGAACCACGTGAGCCTTGTTCCGAAATATCAAAAACTTTCTTTTCTGCTTCATCGAGAATTTCTAAGCTCGCCCGACCTTGAGGATCAAACGCAGATTCAGTAATCAAGGTACCAACCGAGATCAGTTCTCTTAAAATGGCACGTTCATAAACGATTTCTGCATAAGCACCAATATTCGCAGCACTTGGCGTGTTTTTTGCAAGCTCGCCTAAATAAGCTAATCCACCGACCTCGTCATGCATTTCTAATTGCTGTAACACTTCGGAAACGGTAATGACGTCTAAAGGTTTATTTTCAGACATCAATTTAACCATGGCTCGAAAGATCAATTGATGATCACGACGATAAAAATGCTTTTCAACCAATTTGTCGGCAATTTGATCCCAAGCCTTATTATCAAGCATTAATCCGCCAAGGACCGCTTGTTCAGCATCAACAGAATGGGGAGGCACTTTTAATTTTGCGGTGAGATCTAGAGGAATGCGGGTAGCTTCAGTTTCTTTTAGCACTTTGACCTCGAAGGAAGGTAAAAGAGAGACTAGTTCATTGAGTCATTGCGAGGGTTCGTGCCTCGCAATGACATCAAAAGTTTTATTGGTTTTCTTCTTCAGGTACAACGGTAACTTTTGCAACAGCAAGGACTTCAGCATGTAGCTGTAAATCGATTGCGTATTCGCCTGTTTCACGCAGCGGACCGCTGCTCAGACGAATTTCTTGTCGCGCAATGTTTAAACCTTTGTCTTTAAAAGCTTTAACCAACTCAACAGTTCCGATAGAACCATAAAGTTTGCCTTCAGCAGCTCTTGCGGCAATCGTGATATGGGTATTATTCACTTCTGCTGCACGCTCTTGCGCTGCTTGCAAACGCGCTTTAGCCGCTTGCTCAAAGTCTGAACGTTGAGCTTCAAATTTAGCTAAATTTGCTTTGGTTGCAGGAACTGCTTTCCCTTGTGGGATTAAAAAGTTACGGCCGAAACCTTTAGCAACATCAACTTTGCTGCCAAATTTGCCTAGATTTCGGATATTTTCGAGTAATATCACTTCCATTTTAAACCTCTCTTTGTTGCTAACAACAATGCTGTTTTGCATTCATTATTGAATGCAAAATCCCAATTTTGGGGCTGCATTTAGTGTCTGTCGCAATAAGGAATTAATGCCAAAAAGCGTGCGTATTTAATCTCACGCGCCAACATATGTTGATAAATGTTTTTTACCCCGGTGATTCGGCTAGGAACAATTTTACCGGTTTCTGTAATATATTTTCGTAAAAAACGAAAATTTTTGAAATCGATAAATTCAACTGGGATTTTTTTCGATGTAAATGGGCAATATTTTTTCTTACTGCCACGTAAACGCCACGTTGCCATTCTTATTCTCCTTAGATCTCAAGCTCTTCTTCTTCAGCAATCACTCGCTCACCACCGCGTTCCATTCGATCTTTTTCTTCATCGGAACGTAGCATTGCAGATACATCAACAATGGCGGATTCACGCTCTAATATCAGGTGACGTAGGATTGAATCGTTATAACGGAAAGCATGCTTAAGAGATTCTAGCGCTTCATTGTCACATTCAACGTTCATCAAAACATAATGTGCTTTATGCATTTTTTTGATGGGGTAAGCCAATTGTCTTCGGCCCCAATCTTCTAAACGATGAATTTTACCTTCATTTTTTTCAACCATAGCGCGGTAACGCTCAACCATGGCACCAACCTGTTCGCTTTGATCAGGATGTACAAGAAAGACGATTTCGTAATGTCGCATTAAGATGCTCCTCACGGTTAAAAGCACTTGTTCAATCAAGTGCAAGGAGTTAATTATCAAACTTTATTATCTAGCACAGTCACTGCGCTTAGAGAACTGTGCAGTTTATAAGAGCTTTTTCTTGAAAACAAGCCGATCTCAAAAGTAAGTTATTGATCTGATATTACTTATCGTCAGATGTTTAGGTCTTTTAATCACTTGATGCATAGCATTATATCGCCAGTCATTTATAATGGCTTATCTGGTTGCACTTTAATGTTGTTGAGCAAACACGATGTTTCTTGAAAAAGTCCTATTAGGCGTCACCTTAGCAGCCCCCATCGGGCCTGTTTCTCTTGAAATGATTAAAAGAGGCCTGCGAAATGGCTTTTTAGGGGCCTTTATTGTTCGTTTAGGCGGCGCTATCGGTAATACCCTTTGTCTAATTGCAGCCTATTTTGGCTTGAGTTTATTCGATAATACCAGCCCTTCGCTGGCCTTTTGTAGCTTAGCTGGCTCTTTAGTCCTTATCTATCTTGGGGTTAAATCATTCTTAGATAAGCGCTCACATTTGCTTAGCCTAACGTTAGATATCCCCCGTTATAGCATTGGTAATGGCCTATTAACCGGGTTTATCTTATCTATCGCCAACCCAATTGGTATCATTTTTTGGCTGGGCATCTTTGCAGCTACACTGGATTCATCGATTGATGGTAAAACATGGCTTGGCCTGTTTGAAAACTTTGCCATTATTGCGGGTGTCTTAACCTGGGGTATTTGTTTAAGTGGCGTTTTAGAACTGGGTAAACGATTTTTTAACCAAAAGCTTATCCATAGCATTACAATGATTGCCGGATTAATGCTTATTTTCTTTGGCTTGAAATATGGATATAAGGCTGTTGGGCAATTACTGACTATTTTCCCACTCGCCTAAATAAAGGAATTGAATGATGCAAATCAATTATGCTAAGGATGGCATAACATTTGAACGCGCAATCAAATTAATTGATCACGTTTTTCCTGGCGCCAAGGACATGGTCGCCCAAGGAAAAGAATTAGGAGCCTATTGGCAAGACGCCTCCACCCCTTTTATCATTGAAAAAAATAATCAATTTATTGCTCATTTAGGCATTGTTCCCATTGATATAACCCTTGCCAACAAAGCGCAACATCTTGCTATTTTGCATGGTGTTTGCGTACACCCTAAATATCGCGGCCAAGGTTATTTTAAGCAACTCATGGAAGAAGCGCTGCCATATCTTCATAAAAATTTTGATGCTACACTTTTATTTACAGATAATCCTGAACTTTATATTCCATTTGGTTACAAGACCTACCCTCAGTATGATTTTCTTATTCCTATTCCTCAACCATCCTCATCCGAGGCATCATTAAAGCGACTTTATCTACAACAAGCAGAGGATTTAGCGTTATTTAATCGAATATATAAAAATCGTGTACCGTTAACTGCCGACGTTGATATTTCACATCGCATACTTTATTTGTTCAATAGCCTAGAAATGAAACTATTCTATGCGAAAACATTAGATGCCATCATTGTCTGTAAAGCGCATAAAAAACTCTATCTGCAAGATATTTTGAGTTCACAAACACTCTCATTTAGTGAGGTTTTATCGGTGCTCCCTCATGAATACACTGAAGTCATTTTACAGTTTCATCCGGGAAACTGGTTAGGGACACCTTATCAAACGCTTGCCGCTAAAACCAAAGGCGTGTTAATGGCTTGTGCACATTTTTCGCCAGCGGATAAGACGACATTTCGTTGGAATGAGATGGCTCGTTGTTAACGCGAACGCTTAATGAGACTTTCAATGAGTTTACGTGAAATACTCGCTTGAGAAGGTAAATTGGGTAAGTCGTTTATCGAGAACCAACGTGCATCTTCAAGCTCTGAAGTATCGATGACAAGGTCTCCTTCAGGCGCTTCGGAAGTAAATGCCATCATAAAGCTATCTGGAAAAGGCCATGTTTGACTTGCAAAATATTGCAAGCCTGTAATCGTTAACCCAAGTTCTTCGTTCACTTCTCGTTTAGCTGCTTCTTCTGCTGATTCTCCGATTTCAACAAAACCCGCAATCGCACTATAAACACCTGGCTGAAAATGGGGCGATCTCGCTAATAATAATTCATCACCACGATGCAACAAAACCATGACAGCAGGCGAAGCTTTTGGGAAAAGGGTTAGATCACATTGGTTGCAACGCTTTTCAAGCACATTAAAAGCGCCGATTAATGGTAAACCACATCGACCGCAAAACCGGGTATGACTATCCCAATTTAACCAATGATAGGCTCTTAGAATTTTAGCTTGGATTTCATTAACCGATTGATTTAAAAAGACTCTGACGGGACACAGTGTATAACCCATAGAATGCAAGACTGTCTCATCAAGAACACTACTTCCCTTAACTACCAGGATTTCTCTATCATGATGCGCCGTTTCAATCTTAAATTGCAATTTTTCAGCTGTTTGTAATAAAGGAAATAAAGCATTGGATGACTTTAATTCAGTGATAATGCCTTGTTCTGTAAAAAAAAAGGCTGGCTGCTCACCTTGTAGCAGCAATTCTTTAAGTTCATCTTGATTATCGATTAGTGACATATTTGATCACGCTCAGTTCAAAAGGAGTTCTTAAGTCCATTTGACAATACTAGCATGGTTATGACGTAAATAGGAAAAAGATGAGCCACTAAAAACTCATGGAAGTCTCGAAAGCAACAACGCCAACTAGGTACCTTGAGGATAAAATTCATGTGCGAAGACTATATGAAAAGTGCATTTTGTGCCATTAAAGCTAATGTCTCTTGGCAAATTGTCACGACATGTTGGTAACCTAAGTTTCTATCTTGGATCTCGATGCCTTGCTTATCAACTAAGACTATCGTTTCATTTTCAATTTCTTGAAAAATAAACGCGACTAAATCATTTAGATCATGATGGCTATCTAAATAAGGCAACATAATCTCGGCGACCGGGTTTAATTGAATATTCTCATGCCGTTGATTGGTCACAAAATCTTGATGACTGGCTTGATAAAGCACTAACGGGCAAACTCGCGGTTTTTGTGCAACGAAAGTGGTTTTTGCTGTCATTTCCCCTGCAAAATTAGGCACTGATTTAAGAGCTTCAAAAATCTTTGGATCGCGATTGCGTAACTTGGCTTCATTTTGCTGGCATAACAAGGAACAGCGGAAACGTCGATTTAATAAATAATCGCTTCGTTGTACCTCTTGAAAATCGGCATATAAGTCATTGCTTAAAAAAGCATCTCCAATATACCCTAGCTGAAATTGCTTGGCTTGTTCAAGAAAATCCAGAAAATAATAGGCCTCATTGAAAGGAGATAAATGTTCATGCAATAGCTGATGATCACTATGCTCTTTCATTAAGTCAATTTCATTTTTCATTAAAGACGCATAAGGTGAATAATCATTGATGAGCGCATTTTCTAACCAAACCAATACCTCTTTGGCTTTTTGAATCCTCTCAAGCGGTGATGGAATCATGGCTGTTTGCCATTTTAATAGTTCTCGAACTGTATCACCCGCTTGCCATCCTGGATAAGTATTGTAGCTAATATAGGCAAGACCTTGTGGACTTAAATATTGCCGGCAAAGTGCTAATACTTGTTCTCGGGTTTCATGCGACACCCAAGAATAAAGCCCATGACAAATAATATAATCAAACTGTTTATTTGATTGAAAATCCATTATCGATTGGGAATATAATTCAATGTTCTGCAGTTGCAAATCACTAATTTGCTGAGCCCCCTCTTCGATTTGCCGCTTTGCTAAATCGATTCCGACAAAGTTCGTTGTTGGCAGATGATAGGCCATCGGGATAAGGTTTCCACCACTGGCACAGCCTAATTCGAGTACTTTTGCCTTTGCAACGTCAACGGGAGAAAATCCATAAAGTGTTGCAACGCGATACAGATGCCAAGGGTGTGTTTGTTTTACTGCTAAACTATCGTATGGAAACTGATTATAATTTTCTGCCAGTTCATTGATACTCATAAATTCATGCCAAATTGCACGCGCAGAGTCACTCTGCGCAGCATTTAAATTAGTTATTATTAGCCAACTTCAAGGTCATCATTCCCATGAAAAGGCATACCAACACATAAACAATGGGTAATAGCATAGCATGAATTGTATAAAGCCCAAGACCTAGTACCACTAAGGTAGCAAGTCCCATATTGATAAAATTCATGACCGCAGAACCATGTGCTTTATCAGTAACATGGCTCATTGCTAACGTAGAAGCATTCGCCATTATTAAAGATAGCCCAAAATAAATCACCATCATCGGGATAAATAAGGAAAGTATCGGTGATTGATTACTCATCAATGCGATTAGCATGATAATGACGCCTAACCCACAAATCATAACGCCTGCTATGATCAATTGCTTTAAGGGATGGCGTTTTGCCAAAGCACCAGCGCATAAAGATCCACTGATTAATCCTATAGAAGGAATAATATTCGCCATCCCATAAGTTGCAGAATTCATGTGCATTAATTCTATGCCAATAAAAGGTGCTAATGCCGCAAAAACATAGACAAAGCAGGTCGCACACCCCATTAATAACCCACCCACCATTAATTGGGTATTCGCTAATTGCTGCTGATATGCATGCCTCAAATGCGATAATTGTAATGCTTGTGGATTCAAAGCAGGAGGTGCCATTTTTAAGCGTGCAACCAAGATTAACAATAATCCACCATAAAGTGCCCCGGCAACAAAGCAGCTTGTCCATCCGATATAGGTGGTTAATAGTCCCCCAAGACCCACAGCCAAACCGGGGGTGATCGCAAATGCTAGCATTAAATAAGCAATTTTTTGACTTGCTATTTTAGGCTCATACCATTCATTCACTAAGGTAAATGTCATTTTCAGCCCAACGCCTGAACCCAAGGCAACTAAAAATCGACAAATCACAAGCCAAGCAAAACTTGATTGCATCGCTGCAAAAGCACACCCGATGCTCGCCATGATCTGTAATGCGATCCCAATAAACAAGGCTTTCTTACCACCAAAACGTGCGGCTATTGGTCCATAGAGCAGTTGTCCTAATGCATAGCCTATTAAAAACCAAGTAATAGTGCCCTGTGCGGTGGTTTCTGTAATTTTTAGAAATGTCGCAATATCAGGTAATGCCGGGGTATAAAGCACTGCGTTAACCGAAGCAAATGAAATGAGCAATGTCATTGTTAACCAAGGAAACTGTTTTATCGTTGGCATAGCCTTTCTCCCAAATTTCTAGTTCTCTAGTTTAAATGCCAACTAACTTGTTAACAATGGTTAATTTTGATAATATTTGTTTACAAATATGCAACAATGATGGATTTATGAATAAACTTGAGTGTATAGCCACCTTAATTACGGTTATTGAGGAAAATGGGTTTAGCGCGGCAGCACGCAAATTGAAACTCTCTACCCCTGCCATTAGCCGGCAAATCACTGCACTTGAAAATGATCTTGGCATTACTTTACTGAAACGCACTACGCGCCAAATTGCTTTAACCGATCCGGGGCTTCGTTATTACGAAGAATGCAAACAAATAATCCATGCTTTACAACTAACGGAAACGGCTTTAAAAAGTAGCCAACAGCAAGCTAGTGGCCAATTGCATATTCTGAGCAATCGTTATTTCGCTGATAAATTCTTAATCCCCCGATTACCAGATTTTATGCAACAACACCCTTTATTAACTATCAAGATACAGCTAGCAGAACGTTTTCCCGATTTTCGAAAAGAAGATGTCGATCTTGCTTTTGGGATCTCAATGGAGGGGCCGCCTGATCTTATCCGCCGCCAAGTCGATTTAACACGATATGTCTTATGTGCTTCACCTGGTTATTTGCAAAAATATGGAACACCTCAAAATCCCAAAGAACTGATTAAACACCACTACATCACACATACCATGCGACAGCCAGATAATATGATTATGTTAGATAATCATCAGGAAATTTTAGTGAAACCTATTTTATGGCTTGATGATAGTCGTGCTATGTGTGATGCCGCTATTTCAGGGATTGGGCTTGTGCGGCTACATGATTATGTCGTACAAGATGCTTTAGCTTGTGGACAGTTGCAAGAAATATTACCGGAATATCATCAGCAAACGGTCCCCGTGTATCTTTACTATGAAAAAAGCCGCTTCTTATTACCTAAAATACGAAGATTTATTGATTATTATACTGCCCACCCATAAGATACCCCTTTTAAAGAGTAAGTCATGCTTCACATCTTGACGTATTATGGAGATTATACATGCATGAGACTGATGTAATCATTATTGGCGCTGGAGCTGCCGGGCTAATGTGTGCCATTGAAGCTGCCAAACGTCATCGTCATGTACTAATAATTGATCATGCTAATAAGCCTGGAAAGAAGATCCTGATGTCCGGCGGTGGACGATGCAATTTTACCAACTTGCGAGTTAGTCCTGAGAAATATCTTTCTCAAAACCCTCATTTTTGTAAATCTGCTCTTAGCCGGTACACGCAATGGGATTTTATTGAATTAGTCAAAAAGTATCAGGTGCCTTTTCATGAAAAAACGCTAGGACAGCTTTTTTGTGATGATAAATCCAAAGATATTGTCAACCTATTGCTGAGTGAATGTGAAAATGCAGGCGTCACTATCAATCTTGAGGAAAAAATTTATTCCATTGAACAACAATCATCTTACCGATTTAAAATCATTACCTCGAAGCAAGTTTATCGCTGCGAATCGCTGGTGATAGCAACGGGTGGCTTATCAATCCCGACAATGGGTGCTACGGCTTTTGGCTATGAAGTTGCAAAACAATTTGACATCCCTGTATTACCGGTTAAGGCCAGTCTGGTTCCCTTAACATTACATGAACATGATAAAGAACGTTTTGCGCCATTATCAGGCATTGCCAATCACTGTGCCATTTCCAATAACCATATGACCTTCCATGAGAGCTTGCTGTTTACCCATCGTGGCTTGAGTGGTCCTTGTGTATTGCAAATCTCTAATTACTGGCAACCGGGTGAAACCTTAAATATTGACTTATTACCCAACCATTCGCTCTTTGATTTACTAAAAACGGCGCAAATAGCCCACCCTAAACGTAGCCTCAAAGAATATTTAGGCGAGCACTTTGCTAAAAGAATCGTTAATAGCTTTATCCCGATAGATTTAGGCCAAATGCCCCTACAATCAATTGGACATCGTCAATTTCAAGAAGTGGCTCAACATTTTCATCGTTGGCAGGTAAAGCCTAATGGCACCGAAGGTTATCGAACGGCGGAAGTCACTTTAGGTGGTGTAGATACAAAAGAACTTTCTTCTAAAACCATGGCAGCCAATAATGTTGCTGGGCTGTATTTTATTGGAGAAGTAGTTGATGTGACTGGGTGGTTAGGCGGCTATAATTTCCAATGGGCTTGGTCTTCTGGGTGGGCAGCAGGACAAGTTGTTTAACTTCACATCATTATGCACTATGTTTAATTAAATATTGATCTAAGTGGATAATTGATGCATACACATACAATCACCAATATTGATCCAGATTTTGCCAATCATTTAATCGCAGAAATTAAAGAGAACAAATTAAAAATCCCAACCCAGCCTGAAGTTGCCGTCAGGTTACGAGAGTGTGCTGAAAATCCCAATATCACGATTGATCAACTGGCTCAGGTGATTAGTCATGATCCCGCTTTAACGGCGCGATTTATCCAGATTGCGAATAGTCCTCTGATGAGAGGACAATCTCAAATTAACTCACTACCCAACGTTATCAGTCGTTTGGGGATTAGATTTGTTTGTAATATTGCAACAGGACTCGCAATGGAACAAATTTTTCAAGCAACTGACAGCACCGTTGATAAATTATTACGTGATGTTTGGGGCGCTAGTACTCATGTAGCAGCATATGCGCATGTGATAGCAAAACTGACAAACGTTCCTGTTGAGTCTGCTTCACTAGCAGGATTAATGCATCAAATTGGCGCTTTGCCTATCCTCAGTTATGCTCAAGATCATGATGAGCTACTAGAAGATCCAGAACAACTACTCACACTCCTTGACGAGCATCATCCTAAAATCAGTGAGTTCATCTTAAAATCGTGGAAGTTTCCTGATGAAATTTCTTCTTTACCTGTACAGCTTAGAAATTTGACAACCGCACCCGAGAAACCAGAACTTGCGCATGTAGTACAAGCCTCTATTCTCAAAACCCATGAAACAAACAAACACTATTTAAAGATTCATACCAATGATATGGATGCAAAAAAATTACTTTGCTTGGAAAGTGATGACTTTCTCACTAATGAGACATTTCAATCATCTTTGGATGATACTTTGAAATTTTATTGTCATTTAAATTAGAATCTAGCGCAAAACTCATTTATTGGCGTTGACGTTGACATTCATATAAACAAATTCCTGTTGCAACAGAAACATTTAAGCTCGCTGTTTTTCCGCTTAACGGAATTTTAGCAAGATGATCACAACTACTTTGTGTGAGTTGTTTTAATCCTGTTTCTTCTGTTCCCATAATCAATGCTGTAGCGCGCTTTAGATCGAGCTTATCGAGCCGCTCACTGGCATTTAACGCCGTTCCAATGACCCACACACCTCTGTCTTGGATTTCTTTAATGAATCGGGAAAAATTATTCACTGTCACGATAGATAAACTCTGATCAGCGCCACATGAAACCTTACTAACCGTTGCATTTAATGGCGCACTATTATTTTTAGATAAAATCACCCAATCAACACCTAATGCTTCAGCGCTGCGTAAACAAGCGCCAAGATTATGAGGATCTTGAATTCCTTCAAGCAATAACAATAGTGGTTTAGCAGAGCCTTCATATTCTTCAAGCCATTGATAAACTGCTTTTTCATCAAGTTCTCTTTTGCTGCGCACTTGCACCATCACGCCTTGATGATGAGTACTATCCGTCAATTTATCAAGTTTATTTTTATTGATCATTTGCACCACAATGCCATGCTGCTTTGCTTGTTCAATGAGTGCTTTAAAGCGTGGATCGTTTTCTTTTTCTTGACAATATAAATTCAATACATTTTCAGCTTGGTGTTCTAAAACAGAAAGTACTGCATGAAACCCAAAAATTATTTTAGACTGCGCCACTTTACCACCTATGATTTCTTGCGCCGACGCTTTTTACTTTGAGAAGGTTTATTTACCTTTTTTTTCGAGTGGACTGGAGGAGACTTATCTTTTGTCCGTTTAGTTTTTTGAGGATAATCAATTAATTCAAAGTCAATTTTTTTGGCTTCGATATCTACCCGCACAACTCTAACTTCAATTGCATCTCCCAATCGATAGACAGTTCGCGTTCTCTCACCAATCATACGATGATGGGCGGGATCATAATGAAAATATTCATTCCCCAGAGCGGTTACATGAATTAAACCTTCAACGTAAATGTCTTTTAATTCGGCAAAAATACCAAAACTTGCAACCCCAGAAATGATTGCTCGGAAAGTTTGTCCTATTTTATCTTGAATATAATGACATTTTAAGGCTAATGATGCATCACGAGTGGCTTCATCGGAACGTCTTTCTGTTTCAGAGCAGTGTGCACCTAACTTTTCAATTTCGCTATAAGTTAATGCAGATTTTTTCGAATTCTTATGAGCAAGAATATCAGTAATCGTACGATGTATCACTAAATCTGGATAACGACGAATAGGCGAAGTAAAATGAGAATAGCTAGAATAAGCCAAACCAAAATGCCCAATGTTTTCAGGACTATATTGTGCTTGACTAAGTGAACGTAGCATGACCGTCTCAATAACGTGCCTATCTTCACGATTTTGTATGCTTGCAATCAGCTCAGAAAACATCTTTGGTGAAGGCTGACTGCCGCCTGGCAAGCCTAGTCCTAATTCTGCTAAAAACTGCCGCAGTGCGACCAACTTATCATGGGGAGGTCTATCATGAATACGATAAAGGTTAGGCACTTTATGTCGTTCAATAAATTTAGCAGCGCTAACATTAGCAGCCAGCATGCTTTCCTCGATCATCTTATGAGCAACATTGCGAACCTGGGGCACAATACTGTTAATTTTCCCCATGCTATCAAACAAAATTCGTGTTTCTATTGTATCGAAATCAATAGCACCACGTTGTTTGCGCGCCGCATAGAGTGCTTCATATAAATTGTGCAAAGACTCTAATGCAGGCACAAGTGGAGCATATTTATCTCGCAATGTTTTGTTGCCACGTAACATTTCAGCAACTTCAGTATAAGTTAATCTAGCCTTAGAATTCATGATGGCACGTGAGAAACGCGCTCGTGTAATAATGCCCTTTTCATTAATGCTCATTTGGCAAACGACGCATAATCGTGGCACTTGAGGTTTTAAAGAACACCATCCGTTTGACAATATTTCGGGTAACATCGGCACGACACTGCCGGGGAAATAGGTAGAGTTCCCTCGTTTAATGGCTTCTTTATCCAGTGACGATCCTGGCTTTACATAATAACCGACATCGGCAATAGCAACCCATAAACGCCAGCCACCTTGTTCGCGAGCCTCACAAAAAACCGCATCGTCAAAATCTTTGGCATCTTCACCATCAATAGTAACCAATGGTAAATCGGTGAGATCTTCGCGTTCATCATGATAAGTAATTTTTTCGTTATTTTCCCACTTTTTACATTCTTCGAGTACCGCTTGCGGCCACTCATGGGGAACATTAAATTTACGTAATGCAATATTTACTTCGATGCCAGGTGTTGAAAGATCACCCAATACTTCCACAACTTCACCAACGGGTTGAACATGAAATTGATATTTTTCATCTCGTAAAATTTTCACATGGACAATATCACCATCTTTAGCACGATGCTTATTCGTTTTTGGAATAGTAATATTCTGCGTTATTTTGCGCTCGAAAGGTAATACTTCAAATGAGGCTTCTGTTTTGATTAACCGCCCAATGACCATAGGCGTAACCGCTTCGAGTAATTGAATGATACGACCTTTAGCATTGCCAATTCTGTCGATTTGGATGATTTGCACTTGCACTTTATCACCATCGTAATAGCCTCGTAATGTCGGACCACTCAATGCAATGGTTTGATCACTTTCTGTGCGTAAATAACCTTCCCATTCTTTATCCATGACAATGATCCCCGTGCAGACTTCCATATCGGCAATGGGGATATAACCTTCATGCGTTTTCATTAATTGCCCGTCTCGTACCATCGCCTTTAAGCGACGACGAAAAGCTTCTCGTAAATCAGGCTCATGAAGTTGAAAATGCTCAAGTAAAGCTTTACGTTTAACAGCACCTTGCCATTTTGTTAATTCAGCTAAAATAAACTCTCGGCTTGGAATCGGCGTTTCATATTTGAGCGCCTCCCTGGCTTCAAAAGGATCTTGTGATATTTGGTTCGATTCTTTTTTAGACATAATGATTTATATTGACTTCTGCTCCCTCGCAAGATAGATTGCGAAATCCTTGCCGAGGTGGTGAAACTGGTAGACACGCAAGTTTCAGGTACTTGTGGAGGCAACTCCTTGGAGGTTCAAGTCCTCTTCTCGGCACCATCTCTTCTTCTCCCTGTCTTTTCATACTACCCTTTTCCCTTGGTTACAACAGTGTATTAAGTATAATCGTATCATGCCTATCAGCACCGGTGGATACCATCGCAATAGGTACACCCACGACTTCAGCCAGTCGATTAAGATATTTCTGAGCTGCCACAGGAAGTTGATCCCAAGTTCTTATTCCACGTGTATTTTGCTGCCAGCCCGGCCATGATTCATAGATAGGTTCGCATTCACCCAATGTAACCGCATCAACAGGGGGTACATCTAACGTTTGCTCTTGATAACGATATCCAATACAAATTTTTACTTCCGTTAATTCATCCAAGACATCCAATTTAGTAATGGCCAACCACGACAAACTATTTAATTGCGCAGAACGTCTCATCGCTAAAGCATCAAACCATCCACAGCGACGAGGACGACCTGTCGTTGCACCAAATTCTTGACCCACTTTCGCAATATGTTGACCAATATCGTCTTTTAATTCTGTTGGAAATGGGCCGCCCCCCACTCGCGTGCAATAAGCTTTCGTCACCCCAACAATATCCTGTAAATATCGAGGACCAAAACCGCTACCCGTTGCAACACCGCCTGCGGTGGTATTTGAAGAGGTCACATAGGGATAAGTACCATGATCAATATCTAATAAGGTCCCCTGCGCTCCTTCAAAAACAATTTTGGCATTATCGGCATAACGTGCTGCCAATAAAGCAGGAACATCCACAATAAGACCTTCTAATTGCTCACGAGCATTCGCCGCTTCTTCTAGAATCACTTCTTTAGCAATCGCAGGTTGTTGGTAGTATTGTGTCAAAATGAAATTATGATAGTCCAAAACAGGTTCTAATTTTTCAGCAAACCCTTTGGCATCAAACAGATCCATAAATCGTAAAGCGCGACGGGCTACTTTATCTTCATAAGCAGGACCTATACCACGACAAGTCGTACCAACCGCTTTAGCGCCTTGCGCAGATTCGCGCGCTTTATCTAAAGCAACATGGCTTGGTAATACTAGCGCCGCAGCACCACTAATACGTAACCGTTCTAAGACAGGGATCCCTTTTTGGATTAATAAGCGAATTTCATCCATCAATGCTTGTGGTGAAATAACAACACCTTGTCCCAGCAGACAAGTAACTCCCTCATGTAAAATACCGGAAGGAATCAAATGCAACACCATACGGTTACCGCCAAGTACCAAGGTATGACCAGCGTTATGCCCCCCTTGAAAGCGCACGACAAGATCGGCTTTCTCAGTGAGTAAATCAACAATTTTACCTTTCCCCTCATCGCCCCATTGGCTGCCGAGGATTACCATTGTTTTTGCCATTTTTAATCTCTTCCTAAATTCCTAGCGAATTACGTATAAAAGTGCGGCTCCTGCCAGCATACTGGTCAAGCCCATAATCCGTAGGGCCACATCAGGCTGTTCGGCAATTAAACGAATAGCCTGGCGCCATTTTGCTGGGTTAACGAAAGGCATAATCCCTTCAAAAACCAATACCAGCGCAATAGCTGCAAATAAATCGTTCCACATTATGACCTCTAGCAATCCTTTTAAGAATTGCTTCCCCCTTTATCTGCGAAGCAAAAAATATAGCCCTGCCCGCATCAATCTAAAATCTTTCATAGCCAAAAAAAATCGGGCGACTGGCGCCCGATGATATTTTTTAAGGTGGTGCTTTCTCAACGTGCGGTTTGGCCGTTTCCTTCCTGACTTTTACGGAAGTATTTGAAGAAAGCATCATCTGGTTTGATTACTAGCATATCATTATTGTTCTTAAAAGTCTCTCGATACGCTTCAAGACTACGGTAAAAACTATAAAATTCAGGATCTCTGCCATACACATTGGCATAAATCTCTGCTGCTTTACCGTCACCTTCACCGCGTAACTGGTTAGCTTGACGTTCTGCCTGAGCTGCCAAGACAATAACCCGTGCATCTGCATCAGCACGAATGGCCTCAGCTCGTGAACGACCTTGCGCACGATGCTCTGCTGCTACCCTCTGGCGTTCTGTACGCATTAGATTAAATACGGCTTCACTCACTTCAGGGGGCAAATCAATACGAACTATCCGCGCATCTACCACTTCCACTCCCAGCGTTTGAGCTGCATTATTGGTTTCTACACGAATTTTGTCCATTACGCTTTGTCTATCTTGGGAAACAACATCGCTCAGCTTACGTCGTCCAATTTCACCTCGTAATCCATTAACGATTTTTTCGCGTAATAGCTTTTCTGCTTTAACGGTATTGCCACCTGTTTTGATAGAGAAAGTCGCAAAATCAGAAATACGCCATTTGGTAAACAAATCGACTATTAATTCTTTCTTCTCTTTGGTTGGAATACGCGAGGAAGAAATATCAATGGTTTGAATTCGTTTATCAAGGAAGTGGACCGTATCTAAAAAAGGTAATTTAAAATGCAAACCGGCTTGAAGCACTCGAGGTTTATCGGTTTTGGAATCGGTTACCCAATTACCTAAGCGTTCAATTAGGGCGCATTCTGTTTCATCTACCACAAATAAACTAAGTGCAGCAGTGAGAAGTCCAAATACGAGAATAACTAAACCTAATGTTCTTGTTGTACGGGACATACTTATGCTCCCCCTCTTGGACGTTCAATATCGTCATATCCAGTTCTTTCTTCGATCCGACGCTGCGCAGCCATACCTTGGTTATTACGTTCTGCATTAGCCGCGGCGTTTTCTTCTTCATCTTTAGTAGCCGACGTTTCTACCGGTGCAGGCCTTGATTGCTGCATTATTTTATCTAAAGGCAGGTAAACCAAATTATTGCCTCCATTTACATCGATTAGTATTTTTGGCGTCGTAGAATAAACCTCTTGTAGCGTATCAAGATACATTCTTTCACGAGTGACTTTAGGTGCACGCTGATATTCTGGCAATAACTTAGCAAATTTTTCCGTTCTACCTTCTGCCCCTAGGATCACTTGTTGCTTATATGCTTTTGCTTCTTCTACCGTTCGAATAGCACGCCCTTCAGCGATAGGTATAATTTTATGAGCATAAGCTTGTGCTTCATTCACTAAACGTTCTTCATCTTGCTGTGCTTTAATCGCATCATCAAAAGCGGGCTTAACTGCATCAGGCGCTTTGGTCTGTTGCATTGCCAAGTCAGATACTTCTATACCTGCTTTATAATTATTTAACATCTGCTGTACTTGTTTAGAAATTTCAGCCCCGATCTCGCTACGACCACTGGTGAGCACTTCATTTAAGGTCGACTGAGCAACAACGGCTCGCAAAGCACTATCAGCAACTTGTTTTAAACTGGTTTCAGGATTCACAATGTTAAACAAGAATTCTTTAGGATTGTTAATGCGATACTGAACAGCAATATTGGCATTAACAATATTTTCATCTTTGGTTAACATTGGCCCGCCACGCTCAATGGTTTTCACCTCTTGAACGTTGACAATTTCGCGTGTTTCAATGAATGGCGCTATCCAATGAGGACCTGGTTTTTCAGTCGTTACATAACGCCCTAAACGCAATACAACCGCTTCTTCAGCAGGACCAACAATATAAATACCGCTAATCACATAAACGATTGCTAAAGCAATCGCGATTAATCCAAAACTCAGGGTTTTACCTGATCCCTGACCTGATGCATTACCTTTAAACCCCGTTGTGCCGCCCGTGCCACTTGGAGTTTCTTGTCCACCGAATAGGCCTCGAAGCTTACGCTGAAGTTGTTTAAGAGCCTCATCAATGTTAGGGGGGCCTGCTTCATTATTGCCCCATGGATCTTTTTTCTTACCCTTATCATCCCCGCCGGATTCATTCCACGACATGATTAACCTCTTTTCTTGTCTTTACCCTGAAACACTGATGCTAAACCAGCATATTGTTGGCAAAGCTTTTCCCAATGATATTTAGTTGTCTTAATCTTAATTTTCCATCCACCTTCGGAAAGGTCTTTTTCTTCAAGCACGGCTTGTAAAGCAAATAACTGCGAACGAAGCTGTCCCTGCTCAGGTGCCAAATAGACACTACCCTCGATTGTTTCGATGCTAAGCCTACCTTGCAAAGCTTCTCTCAGCAAATCTAATCCTTCTTTCGTTTGGGCAGAAACCCATATTTTGGTTATTTTACCATCTTTGTCTCGTTCACAATCCCCAGATTGAAAACCTTGCCCCACCAGTAAATCCGCCTTATTAAAAACAGTTAGCTGAGAAACATCATTAGCGCCAATATCGGCAAGTACCTGGTTCACTTCATGCATATGTTCTTCAAACTTCTCATCATGCGCATCAACCACATGTAATAGCAAATGTGCTTGACTCGTTTCTTCCAAGGTCGCTCTAAATGCATCAACCAGCGTATGGGGTAACTGACGTATAAAGCCTACCGTATCTGCCAATACGACTTTACCAATACCGGTTAGCTCTATCGCTCGCAAGGTTGGATCAAGCGTTGCAAATAATTGATTAGCAACAAAAACATGAGCCCCCGTTAAAGCATTAAATAAAGTGGATTTGCCGGCATTGGTATATCCTACCAAAGCAATCGTTGGAATTTCTGCGCGCGTTCTCGCGTGACGGCTTTGTCCGCGTTGCTGGCGAACTTTATCTAAACGTTTTTGAATCGCCATAATCCTGTCACGAATTAATCGACGATCCGTTTCTAGCTGCGTTTCACCGGGTCCTCTTAGTCCTATCCCTCCTTTTTGTCTTTCAAGGTGGGTCCATCCTCTCACTAATCGCGTAGATAAATGCTCCAATTGCGCCAATTCAACTTGGAGTTTACCTTCAAAGGTACGAGCACGTTGTGCAAAGATATCAAGAATTAAGCCCGTTCTAGAGAGTACGCGACACTTCACAAAACGTTCTACATTGCGTTCTTGTGAAGGGCTGAGCTCATGATTAAAAATAACCACTTCAGCTTCATGTAAACTAACCGCATCAAGGATCTCTGCCAATTTTCCTTGACCAATGTAATGCTTGGGGTCAGGTTTATCACGTTGTGTCGTTATCTTAGCAACCGTTGTTACTCCGGCTGCAAAAGCAAGCTCTCCAAGCTCTTGAAGATCCGCTTGCTCAGATTGACGTCGAAAGGTTACGTGGACAAGAACAGCCCGTTCACCGCGCCCTGGCCGTTCGAACAACGATGGTGCTCCCTATTTTTTTATGTAATCGTTTATTGATTACCTACTGTAAAATCATCACCGTTTTGTCCCACTAATGGTAATTTAGTAGTGATATTTCTAGCTGGGACAACTGTCGAAATGGCATGCTTATATACCATCTGACTAACGCTATTTTTTAATAAAACAACAAATTGGTCGAAAGACTCAACTTGGCCTTGTAATTTAATCCCATTGACCAGGTAAATGGAAACCGGGATTTTCTCTTTACGCAAGGCATTGAGAAAAGGGTCTTGTAATGATTGCCCTTTTGGCATTGGACCGCTCCTTATTATTTAGTTGTGTTATATACAACCGTGTCTTCCTTTAGCCTTTACAGTCTATCATGGCTTAAGGACAAGCTAAATGCCCCCAATTCCCTTAAAAAAGCTTTTGAGTTAGTTGATTATTGAAAAAATTTAGAGGGAGCCGGCTCGATTAAGAATTTCGGATATGGCGATGTGTTCGCCAATAAGCCATCTCGATACTTTGCTGTTGGTGTCTATTCAAATGCTCCTCGTCTGCAACGGATAATTCTCGCCAATGTGGGCGATGAAATAAAACCCGCAATAACATTAAAAAAGCGATAATAAGACCTAATTGTGCACCCCATTTTAACCCATTGAGCAACCAAGGCACCTCAACCGATGCAGATGGTTTAGACGACACGCCTGACCAATCTTCTAAGGCAGAAATCATTGCCATTGCAGTCAATTGTACCGCCATATTCAGCTCATTTTTTTGAATGTTGGGGATAAGAATTTTTTGCTGGATCTCCGTTAAACTTTCTTGCAATGAAAGTTCAAATAAAGTGGGATCTCCTAAAACAATAGCGGCTTGATGGGAACTTGCATTGAGAATTAAATAAACTCTCTTCTTAGGTGATTTTTTATTTTTAAGCGTTGCTTCTTTTGCCATGACAACCTGCCAAGCAAACGCACCATGATCTAAAACGGTGTCATCGTCGACAAGCATAATGGTGATATCAATCCCTTGGTCTTTAGCAGCTTGCGATAACATCGTTGCAAGATAATCATGTGTTTTAAGATCAAGAATATGCGCTTCATCGATGACCTTGTTCGTTGACAAGTATGCGTTAACGGGTGCACTTATCAAGGAAATGACGCACAGTAACAATATAACGAACACACGCATGGATGCCCCTTCATGCAAGTAGAATGGATCTGGGGCTTAGCATATCATTTTGTTACCTGACCAACAATATCATAGAACTGCCAATCGGCACCACTTATCGAATAGCGTAAGGAATTTCGATGGGATTTTTTAGCGTAAGGCGATAAGTCATCTTGTTATACCAACTTTGAGGAAACCCCTGGAGGTGGCTGTTATAACGCTGAATATAGCGATTCAAAAGCTCTCCACTCCCTGTGACCTGCACATTCACCTCATGCCAATCATTGAGTAACAAGTAAAACAATCGATTTTCCGCAAGGCCAGGATAATTTTTAGCAATGGATTGCGCTTTGTTCATATTTTCAATCAATGTCTTTTGAAGCTGAAAAAATTCTGCCGCCATCTTAGGGTTTGACAAGATTTGTTCCGGTGGCTGATAACGCATCGCATCTTCGTAGCTTTTAACAAGCTCTGCGGCTATCGCTTGCTCTTGAGGCGCATAATTTCTTAACAGTTCGAGCATTTCAGGGACAAGGCTTGCTCGCTTATTCATCGCATCTCGATAGATGCCAAAAGAGGAATGAACCTTTCGCTCGTCTTTGTGCAAGCTATCTTTCCAAGTAGCACTTCCTAAAAAGCAAAACGCCATCAGGATCACAATCCCAATAATTACCTTTCCTCTACTGTCTTGAAGCAATGAGCGCACTGTTGACCTTCTTTGATACCTATCTTTCCATATAAGCATAGGCATTCTATTCACGTCACACAACAAACTCGTTATTATTGCTTGCCTTAATATAGAATCGACGACTTTTTGAAAGGTGTCTCACTTTGTGTTAACTAAAAAATATGCCCAAAGACACGAACAAGTTTTTCTCTTGCTCGCCGGGATCTTTCTGGGCACACTTGGTATTATCAATATTCTTGGTCTAACACGTTTTATTGACCTGAGTTTTACTTTCGCCAATCAAGAAATCCCCATGATCATCCCTATTGGGGTGCTTCCCTACCCAATTACCTTTTTATGCACAGACATTATTTCTGAATTTTATGGCAAAGCACGTGCTAATCGCGTGGTCTGGATAGGTCTGATTGTCAATCTCTGGATTTTATTAATTATTTGGTTTGCAGGTTTTTTACCGCCTAGTGTTGCGCTTGATCCTGTGACGCACCTGCCTGCAACCACGCATCCTGATTATGCTTTTTTCCGTATTCGAAATTTTACAACAGGATGTGTTATTGGCTCCATGCTAGCTTACCTTATTGCGCAACTATTAGACGTTCACCTATTCCATTATTGGAAAAAAGTCACTCATGGTAAGCATCTATGGCTAAGAAATAATGCATCAACCTTGGTGAGCCAATTGGTTGATACCACCATTGTCATCTTCTCAACCCATTGGTTCTCGAATGGGTTACCCCTATCACCAGAGAAAGGCGTTCTTACACAAATTTTTACACTGATTCTCTGTTGCTACTGTTTTAAAGCTATTTGCGCATTGTTAGATACCATTCCCTTTTATTTAGTGGTTTTAGGTTTGCGTCGTTACTTTGGCATAACCGAATACGCGCAAGAAACCAACTCTCTTATTGCCATAACCTCTTCTTAACACAAGCTTTATTTGTCATTTTCTTAAAAATAACCAGTGATGAACACTGGTTATGATCACAATATCCTCTGCAAAATTATCGTCTATGATACTCACACAACACCGATTTGTGTGTAGCAAATGAATACAGCAATGTTTTCAGGTTGCAAATAATCAGTAGATCAATCGAGAGGAATGCCAGTATGAAACCAACACAACATGATCCTAAAAAAGATACAACATTTACCAAGCACGGCACGCAAGGCACGAGTCAAGATCAACAACGTCATACCCAAGATCAAAAACATCATGGTATTGATCCCAAACGTACTGATAACACCAATAAAAACAACAAAGGTAAAAAACTCTAGTTTCGAAATGAATAGTCGCTTTGATTATGAATATTAAATATTGATAATCAAAGCAACTTGAGAACACAGGTTCTCTATTTTTTTACGTGTATTGACCTATAACCAATGAAACGTTAAGGAGTATGACAATGAAACATTTTACCAAAGCAATTTCTAGAACGTGGAAAAGCATTAAACATGATCTTATCGGCTTACCCCCAACCCATACGGTTGTGCCAACAGCAGTCCCTACTTCTTCTACTGAGCCTGCGCAAACTGTATCTCTTGAACCCAAAAAATCAAAGCATCATAAAAAATCTGAAGACAAGGAAAAATCAAAACATCATAAGAAAGCTACAACTGAAGACAAAAACAAAGCGAAAGCACATGGTAAAAAACCACCTAAAAAACATCGTAAACTCACCACGGCTGATGTCATGGCTGACAATATCGCTCAACCTAAAGAGCTTGCAAGTATTGCCCTCCATACCCAATCACCAGAAATAGCACCGATTGAAACCTTAGCAGATATCACTCCAACTTCTGTGGTTGCTCCTTTGGTATCTGGTCGCAATATCGTTGAACTGCTCGGTGAAACAAATCCTAGCACGGCAGCAAATGCTTTAAGGATCATCAATAAGCAACAGGCAGGTTCGATCGTCTTTTCATCTGAAGGCAAAGATCTTTACGGGTTAAATGGTCGTCAAGTGCCAAAACATCGTAGGGTGACAAGGCAAGGGCATCACTATTTATCTACCCAAGAAGCCATTGCTGAAATGAATGAAGCACAAGGAATAACGGTTTTAGCAAAAGAACCTGTTGCCAATCTTGCTACGCAAAAGTCTTTGCTGACCACCACAAAAATACGTAAAGAGAAATCTTTAGGTAAACCACAAATGCTATCTTCATCGCTAGACTTTCTGGAAGATGAACCACATGGAAAGCGTCAACCACAAATGCGCTCGCTGTCTTCGTCGATAGATTCTTTGGAAGAGGAACCTGCTGGCAAAAAGCAACCCAAACTTAAATAAAGTAGAGTAAATATTAGGGGGAGATTAAATGCTTCCCCTAATACAGCAGTCTATTTCATAAACTTCAAATGACGATATGTTTCTCAATTTTAGTTAGTATTTCTGGATCGAGAAAATCGATACTCGTTAAATTCGGCCAACTTCTTAACCATGTTAACTGACGTTTTGCTAATTGTCGTGTTGCCGCTATTGCCTGCTCTTTCATCTCTTGTTCGTTTAAGTGTCCCGCTAAGTATTGCCATACTTGACGATAACCGACTGCACGCAATGCGGGTAAGTTAATATCTAAATCGCCGCGCTGAAAAAGAACGTTCACTTCTTCGACTAAACCGGCTGATAGCATATTTTCAAAACGCTGCGTAATACGGCGATGAAGCACCTCTCTTGGCGTTGTCATTGGCAATATACCAAGATTAACAAATGTATAATCATGTAACGTTGTACGAGGGGTTAACAGCCACTGTGACATGGTTTTACCCGTCAATTCATAGATTTCTAATGCACGCTGAATCCGTTGTGGATCAGTGGGTTTTATCTGTAGTGCACGCTCTGGATCCACTTGTTGTAATCGTTGATATAATGATTCCAACCCATTATCCTGCATTGCTTTATCTAATTGTGCGCGGATCGAAGGAGAGCTACCTGGCAGCTCTGATAATCCCTCTTGTAAAACCTTAAAATAAAGCATTGTCCCGCCAACTAATACGGGTATTCGATCTCTTGATTGGATTTCATGAATGGCTTTAATGGCATCATGACAGAACTGCCCTGCACTATAAGCTTGGGCAGGATCCAAAATATTCATTAAATGATGTGGGATTTTGGCAAGTATCTCTTTACTGGGTTTACCTGAGCCAATATCCATCATTTGATAAATTTGTGCAGAATCAACATTAATAATTTCAATAGGTAAATGTTCTGCCAAAGCGAGGCTTGCATCTGTTTTACCGCTTGCTGTTGGCCCAATAATACAAAGAATGGGTAACTGTTTAAGCATTTTTCTTAGTAATAGCTTTAAATAATGCAGCTAAACTAATAACAATCCATACTGATTCCATGATAACTGCAGGGGTGTTCCAGTCAAGGATCAATGAATATAAGATGAAGCTTGCGCCAATAACATTCATTAATGAATAACTAATGCTTTTAGAAGAAAGTCGATTAGATTGTAATAAATAGTAAGCTAAAACAAGGACAATGACACCGATAATACCAATTAAATTGGCCATTTGCGTTAGAAGTTCAATCAAGATAGCACCGTTTTTTGAATGACACCGCTCATATATGTGTAGATTTTTTTTTCAAATTAAGCGCAAGCGGTATAGGCTAATTTGAATGTTACACATGAAACCTCCCTATTATATCAAATGTGTAACATGCGACTTCCATGATGCTACGCATATTGAAGTCTTATCAATAAATTTTATTAAGCTATTTTACAAAATTTATCGAAAAATTGATAGCTCACACAAGCAACAACATCTGACTAGAATCACTGCTAGTCATTCACCTTATGAAATCTTGTCACTAAAATGACTATTGGTACGAATTAGGTGTTAAATGGTAATTCAATCAACTGTGCAAACTCATCATAAGAAAAGCGTCGCCATGCACCTTTTGGATTCATTTCAATCCATCTTCTTAAAAGCCAAGAAAATCTATCATGATCCATTGTATATAAACTCTGGATTGATAATTGTTTTGCTAAATATTCGCATAAGTTCATTTTATTTTGCTTTAACTGCATTTGCCCTAGCATCTGTAATATCAATTCGCTATTAGGTTGCGTAATGCGTGGTGCAATAAACAATGACAACGCATGATCCTGTATTTTTAATTGATATCCTAGTGCTGCAAACAATGATAAATAGGAAGATTCAAATTGAATATCATTGGCTAACGGAATAGTTAAGGGGAATAATAATGGTTGAGAAGGCACATTATCCCATAACTCACTAAAATAAATGGCTAATAGCGAATTTTTTCCTTTAATCAGATCGCAAACAAGTACCCCCTCTTCATCTTCAATAAAGGCATAGCGACGTGCTTTCGATATCATCTGTTGTGGGTATATCGCTATTTCTTTAAGATCCTTTCTTGCAAAAGACTCTGGTATTTGACGTTTGCGGGGTGCTTGAGTTTTGGTAAGCAGATTCGTTTGTACAGGATGTCCTAGCGCGTCACTAATCGCTTTTGCGATAAAGTCATGAACATGTCTTGGTTGGCTAAAACGCACTTCTTGTTTCGTTGGATGTACATTGACATCAACTTCGCTAGGCTCAATGGTCAGATATAACACATAACTAGGATGTGTCCCTTCATCCAAGCCTAGTTGTTGAAGATATAGCGTTTTAATCACATGATTTAATAATCTATCTTTAACCATACGTTGATTAACAAAAAAATACTGACAGTCTGCTTGACGTTTCAGTAATTCAGGCTTTCCTAACCAACCTCGCAATCCTAAACCATGCGCCTCCAGTTCAATCTTTAAAGCATGATTGATAAAAGTTTGGCCGCAAATTTTTTCTATCCGAGAAGCTTCTTTCGTTAAAGTAGAAACACCTGGATAATGACGGCACTGCCGGCCTTGATGGGCTAAACGAAAAGTCACGGTTGGATAACTCAGCGCTAAACGCTTGACCGTATCATCAATCGCTTGAAATTCTGATTTCTCGCTACGAATAAATTTACGTCGCACAGGAGTATTATAAAATAAATCCGCAATTTCAACGGTTGTACCTTGCGTATGGGCTACGGGATGAATGATTGGAGTCATATCACCTGACAGCTGAATTTGCCAAGCCTCTTCTTTGCCATAAGCTTTTGAAGATAATCGGCAGCGTGAAATTGAAGCAACGCTAGCCAGCGCTTCTCCACGAAAACCTAATGTAACAATCGCATTCAAATCCACAACCGAGCTAATTTTACTGGTTGCATGACGAGCAAAAGCAAGCGACAAATCTTCTTTGACAATACCTTCGCCGTTATCTCTGACACGGATAAGATGGATGCCTCCACCTTCTATATCAATTTCAATCAACGTGCTGTTTGCATCTAAGCTGTTTTCAACTAATTCTTTAACAACAGAAGCCGGTTTTTCTACAACTTCTCCTGCAGCAATTTGATTAGCTAAAACACTGCTTAACTGTGATATTCTTTTCATCATTATCGAGATGCCAATACTTCTTCTCTATTATTCCTATGCGCCATATTAGAATCATCATGCTTAACAGGCGCTGAGCGTTTGGCTGCATAAGACTTAATTCCGGTAAGTAACGCATTCGCTAATGCTTGCTGATGCGTGGCATGAGCTAATTTCTCTTCTCCTTTATGATTAGAAATGAATCCTAATTCTACCAATACCGATGGGATATCAGGTGACTTTAAAACCATAAAACCTGCACGTTGCACTGACTTATGATGAAGATCCGTCACTTTCCCCAGATTAGCAATAAGCTGAGCTGCTAATTCTTGACTGGCATTTCGACTTGCTGTTTGTGACAGATCTAACAATACCGAAGCCAGTACATCTCCCTTATCTTCTAAACTGATTCCACCCACTAAGTCTGCCCGGTTTTCTCTTTCAGCGAGCCATCTAGAAGCCTCATTACTTGCCCCTTTTTCGGATAACACATAGACAGAAGCACCGCTTGCTCTTGGATCGTTAAAACTATCGGCATGCACCGAAATAAACAAATCTGCACCTTGCTCTCTGGCTAAACTCATTCTTTTTCGCAAGCCCACATAATAATCGCCAGAGCGAATCAAATAAGCACGCATGCCTTTTTGAGCATTAATTAAAGCTTCCAATTTCTTAGAGACAGCAAAGACAACATCTTTTTCACGAAGTTTCTTTTTTAAACCTATTGCGCCTGTGTCATCGCCACCATGTCCAGGATCAATAGCAACAATGAATTCTCTGGTCGAATATTTTTTTGCATCCGCTTTTACGATAGCTGGTGTTTTGATAGCTTGTGCTAAATCCACCACTAAACGATGGTTATAAGATTGATTGGGAGACAAAATAAAACTGTTCGCTGTTGCCTTTGAATCTAAATCAAAAACAATTCTGACTCTACCATTTTCATGAGCATAACGCACTCGCTTAATGCCAGAACCTTCTAGCATCGTTTCATCTAATTTAGATTTGAGCTCGGTATCTGCTATATCAAGCACAGCACGATATGGGTTTTCTAAAATAAATAATTTGTATTTAACTTCGCCAGATAAATCCAAAACAATTCGTGTACTCTCCGGGGAAGCCCACACTCTTAAACTTTCTATTTTTTGCGCGGGCCATACCGACGAACTACTGATTGTCAGTAGTAATGCTGCGACCCAATGTTTGTAACGCATCATTTCCCCTGTTGTTATTTGCTTTAATTTCCACAAGACGTTTGTTTTCAATAATTTGTATCACTAATGTCAGATCCGGTTCCGGTAAAAGAGGTGCACCTTTTTGCGGCCACTCTACCAGGCAAATAGCATTTGCATGAAAATAATCTCGGATCCCGATACCTTCTAATTCATCACTTGAGCTAAGTCGATATAAGTCGAAATGATAAACAACAACTTGATTAAATTCATAAGGTTCAACCAAAGTATAAGTTGGACTTTTTACGGTCTGTTCATAACCTAGTGCGCGCAGAAAACCTCGCACGAATGTTGTTTTACCTGCCCCTAAATCTCCTTGCAAATAAACAATACCACCGTTAGGCAAAGCTTTAGCTAAATCATTTCCCAACAACTCCATAGCTGATGAGCTATCTATTTTATATTGCAATGTTAAATGCTTCATTGTGTATCAAATGTATTTAATAAGGTGCGAATATGGAGCAGTAAATCACTGGCTATCATGCCACGTTCGCCAAACGATTGTTCAATCAATGCCGCTTGTGTATGAGTACTCACCCCTAATAATGCAGCTTGCATCGGAGAAAGCCCTTGTGCTAATAAGCCACCGATTAAACCCGCTAAGACATCTCCTGTTCCTGCTGTTGCTAACGCAGGATAGCCACCTGGGTTAATTACCGCTTCCCCCGATTCTGAAATAATGACGGTACCTGCTCCTTTGAGCACAATAACGCCACCATAACGTTGCTGTATATCGATAGCCGCTTGTAATCTATCTGCTTGAACTTGTTCAACAGAACAATTTAATAATCTGGCTGCTTCTGCAGGGTGCGGCGTTAAGATCCAATGCATTGATTTTTGCGGATATTGCGCTAACCAATTTAATCCATCAGCATCAACTATCATCGGTTTTTTTTGTGTTAAAGTCGCTTGAAAAAATTGTTTTCCCCAAGCGGTTTGCGACAACCCGGGGCCGACGACAAATACGGTTGCACGCGTAAACAGTGTTTCGCATTCTTTTACTTTTTCAGGACCATAACACATCAATTCACGTGGCGAACGTGCAAGTAAAGGTAAACTTTCTGGGGCAACTACGGCAGAAACTAATCCTGCTCCAGCACGCATTGCAGCTTCCCCTGCTAATGCGGGGGCACCACTGTATCCGGTGATGCCGCCCCCAATAACAGCAACGTGCCCAAAATGTCCTTTATGACTAGACAGTGGGCGTTTCTTTAATGCACTCATCACTTGCTCGTGGGTTAAACGCCAAGCACAGGGTTTGATATTGGCATAAAGTGATTGATGAATACTTAAATCATCAAAGATAATCTCGCCTACATTATCAATAGCCTCTTTAAGAAATAATCCCACTTTCAAGCCAATGAAAGTGACCGTCATATCGGCTCGAATGACTGCTCCCAGATTATTTCCCGTATCAGCATGTAAGCCAGAAGGTAAATCAACCGCTAACACAGATAGACGACTTCGATTGATCTGATGAATCGCTTCTTGGAATTGCGGGGCTAACGGCGCTCTTGCACCAGTCCCTAGCATTGCATCGATAATTAAATCACCGTCAAGAGATTGGCCTGAATAAAGTGTTATATTCCCTCTTGCTAGCCAATCTTGACGCGCTTGTGTTGCCTCAAGCGTGCTGTTCTCGTTTGGCTTTTGTATTTCATAAACCGTGACATCAAGCCCATGATCTTTTGCTAAACGCGCTAAAATAAGACCATCGCCCCCATTATTACCATTACCACAAAAGACGATAATCTTTTTCACATTCGACCAGCGCGTTTGTAGTATTTGCCATAGCACAAGGCCTGCGCGATTCATTAATTGGTAACCAGAAATATTTTCTGTTTGAATTGCAAGTCGGTCTAATGCTTTAACATCTTGTCCTCGATAGAGCGCAAGAGGTAATTCTGTCATGAAGACTGACTCCCTTTATCTTCAAGATGAAAAAAATGATCGCGATAATATCGCAGCTCATCAATAGACTCTTTAATATCATCTAAGGCTAGATGTTTAGATTCTTTGTTAAGCCCTTTGAAAACAGTAGGTGCCCACATTTTTGCCAGCTCTTTTACCGTACTGACATCTAAATGCCGATAATGAAAATAAGCTTCTAAACTTGGCATTAAACGATGCAAAAAACGACGATCCTGACAGACCGTGTTTCCACACATTGGGGATGATCGTGGTGAAGTATATTGCGAAACAAAAGCCAATGTTCTTTGTTGCGCTTCTTCAAGGGTAATGGTGCTTTTACGAACGCGTTCCGTTAATCCTGATTGTTTATGTTGCTTGGTATTCCATTCGTCCATTTTTGCCAAAATCTCATCACTTTGGTGAATTGCCAAGTTTGGGCCTTCAGCGAGCACATTTAATTGGCTATCAGTAATCAGCGTTGCGATTTCAATGATCTGATCATTCTGGGTATCTAAGCCAGTCATCTCAAGGTCTATCCAAATTAAATTGCTTAGTTTTTCATTCATGATCTGTCCTTTCAGGGATATAGCCCCGTCAAAATTACTGTGAAGAGTATAAACTGACTTATACTAGCGACATAAGGCATAGAATAAATTAGTATAGGGAATATGACAAAAAATAGACTCACTCACCGGCAAATTAAGCGGCAAAAAAAGATCCAAGCTGAACGTCTCTCCCGAGCAGAAGAGGGGCATAGCCTGGAACAACCTGGCCTTTTAGTCGCGCACTACGGAACCACTTTGATTGTGGAAAACGCAAGCGGACAACTTTTTCAATGTAAGCTTCGTCAAAATCTAGGTACGCTGGTAACCGGAGATAATGTTATTTGGCAACCGATCGATGAGCATACTGGCATCGTGGTTGCCTGCAAAGAGCGGCATTCGGTCATTACCAAGCCCTACAAGCACACCACAAAACCGGTTGTTGCCAACGTTGATCGCATGATCGTCGTACTTGCATTAACGCCTATTCCGCAAGCAACCACTCTCGATCGCTATCTTGTTGTTGCCCATCATTTGCAATTACCTGTCACGATTGTGATCAATAAATGGGACTTATTTTCATCCCCCCAACACGATGCACTAGCAGCCAGAATAGAAGCTTATGCGCAGCTTGGTTATCCTTTCATAAAGGTAAGCAACAAAACTAAGGTTGGACTCGATGAATTACGTGCGCAGTTAAATCACAACACTAGCATCTTAGTTGGCCAATCGGGCGTTGGAAAATCTTCTTTACTCACAACGTTGCTCCCGGATGCCAAAGCAACGATTCAAACGCTTTCACACAATGAACGTTTAGGTCGCCAAACCACCACTGCCACCCGCCTTTATCACTTACCAGAAGGTGGAAATATTATTGATTCGCCAGGCATTCACCAATTTAAAGTACTCCATCTTAGCAAAGCCGATATTCTTGAAAGTTACACTGAGTTTGCCCCCTTTTTAGGGAGGTGCCAATTTCGAAATTGTGAGCATCAAAGTGAGCCAGGATGCGCTTTACTCACTGCTATCAAAAACCAGCAGATACCCGCTTTTCGGCTTGAAAATTACCATGCCCTACTGGCTGATCGAACGGAAAAATAATCGAAGAAGATGCAAATTGAATTTCATTGTGATACAGTTCGATAGCTAATTTTATGCAATCTAAATTGTAACAGAGGTTTATTGTGCAAGTTCCGTTTGAAGTTTGGCGTCAAAATTATTTACCACAACATTTTATTTCATGGTGCTATGGCAAGTTATCGCATTGCCAAATCCCATGGTTTAAAAATTGGGCGATTCAACGCTTTATTCGGCTCTATGGCATCAATATGCAAGAAGCGATAGAACAAGACGCCACAGCCTATCCTTCTTTCCATGATTTCTTTATCCGTCACCTTAAACCAGAATTGCGCCCTGTTGATCATACGCCTAATGCGGTTTGCGCCCCTTGTGACGGTGTGATTAGCCAAATCGGCCGAATTGAAAACGGTACCTTAGTACAAGCTAAAAATCATTCTTACAGCGTTAGCGCACTCTTAGGCGGTGATATCGATCCTAAACCATTTCAAAATGGACATTTCACCACCATCTATCTTGCTCCTAAAGATTATCACCGTGTTCATATGCCATGCCTTGGTACTTTAGAACGAATGTCTTACCTTCCTGGCGATTTATTTTCGGTTAACCCACTAACAGCCACACATGTCGATCAGCTCTTTGCTCGCAATGAACGCGTGGTTTCTCTCTTTAAAAATCAAGAGGGGCCATTTGCAATGGTGCTCGTTGGCGCCATGATTGTTGGCAACATTGCGACTCGCTGGGCAGGCCATATTAGCTCGCAAAGAAACAAAGAACCGCTTCATATTCAATACCCTCAAACGCAAGAGCAGCATATAGTGTTAGACAAAGGCGAAGAAATGGGTTATTTTTCTCTCGGTTCTACTGTAATTATGTTGTTTGCTGAGAACTTGCGATGGGAAAAGGAATATTCCCAAGATTCTCGAATTGTCGTTGGCCAGCGGATCGGTCAGTTTCTGCCATGATTTCCTTTTTTGAAAACCAAGGGGAAAGGAATGACGCCACAGCAAGTGCAATTCTGTTATGCCATCGCTCACGCTCAAACGGAGCGTGTTCGTGTTCTTGCCTCTAAAATTAATATCAATCAGCATAATGACTGTGATAATAGCCCAGCATTGATGTGTCTTTGGGCGCTCAACCGTGGGCCTAAAGCTTTGACTCAAAAGTTGGAAGAATTGTTTCCTAATATCAGGAATGATGACAGCAACCTGGTAGAAGCTTCCAAAGAAGCCATGGCAGCAACCATTCGTGAATGTGTATTCCCCTTGCTAAAGCGCGCTTTAAATCCATTACTCAAGCCAATTGGTTTGAAAGTTGTATCACCGGATAAAATCAACGATCATTTTATCGAATCTTCCTTTGCGGCGGTTAATGTCATTCTTAACGATGAATTCTTTGATGATATTAATGCCGGCCAAAGAAGCTTAGCTAAGAATCTTTTCGATAAATTGTGTCCGCGGGTTGAAAGAATAAACACTGAAACTAAGCCTACTCTACAACCCAAACCCGCTGCTGGCCAACAAAGTAAAGAGCAGCCTTATACGATTCAACTACTGATGGCAATCCTCAATGGCCAAGCGCACGAATTTCCCCATATGCCTTCACTCAATCTACAAGCCACCTTTGAAGCAGGACGCACTTATTTGCCAGGCGCATCTTCCTTGGCCAGAAAATCAATGCCAATGCCTTGTGGTTTACAGAAGCAGCGAGAAGAAGAAGAGCACAAATACTGTCACCGTATGGCGCCAGGCGTTCACTAACCTTACTGGCTTATTCAAGCCCCAGCCCATGCGAAAGGCAACACTTTCGCAATGTCTTTCTCATTGACCTTTAACATCAATAAACGATCAACGCCCAATGCAACCCCTGCGCAGGGAGGAAATCCTTCTTGTAAAGCTGCTAACAAATAATGATCGATAGGAAGCTCTGCCAAACCAAAGGCCTTTCTTTTGGTCAAATCCTCTTCAAAGCGCGCAGCTTGCTCTTTTGCGCAACATAATTCATGGTAACCATTCGCTAATTCAATCCCTTTAAAATAAAATTCAAAGCGTTCGGCCACTTGAAAAGGCACGGTTTGTTCAATCATTCTCGTCTTTGCTAAACTCGCTTGAGATGCAGGATAATCGGTTACCACTAAGGGGCGTTCTTGCCCAAGATAAGGCTCAATACCATGGCTCATCAAAAGATCTAACCAACCATCCTTATCTAATTCCGGCAAGTCTGTCGCGGCCACCCATTGTTTGGCAATGGCCGCAGCTTGTAATTGCGATAGTTCAGCAAGGTGTGGTTGAATATTAAAATAATGTAGAAATAAATCTGCGTAAGTAACCACTTGCGCAGGTAATGTTCCCAATAGCTCTTGCATTAACTCATCGACTTCTGCAATTAAAGCAAGATGATCCCAAGCAGGACGATACCACTCCAACATGGTAAATTCAGGGTTATGCTTGCGCCCGACTTCTTCTGCCCGAAATGCTTTTCCTAAATAATAAATAGGACCACTGCCTGCAGCAACCAAACGTTTCATGGCGTATTCAGGGGAAGTTTGTAAATAACGAAATGAAGGCTTTTGAGCACTGACATTAACAGCAAAAGCTTGCAGCCCTGGATCGGTCGCTACGCCAAAACAAAGCAATGGCGTATCGACTTCCATGATCTCGCGCTTGGCAAAAAAATGTCGTATATCACGCAAAAAATCAGCGCGCTCTTTTAACCTGGAAAGTGACGCGCTTGGTTGCCAGTCAATACTCACTATTTTGCTCGTGAAACATACTCTGCATTACGAGTATCAACTTTCACACTATCACCAATTTCTAAGAACAGCGGTACGCGAATGACAGCACCGGTTTCTAACGTGGCAGATTTAGTACCACCGCCTGAAGTGTCACCTCGTAAACCTGGATCGGTCTCGGTAATGGCTAATGTCACAAAATTAGGAGGCGCCACGGATAAGGGGGAACCATTCCATAAGGTCACAATGCAAATATCTTGCTCTTTCAGCCATTTTGCTGTTTCATCAACCACTTTTGCATTCATCTCATGTTGTTCGAAAGATTCAGGTACCATGAAATGCCAATGTTCACCATCGAAATACAAGAATTGCATTTCAACATCCACGACATCCGCAGCCTCAACCGTGTCACCTGATTTAAAGGTTTTTTCAAGCACACGCCCCGTTTTTAAGTTGCGGAACTTGGTTCTATTAAATGCTTGGCCTTTGCCTGGTTTAACAAATTCATTTTCGATGATGGTGCACGGATCATTATCCTGCATGATTTTTAACCCGGGACGAAACTCATTGGTACTATATGTTGCCATTAATCACCTGATTTTTTGTGTGTTGCTTGCGCTTTAGTTTATACTTTGGGCTTTTTGAAGACGCCCATGATAACCCAACCTCTTGTCTTGCAACAACAACCTGACTGGCAGCAAGCGCTACGGCAAATGATAACGGATCCAACCACCCTTCTTCAGATGCTTGATCTGTCGGAAAAAGACATTGCATGGCAATGGGATAAACAATTCCCTTTACGTGTTTCAGAGAGTTTTGTGCGTCGGATGCGAAAAGCAGACCCTAATGATCCCTTGCTTCGCCAAGTACTGAGCACCCCTGAAGAAAGCCATTCATCAAACAAATATTCTACCGATCCATTACAAGAAGCTCGTTTTAATCCAGTACCCGGTCTTTTACATAAATATCCCTCAAGAGTGCTCATCACGCTCACCAGTAGCTGTGCTATTCATTGTCGTTATTGCTTTAGACGCCACTTTCCCTATAAGAAAAATAACCCGGGACGGCAATGGGATGCTATTTTCAGTTATCTTGAAAATCAACCCGACGTATTTGAAGTTATTTTAAGTGGCGGGGATCCTTTAATGGCAAGTGATAAAACCTTGTCTGCTTTTTTACAAGAACTTGCCAAAATTCGCCATATTGAATTATTGCGTTTTCATACGCGTTTGCCGGTTGTGATCCCAGAACGTATTACCTCAACACTATTAGCAACATTAGATAATCGTTTTCATACAACGATTGTCTATCATATTAACCATGCCAGAGAACTCATTCCTCAAATAGCTGAGGGTGTCGCAAAAATAAGAAAACAAGGAATACAGGTCTTAAACCAGTCGGTTCTGTTGCGAGATATCAATGATAATGTTGAATGCCTGAAAAATTTATCATTAGCATTATTTAAATCAGGGATCATGCCTTATTATTTACATATGCTAGATAAAGTAGCAGGCAGTGAACACTTTGAAATTTCTCTTGCCAAAGCTCAACATCTTCAACAAGCATTACGAGAAAGCCTCCCGGGTTACCTCGTACCCAAATTTGTCAAAGAGCTACCAAACGCTTTCTGTAAAATTCCGCTGGAAACACTCACAGTTTCTCAATTTGAGAGTTAACAAAATAGCCGTTAATTCCTATACTTCATATATGAAGGCTAGGATATCACTATGGAATTCATTAAAAGCCGCGATGGACTTATTTTTCCTGTACAAAAGGAAAATCATGTCCCACAACACAATTTTAACCTTACTGATGTCGATACATGGCGCCGTCAATTACCTTTATCTAATTTAGCCTCCAGCGCACAAGCCTTATATCTTTTCTTACAAGATCTGCATCAAACGCCATTAAAAACACGCGAGCGATTTACGCTGATTTCTCATTTGCGGCCGACACTAAGTTATCTTGGAGAAGTCTTAGCTAAATTACATGCAGAACGAGAAGTCCTTTCAGCAAAACAACAATTGATTGCAAATCTTGTTAATGCTTTATATTTTGAAATGTTGAATGAATATAAAATTATTATTAATCAATCATCAAATTCTTTGTTTTTCAAGAAAAAGATATTAATTGCGTCTTTATACAACGCCATGATTTGTTGTGAAAAAATGCTTTTTGATGCTTATAAACAACATCGCGAACCGCCCCCAGGCATTTGGAATGAACTACATACATTATATCTTTTAGCACAAAAGAAACGGATTCATAATAAAGCTTTGAACAAATGGATTGAATGGCAAACACGTTTCAAAACCTTAGATGATCTTTATAAAAATTGCTTATTATTCGTTATTTCCAATCCTTATCGATTAGCTAAATCAGAAATTTCTAATTTAATCTATGCTTTGGAGGTATGGGCACCACTTCTAGTACTGAAGCCTCTGAATGAAAATTCATCTGGCTTATATATTCTGGATATGGAGCTTGATACGCCCCCCCTTTATTCTGCCTTACATCCCAATCCGTCTAGCAACAGCTTTATCTTAATTCTTGATAAAATTACCTTGCGACTTGAAAAATTATTGTTAGACAAAACGATTCCTAACGAAAACAAAACTTCTCATTATTTTCTCGATGCAGAACAAATGCTTCCTCAAACATTTATAGAGTCTATATTGAGCACTTGGCAATACGTAAAAGGAAGAACACAACAAAGAGATAAAATGCATGGCATCATCCCTGTTTGCTTAGGGATATCTGCTTGTCATTGGTTTATTAGTGAACATCATTTAGCCTCTGAAGGTATGAGTGAAACTTTATATGATTTAGAAGTTATTGATCTATCAGAGGATCAACAAGAACAAAGTTCTCAATCTTATCGAAATTATCACTGTGAATTAATTGATCAAAGTGAAGGCGGATATTGTTTACAATGGTCAGAAGAAATTCCGCCACAATTACAATGCGGCGAGATTATCGCTGTTCAGAAAGAATCAGCTGATCAGAAAAAAACTTGGATCATTGGCACTATTCGATGGCTGCGCCATGAAAAGGATAATACCATACTATTTGGGGTAAAAATTTTAAGTCAGCAAATTCTTGCCGTTCATGCTTTCTTTGAAGAGACGCAACACCCAACCCCAACACTTTTATTAGCTGAGGAGCCTCTTCATAGTAAACCTAAAACCTTAATTACGCCTTTATTACCTTTTAAATCAGGACAAGAAATCTCCATTGCTTTTGAACATAAAATCTATCCTACCTTATTACAAAAAAATTACAGTTTATCCCCATGCTATCAACAATTTGGTGTCGAATTCTTACTAGAGCAGTTATTATTTGCACAACCCTCCGAACCAACACATGCAAATCCCCTCTTGTAATCGTGTAGGTGCAATCCATTTCACTTATTTTTGCGTTACACTAGCTTAATAAGAGTATGCAATATCCAAAGGAGGCATGATGGCGACCAATGATGACCCCTCATCTGCCTACACGCCAGCATACGATCTTGCTATCTCACCGCAGGAAAAAAATAAACTCATGGTCGAAAAAGATTTCAGCATCATTAAAACCATCGTGGATACAGCGAATAAATTATCACAACTCAAAAAAGATATTTCTGAAAAAGACAAAGATGATCTACAAAAAGGCATTGATGCAATGCTAAAAGCCTCTGCCTATGCAATTGCCAATAACCCTGATTTGCAAGAACGCGTTAACCTTGAACGTCAAGGTAAAAACTCACCCTACGAAGGAACATTAACACAATTAATTGAATTATCAGGTTCAAATCTTGATCAAGATATTGAATTCGGTCTTTCTGTTCCTGCTAGCGTCCGCTTACAATGGCAAGCTTTAGGGATGGATCCTGATTCTGAAAATGAGGTTCAAGAATTTTTAGAACGAAATGGTATCGGTGACAGTCGCCAACCTACCAAAGAGAATACAAATACCAATAAAATGCGATAAAGCGACAAAACTCGCCCTCCGCAAGACCAAAGGTCTCCCAAACCATGCTTACGATGAGTCATTTTGCTATACTCCTTCCAGTTAAATGAATTTAGATGTAAGTACATTGAGAAAATCTTATGATGATGCAACTGCTTAATCAGTTAAATGCGCTTTATCATTCAAGCCCCCTGGATAATGGGTGGGCAACAGATGAAGCCGTGCTTATTGGGGCCGCAGTTGGTCTTGGTGCCGTGTATTTTCTGGGTTGTCCAAAGCTCGATGCGAATGGTAATCCCACCAATCAACGGGCACCTTTAACCTTTTCAGATACACTACGATGCACGCTAGGAACGGCTGTAGAAGGGCTTAAAACAGGCCTTGCAATCGACGCAGCTTGGTTGATTGCAAAACCTACTTGGAATTATCTTGTTGCACCGGCCTTACAAGTGGCCTATGAAACGGTGAGCCATTCTTTAGCTCACCATTTACGCTAGCCTTTGGGTATAGAGCTGAGAATGGTTGCTTGGGTAAAACCTTTAGGCAGTTTCTGACCACGCTTACCACGTTCTGACAAATACTCATCCAGCTCTTTTGGTTTTAAAACGAGCTGTTTACGCCCTGCTTGTAACATAAGGCTGTCTTTGTGTGAGAATGCACAACAAGCAATAATCATTTCTTCGGGACCTGATTTACCTGCCAATACCTGCGCAATCTTCATGCCCTTACCTTTAGTCATTTCGGGCACATCACTTAAATCAACCACTAATAATCGCCCATCATCGCTTAACAAAGCCAAACGGGTATCATTGGCATTTAAGATCAGAGGCGCTAATGCTTTTGCATCATTCGCAACTTTCAACAAGGCTTTGCCACTGCGATTTTTGGTTGCTAATTCTTCTACTTTAGTAATAAAGCCATAACCGTTATTAGCAAGCAATAGCACCTTCTCTTGTAAAGGAATACTCAGCATTCCTACAAAGGTAGCACCCGCTGGTGGCTTCAGCTTGGCAGTTAATGGCTCACCTTGCCCTCTTGCTGAAGGCAACGTATGAGGTAACAGCGCATAACTACGCCCTGTCGAATCTAAGAAATAAACAAATTCCGTGCTTTTACCAGGCACTTGCATAAAGAAACCATCACCCGCTTTGTAACTGAGATCAGCGCCCTTAACTTCATGACCTTTGGCTTGGCGTACCCAACCCATATTAGACAGAATAATGGTAACCGGTTCTGCTGGTGCTCTGTCAGTTTCTTTGAGTGCCTGCGCTTGCTCACGCACCACAAGCGGCGAGCGTCTTGCATCACCAAAAGTTTGTGCATCTTGTTCTAATTCTTTGCGCACTAAGGTTTTGAGCTTTGTCTCAGAATCCAACGTTTGTTGCAATTTATCACGAGTTGCTGCTAATTCTTTTTGTTCACCTTTGATTTTTTGCTCTTCCAATTTGGCCAAGTGACGTAATTTTAAATCTAAAATTGCATCTGCTTGAATATCCGATAGCGCATAACGCTTCATCAATACCGCTTTGGGATTGTCTTCATGACGGATAATGGCAATGACTTCATCAATATTTAAAAATGCAATTAACAAACCGTCTAAGATATGCAAACGCGATTTTACTTTTTCAAGCTCATACTGCAAACGTTTACGAACAGTTTCTGTTCTAAAGACCAACCACTCTGTTAATAATTCTAATAAATTCTTAACTTGCGGACGTCCATTTAAACCAATCACATTCATATTCACGCGATAGGTGCGTTCTAAATCTGTTGTGGCATACAAATGTGACATTAACGCTTCTTTGTCAATTTTCGCAGAACGGGGTTCAATAACAAGTCGAGTAGGATTCTCATGATCAGACTCATCTCGTAAATCTTCAACCATCGGTAATTTTTTCGCCTGCATTTGTGCCGCAATTTGCTCTAAAACTTTTGCGCCTGACACTTGATGAGGTAAAGCCGTGACAATAATGGTACCATCTTCATGCATAATTTTGGCACGCATCTTAATCGTGCCTTGCCCGGTTTCATAGATTTTCCTAATTTCATCCGCAGGCGTAATGATTTCCGCATCAGTTGGAAAATCAGGCCCAGGAACAAATTGCATTAAATCCTGCACCTTCGATTTAGGATTTTTTAAGATGTGAATACAAGCGTCAACAATTTCTCTCAGATTATGCGGTGGAATATCCGTTGCCATCCCAACCGCAATACCCGTCGTACCATTCAGTAAAATAGTGGGTAATCTTGCGGGAAGTGTTTTGGGTTCTTCCAACGTTCCATCAAAGTTAGGAGCCCATTCAACCGTTCCTTGGCCTAGCTCTGCTAAAAAGATTTCAGCAAATTTTGCTAGTTTTGCTTCTGTATAACGCATCGCGGCAAAGGATTTAGGATCATCTGGCGATCCCCAGTTACCTTGCCCATCAATTAATGGATAACGATAAGAGAATGGCTGTGCTAATAGCACCATCGCTTCATAGCAAGCACTATCACCATGCGGATGAAACTTACCCAACACGTCACCCACCGTACGTGCCGATTTTTTATATTTTGCCATTGCATTTAAACCCAGTTCTGACATCGCATAAATAATGCGTCTCTGAACGGGTTTCAAACCATCAGCAAGATGGGGCAACGCTCTATCCATGATGACGTACATCGAGTAATCAAGATAGGCTTTTTCAGTAAAGACTTCGATAGGCTGACGTTCTACGCCTTCAAAGGAAATAACATTGCTTTGGCTCATGCAACTTCTCTTAAAATTTAATTGCTGGTTAAATATCAGCAATTCTCGATGAGAATTGCTTCCTGCATTAATATACTGCGCAAAAGCTTAGCTTTTGCTTGCAATTAAGGGGGAGATTGTCAATTCTCCCCCTTAATAATCCCTCATTGGTTTATTTTGTCTCACCATGTAGGGATTCCAAGAATTACTGTTAAATATTGATCTCTGCTAAATCGCCTTTGTTTTCTAGCCATTGCCGACGATCGGTTGATCGCTTCTTAGCTAATAACATGTCTAGCATTGTATTAGCAGCCTCAGGATTAGGGACATGTAATTGCAATAGACGGCGCGTATCTCTTGCCATCGTTGTTTCTCGCAATTGCATGGGATTCATTTCACCCAACCCTTTAAAGCGTTGAATGCTGACTTTCCCTTTTTTCTTTTCAGCTTTGATTCTATCTAAAATGCCATCTTTTTCATCATCATCTAAGGCATAATAAACTTCTTTGCCAATATCGATTCGATAAAGTGGCGGCATTGCGACAAAAACATGGCCTTTATCCACCAAACTGGGAAAGTGCTTCAAGAATAATGCACATAATAAGGTAGCAATATGCTGTCCATCAGAATCAGCATCTGCCAAAATACAAACTTTGCCATAGCGCAATTTGCTCAAATCTTCGCTACCTGGATCGAGTCCAATGGCAACCGCAATATCATGCACCTCTTGTGAGGACAGAATTTCGTTAACATCCACTTCCCAAGTATTGAGAATTTTGCCGCGAAGTGGCATGACTGCTTGAAATACGCGATCTCGAGCTTGCTTTGCTGAACCGCCCGCAGAATCTCCTTCCACTAAAAATAATTCGCTGCGCAAGGGATCTTGACTGGAACAATCTGCCAGTTTGCCAGGTAATGCAGGCCCTTGTGTCAGTTTTTTACGAGCAACGGCTTTGCCTTGGCGCAACCTAGTTTGAGCAGCTTGAATCGCAAGTTGTGCTAATTCTTCACCTTGTTCAACATGATGATGCAGCCATAAGCTAAAAGCATCTTTGACAACACCCGAAACAAAAGCGGCACATTGTCTGGAAGCTAAACGTTCTTTGGTTTGTCCTGAAAATTGTGGTTCACGCATTTTGACAGACAATACATATTGAGCACGTTCCCACACATCTTCGGGTGCCAATTTAATGCCTCTTGGCAATAAATTACGGGTCTCACAAAATTCTCGCATCGCTTCGGCCAAACCACTACGTAACCCGTTTACATGGGTACCGCCTAATGCCGTGGGAATTAAGTTAACATAACTTTCTTGTAAGCCTTCACCGCCATCGGGTAACCAAATGACTGCCCAAGTTGCCGTTTCGGCATCCGAAGCAAAATCTCCTGCAAACGGCTCTTGTGGTAAACACACTTTATCTTGCATGCTTTCTAAGAGATAAGCGCTTAAACCATCAGCATAATACCAAGTTTGCGATTCCCCTCCTTCTTCTTGAAAGTTGATACGCAGTCCAGGACATAAGACGGCTTTGGCTTTTAAAATGTGACACAACTTGGAAATAGAGAATTTGCCATTATCAAAATATTTATGATCAGGCCAAAAACGAATAATAGTACCTGTTTCTTTCTTTGGCACTGTTCCCGTTTTTTTAAGGGGTGTATTGACCTCACCATCTTTGAAGGTCATCTGATACTCTTGGCCGTCGCGAAAAACAATAACCTCTAGTTTTTTCGATAATGCGTTCACTACCGAAACACCGACGCCATGTAATCCACCTGAAAAATTGTAACTTTTGTCGGAGAATTTAGCCCCTGCATGCAAACGGGTTAAAATCAGTTCAACTCCCGATAATTTTTCCTCCGGGTGTTTATCAACTGGCATACCACGGCCATTATCCTTAACACTTAAAGAACCATCTTTGTAATGGATGACCGTAATTTCATCCGCATGCCCTGCTAGTGCTTCATCGACACTATTATCAATGACTTCTTGTGCCAAATGATTCGGCCTTGCTGTATCGGTATACATGCCAGGACGTTTACGAACAGGATCTAACCCACTTAATACTTCAATCGCTTCTGCGTTATATGCTTGTTTTGCCATTTTGATTTTTTGTTATTCAACTAATAAATATTTGTAACCTACGGTTTACGTTAGCTTTTTGGTGAATACCATTTTTGCAGAAGTCTCGCAATGACTTTTTTATTGGCAGTGGATCATTCCAAGGAAAGTTATCACGTACCTTGATGGTTTAAACAGCATAGCAATGCATCACAAACTAAATGATTCATTTGCCATTTTTCCCAGTAAGGTAGTTTATTTGGGGCCGGCTCAGAAAAGAGTTGCATAGTGCCTTGGGGGGTCAAATAAGCGGTCACCTCTGCTAAGGAGGCGTCATGATATAATTTTAACTGCACGACAAAGTTTGTTAACCATCTAGAATTTTGTAACGCACGATAAGCAACTCGATAAACATCAGTATATGTTTGTCGAGTTTCTAAAATAACTTCAAAAAGCCCTACCGCACCTAAATCCCACCGAAATGCGTCCCCAATGTCATACTCCTTTGGGAGCAATTGACGCATCCGCTGATAATTAGCGCTGCAGCAAGCCATGTATGCATTAAAATTCATGGTTTGAGTATAGACGCAAGTTGTCGATTGCTCATCTTCTCTTTTAACCATTGTAAGGCGATAACCGTGGAAGCACTGGATGCAAATGCGCCTTGCTCCCAAGCCGTTAATACATCCTGGATGGGCAAGACATGAATGCGAATGTCTTCATGCTCCGTATGCACACCTCCTTCCTCCATTTGAGGTTGGTTTACTTGAGCACAAAACAACATGGTTTTCTCTGCAAAACCCCCTGGCGTATTATAAAACTCCCCAATTTTCACTAAATGGCTTACCTGACAATGTGCTTCCTCTTGCGCTTCGCGACGAATCGTTTCTTCTGCACTTTCACCAGGCTCCAATAAACCTGCCACGATCTCTAACATCCAAGGGCTCTTTTCTAATGTGCCCAGTAAACCAATCCGTATTTGTTCGACCATGACTAACGTTTCATGGGTTAAATCGACTAATAAAATGGCTGCAGCATCTTGACGACGGATCTGCTCCCTCACTAGCCAAGGACTCCATTCGCCTGAAAAACAACGATGACGTAAATGAAATTCCGTCATTTTAAAAAAACCATCATAAACTAAGTTTTTTTGCTTAATTTCAATATCTTTTTGTTGCCAAGCTGGCGACCAAGCCCACTTTGTCACGAACTTCTCCTTTTGTGCGTATTTTCTGGCAAAGTCTAACGTAGAAAGGTTCTACGCGCATCGCAAATAAGTATGGTAGGATGCGTGCTAAATCTTTTGTAATTATTTTAATTTATTTATTGAACTTTCTTGGATATGACAATGAATTTCATGCACGCTCGCAATAATATGGTGGCACAGCAAATAAGACCCTGGCAGGTATTTGACGAGGATGTCTTAACCGTTATGGCCAACATTCCTCGGGAGCTGTTTGTCCCTATGGAATATCAAGCGGTTGCTTATACCGATACTGATATTCCGCTAGGAGAAGGTCAAACCATGTTAGCGCCGAAAGTGGTTGGGCGCGCTTTACAAGCGATGGCTTTTTCAGGCACTGAAAAAGTATTAGAAATTGGTACGGGCACAGGATACGTTACCGCTTGCTTGAGTCAACTAGCCCAGAGTGTTGTTACAGTTGAAATTCATGAACCTTTATTAGCAAAAGCAAAGCAACTGCTTGCTCAATTGAATTGCCATAATGTCACGCCATTACATCAAGATGGGGTACTCGGCGTTGACCATTTAGCGCCTTATGATGTGATTGTCATCACAGGCTCTTATCCTTTGGGTGTTCCAGATGCCGTCTGCCAACAACTTAAGCCCAACGGAAGACTTTTTGCCATTTGTGGACAGGCTCCAGCGATGCAGGCCATTAAGATGGCACGAGAGCAAAATGCTTATCGTTTGACGACCCTATTTGAAACCGTCGTTCCAAGCCTTATCCATGCGTCACAACCCGAAAAATTTCAATTTTAAACAAGGTGTTTATGCGTTTTCGTCATTTGATATTTGTTATTGCAAGTTTTGGTGCCGTTCACATTGCTAAAGCCGAAGAAGATCTTTGGCAAGTCTATCAATTAGCAACAGAGAGCGATCCTACCTTGAAAGCGGCATATGCTAATTTGCAAGCCAATCAGCAATCATTACCTCAAGCGATTGCGCAAATGATCCCTAATTTATCGGCAAGCTATAACACAACCGGGATCAATAGTAATGCATCATTTCAAGGCGATTATAATACCCAAAATTATAGCTTGAATTTGACGCAGCCTTTATATCATCCAGAGCATTGGGCACAACTTGATCAAGCCCGCCATGTTGTTAAAGGCGCTTATGCCACCTACTATAGCGCCACACAAGCGTTAATGATTCGAGTGTCACAGCAATATTTTGCTATTTTAGGCGCTATTGATGATCTGCATTTTACGCAAGCACAGCGTAAAGCCTTTGCTCGTCAATTAGAACAAACCAAACAGCGTTTTGAAGTGGGTTTAATTGCTATCACCGATGTTGAAGAAGCAAGAGCCCGTCATGATAAAGCAGTAGCTGAAGAAATTGCGGCGCAAAATGCAGTTGCGGATCAATATGAAAAACTCCGTGAAATTACCGGAACGCCAATTAAAGAGATCACCTTATTTCAAACAACCAAACCGTTGCCTTTACTTGCACCCAATCCTGCGGCGCAAGAAACTTGGGTAGAAACAGCCGAGCACAGCAATCCTGATATCATTGCGGCAATGGAAACAACCTTGCAAGCCAAAGCGGTGATTGGCACTCAAGTGGCTGGGCACTATCCTAAATTTGACTTAACAGGCCAACTGCAACGTTCAAAGGGAGCTCCACCGTTTCCTTTTGATCAATTGGTTTATAATCGAGTCTTAGCCCTTAACGTTTCTGTGCCACTTTTTTCAGGTGGTGGTGTTTATTCTCGTACTCAGGAAGCAACGGCTCGGTATTGTGAGGCCAAAGAACGGCTTGAAATACAAAAACGTTCTACCGATAGCGCAACTCGTCAGGCCTACCGCGGTGTACTCACGACTATCAGTGAAGTACAGGCCCTCGCCCAAACTGTTGTGTCGAGTAAAAGTGCCCTACAAGCAACGCTTGCTGCCTATGAAGTGGGCACCCGTACCATGGTCGATGTATTAGATGCTGAATCTAATTTACTGAATGCCGAACGAACCCATGCGAAAGCACGTTACAACTATTTGTTTCAAGGTTTAAAACTTAAGCAAGCAGCGGGCATATTAACCGCTGAAGATATTGCAGCGGTTAATGCTTTAATTCGAGGTTTAGAACGATCGTCTGCGCGGTGAGGCGATGATAGTAGCGTTGTCTTCGGCTAAAGAAGGACTGATTCGGCGTCTGTGTCTTATATGATACGTCTCTTCTGCGGCTGTTTGATCTTCTCCTTGCCAGTTATCTAGTTCTGCTTGATATGCCTGATCTTCTTGCGCATCATCTATCATATCCTGTAAATGAGGATAAGGAAGTGGGTGATTTGTTTTTGCTGCCTCCTGAGCTGCTATCCAACTCAACGTTGGGAAACCACTACCGTGACGATAACCTTTAAATGATTGAAATAATGCTCGATGTCCTTTCAAAACAGCGACATCGATAGGCAATGCTTCCTCAATCCGATACTGATTCAATGCAGACCAAATTTGATCCGTAAATTTATTTTTTAAAACGTTATAGCAACCCTGTGCATTGCTATTTGCAATATCATGCAACAATGAATCACATGCCAACATTAAATGGCCTGTCTGGTTTTGTTTCAACTTAATGAGTTCAGGAAATTGTGCAATTGCTATTTCAAGAAAGTTGAAATTATCACGTGCAATTGCGTTGCTAAGCGCAGAGCTTCCGATTTGATTTTGTGCCACGAGTAAATCAGAGGTTGCTATAGAGAAGCAGATCGTTAGCAATTCAGGATCGGTTATTTGTGAAGCATAGTGAAATGGGTTAGAAAAAACATCCGTTTGAGCTTTGATATCAACATGCCCCTGAATGACCAATGTTTTTAGCAATTCTAATGCGGGTTTAGTGCCTACTTTGAGTACCTGATGAGCAATGGTCTCGCCTAGCACATTACGTTGATTAAAATTTTCACCTCGTGCGATGAGTGCTTTAATGATATTTTGAAAGTTTTGAGTGATGGCGGTGAATAACAAGGATTGTTCTAAACCTAGTCCCATTTCAATTTCAGCAATGCTTGTATTCGTATCTTGTAATGCAATTAAAAAAATCTCTTCTTGTAAGGGGCCAAGGTTCAGCATGATTACCTCATTGTTGTAGATACACGATGTGTCTATTGACTTATTTTACCAACTATTACCCTGAGAAGAAACTACCGATAATAATAAAAATCTTGAAAGAGTTATTCATGTTTAAAGTGCATCTTCTCTTTTTATTGGTATATACCTGTTATGCAACAGCATTATTTGCAAAAACCATTTGTGTTGATGCAAATACATCTGTATTGCATGGCAATGGGTCTTGCTGGGAGTCTCCCTATCAAGATTTACAGCAGGCATTAGATGCTGCAACAGACGATAAAGACATTCATGAAATTTGGGTCGCAAAAGGCGTGTATCGCCCCACAAAAACCTATGCTCCGGAAAATCATCAGCACATTCAAATCGTCGGCGGCGCTTTCTCGCAAAAACAATATAATCCTGGCATTACTTTCAAACAAAAATTGACTCATTATCAACAGGATGTAAAGCATTATCAGCGTTGTCTGAGAACATTTTCACTCATTGATGGCGTTAGTATTTATGGTGGCTTTAAGGGGCATGAAAAAACTCGCACACAACGCTCTCCTGACATAGAGAAAAATGCGACGATTTTAGAGGGTGATTATGCCATATGGCATGTGCTTACCGCAGGTAATGATATAACTCGCAAAGGCGTCAAAGTCACACTCGATCGTTTGGTGATCCAACATGGTGATGCTAATCAAGCGCCTTATTATCCCACGCATTTTCCATTATATGCCTCGCAAATCCCTATTTATTATCATGATGATGGCGGCGGGTTATATATTTTTGCTCATTCACAAATTACGCTGAATCATGTTCGCTTTTTGCATAATCACGCTATTGCGGGAGGGGCTATTTTTGTCCAAGACGGTTCAAAACTGATTATCAATCAGTGTGAATTTCGGCATAATCAAGCGCAAAATGGCGCTGCCATTAACATTCGTCATGGCGGCCCCAATGAATTTACACCCAATGCGAAACGCCGCACCGAAGTTATCATTCATCACACTCGATTCCTCCAAAATCATAGTGAGATAGGTCCCGCGATTTTAACGAATGATAATCAAAGCGTGATTCATCGAGAATAAGATGTAGGTAATCGTCACAACGCTTTTTTGCTATTAATACCGTTTTTAACCCCTTTACTTTGTGTATAGACACCCTATCAACTCCGTTTATCGGCACAAACTTGCCAAATACACGCTGTTTTAGCCCTTTTATCAGATGATAGTTAACCTTGTTACTTACATCCACCTTAATTTAACATGTTGTTTATTCAAACAAAAATTTAACAACTTTAGGTAATGGGGATATTCATATGCTAGGTTCATATAATTCACGTAATAACACTTACCACAAGCCAAAACTGACTATCGAAGCTTTTCATCGCTCCCAAGAGCTCGAACTTCAAAGACTAACAACAAGCCAACCGCTTGACCCTCGAGCATTACAACGCTTTGTCAATACTTATACCCAGGATTACAACCAACAATTTACGCGCCCTAATACGCAAAAAAGGAAAGCCTTATTTCAACAAGCGTCTGAGCATTACATTAAGCTTTATCATGCAAAACTAGCAAAGGCATCCTCACTCGCAGATGTCGCATTTTTAATGGAAGAATTTACGCGATTTTTTCCTGAAGGGGATAGCGCCCTTATCCATTACCAAGACAATGCGGTATTTAAATTATTTGGCAGCGCTTTACTCGAAACCTTGCAAAAGACAGTTGTGCCTGGAAACTATTCGATAACAACAAAACCCTTTCGTTGTGTTGATGCCATGCTCCTACAAAATTTGGCAAAATTACCCATCGCAATGGCAACCAAACCTATCGCGCCAACGCAAACAACCGCGCCTAAAAAGAAAGGGAAACAGAAATTTAACACGGTCATGACAGAAAAATATGGCAAAACGTTGAATGGATATGGCAAAGTGATTGCGGATTTGATTGAAAACACAACCAAATTCATTAACGATAAACCAAAGCCTAGTCCTGCCACCATCACAATGACGGCGGCTGCCCTGTCTTCTTTTGATATCGATGCTTTTGAAACAAACTTGACTAGCACGATTACGCAGAATCAGACGATTCAGAATTTCGTTAGTGCTTGCCTTGAAAAAGAGGGGACATTACCAGATGCAGCAGACGTTATTCGATTAATGCATGCCATCATTTTGCTATCCTCTGACGATAACCGAATGAAGTATTTACCGAAGGACAAAGCCGCTCAATTACTCAATAGTATTGACCAACTTAAACTTCGGTTTCCTGATGATCGCTCATTAGCGAATCAATTATTTTTTATTAAAAATGTTTATGGCGATGTATTTCCCGCTTCTCTTGAACAAGAAATCGCTCCCTTTGTTGCGTCTTTCCAAGCGCAATCGCATGGCTCCTATTTTGAGTCAGTGATTCATGGAGAAATTTTTGAAGCCGTAAAAGCACTTCAAGCCCAATACCCAGGATTAATTGACCCTACACATTTAGATTTTAATAATCCAATTAGTGCTGAGTTAGGTCTTGAATCTGATGTTGCTTATCTTGATGACGAACTGAAAGTTTGCATGCAAATTGATGGCGATAAATATCATCGTTATTTAGGTTCAGGAAGAGAAACCCAACGAACGAAATTAAGAGACTATTGCTTTGCAACTCAACAGTGGAACATTGCTAAATTTTCTGATTCCAAGCACGGTGTGTCTGAAGTGACAGAACAATTGCTAGAGACTATTGTCATCCCAACATATGAGATGAAAACCCGTCAAAACATTCAACAAATTGGCCAAAATATTGCTCACTTAGATCATGCACAACAGACATTAGCAGCATTGGTTGAAGATGACAGCGCGCAGCACCAAGTTGACGCTGTAAAAAAAGAGTTGGCAGAGGTAACGCAAACCCTCAAAAAGCAAACTCACACTGGTTCTGAACTTGTGCGTTTAGAAAAAGCCATTGCGCAAATTGAATTGCAATTACAACAAGCTAAAGTGAGCACGAATGAAATTCTTTCTGGTGAAATTGCAGCTACCCAAAAACAATTGATGCAATTTGATATGAGAGCAGCCGAACAATTAACGATGCTTTCTCGTGTGTATTCAGCCGCAAAAGAGCAACAGTTAAGCCTGCCTGCAAAACAAGCTGAGTTAATGCTCACATTATCTGATTTGGATAAAACTATTGATACACAAGCCTCTGCCCTCAACGCAATAGAAGAGAAACTGTCTATCAAAAATCAAGAAATTGCAAATCTTGGATTACAGATAAGTACCAAACAACAACTTGCAAAAGAAGCAAAATTCGCACATGACAATTATGAGGTAAATCAAAAAACAGCAACGTTTAACCGCCAAATTGCCAAAGAAAATATGATCAATACCAAAGCAGCCGTCGATTCCCTCAACATTGACCTGTATAGACTAGAGGGTGATGCAAAATTAATAAGAGCAGAAGCGACAAAATTGGAGAGTGCTTTAAAATCATTGCGCCCCAAACAAGCGGTGATGAGGAAAGAATTAGAAACAATCGATGCACAGCTATTTGAAGCCCATAGCATTATCGGAACGCTGCCAAAGACACTGCAAGAACCTGTGATGGGAAGTGCTGAGCTACAACTAAGCACGAAACTCTTACGTAAAATTGCAGCTATTGAAAGTACCAAGCAAGATGCTATTGCGCAATTAAAAGACTACAGCGCTCAAATCAAGGCGCTATCGCAACAACCTGTGACCATAACGCCGACAACGGCAAAGTCTACTGCAAAACCGCATGATTCATCTTCTTTGCAGTCAACAACGAATGCCTTTGTGCCTAAATCCGGGGTACATTCTGTTGCGCGGGCAATGCCTATGTCAATGCCGCCAATGCCGATGCCAATGATGCCGACGATGCCAGTATATCCAGTGGCATCTGGGTACCCAATGGGATTTCATTATGGTTATGGCCCAGTTGGATATCCTATGATGCCTATGTATCATCCACCGCATGGATATTATCCTGAATTCGATGGTGGTTATTATGCAGACGATCAAGGATATGATGGTGGCTATGAAGATGGTCAAGACGACACGCCATATTTTGAGCAGCAGCCACCGATGCTAACTAGTTATCAAAGTCAAAAGCTGCCGCCGTTTATCCAGCAGCAACCATCGACTTATAGTACTTCTAATACGCCTAGCACGGCATCCTGTAGCTATAGAAACTAAGTCATACCTAAAGAAGCGGTCTTTTACAAGACTGCTTCTTTACTTCGCTTGCAAGGGTGGCGTCTGATGCCACAACCGCTCAATCACTTGTAATAATTTATCAAGTGCACCTTTGTTTTCTTCTACAACTTTTTTAGCTTGCAGCCCTTGGGTATTTCGTAACTCGGTTGAGGTTAAAAGCTTGACTAAACATTGCTCTAATTCTGTTTCATCATTGACAATGGTTGCCCCTTTGGCGCCAACCAGCATTTCGCTAATAGCAACAAAATTAAACAATTGAGGCCCCGAGAGCACTGGCAAGCCAAGCGCTGCTGGCTCGAGTAAATTATGCCCCCCTACTGCGACAAAACTACCACCAACAAAAGCCACATCACTTGAGGCATAAAATAAAGGCAGTTCTCCCATGGTGTCGCCCAAGTAAATATCCGTATTGGGCATGGTCTGTTGCTTTAAACTTCTTCTTGCAATCGTAAAACCGCGATCAGTGCATAAATGTGCGACTTTATTAAATCTATCTGGATGTCTTGGCACTAAAAAAAGTAGCAATTGCGGAAAACGCGCTTTAAGTGCTTGATACACATTTAATGCGATTGCTTCTTCTGTTTCGTGTGTACTTGCTGCTATCCATATTAGTCTTTCGCTACCTAATTCCTGGCGCAGCTCCATGCCCGCGTCTTGCAAATAAGGCGGTAATTGTAAATCGAATTTAATATTACCTGTGTCGCTAATTCTATCGCTTGCGACACCTAAATGAGCAAAACGCGCCATATCCATCGCACTTTGCGCCGCCACAGCACTAATCGGGGACACTATCCAATGCATTAAACGCCCAAGCCGTTGATACCGACGCATTGAGACAGGAGAAAGTCGGCCATTCGCAATTAGCACTGGTAATTGGCGTGCTTTACAAGCTTGCAATAAATTAGGCCAAATCTCCGTTTCCATCAGGATAAGCAATTTAGGTTTAATACGTTTAAAAAAGGTATTCAGGGTAAAGGGTAAATCATATGGCAAATAGCAATGATAAATATGTTTACCCAGCATATCCTTAAAAGCCGCTTGCACTCGCTCGGAGCCTGTTGGTGTCGTGGTGGTAATCAAGATAGGAGATTTGGGAAACTGTTGATTTAATCGTCGCACCAAAGGAATAGCCGCAATCGCCTCTCCCACCGAAACGGCATGTAACCACATCACCTCTTCTAAGGGTGGTAAAGGCACTATCCCTAATCGTTCAAGCCAACGTCGGCGGTAAGCGGGCAGTCTTAGACTTCTAACCCATAAGCGAAAGAAAACAACCGGTAATAAACAGGTAAAGAGAACGGTGTAAACCCATAAAAAAATGCGCCAGATCATAGGTCGGTGTATGCTCAACATTTTGCAGTATTGATAACAGAGTCGAAGTATAACGGCTTTCTGCGCAAAAATCTGGTCTTAGTGTTCTCATTGCGGCTCAAATCAGCTACCATTTTTTTTTATATCGTAAGGGCAACATGATTTAGATGACAAAATTAAGTATTATTGTTATCACGAAAAACGAAGCGCATAACATCGGAGATTGTTTAGCCTCCGTTGCCTTTGCCGATGAGAAAATTGTTTTTGACTCAGGTAGCACCGACGACACCGTGAGCGTGTGTCAGCAGTATACTTCTCGTGTCACCGTTACCCCAGATTGGCCAGGTGATGGTCCGCAAAAAAATCGTGCATTAGCAACCGCAACAGGAGAATGGGTATTATGTCTTGATGCTGATGAGCGAGTCAGCGAGGCATTAGCTCAAGAAATATTAGCTGCCATCCAAAACGACCGTGGCTTTGCCGCTTATGAAATCCCTTATCAATCAACCTATTGTGGCAAACCATTACGCTTTGGTGATTGGCGCAATGAATCCCATGTCCGATTATTTAAACGAGGCTTGGCTTCATTTACTGAAAACATCGTACATTGTCACTTACAAGTACATGGCAAAACAGGCAAGCTAAAGCATGCGATTATTCATCATCCCTTCCATCATTTGGGTGCAATGCTTTTTAAACTAAATGATTATTCGACGCAAAGTGCTAAAGCCTTATTTGCTAAAGGACGCAAAGCAACTTTAACCACCGCACTTTCTCGCAGCCTTTGGTCTTTCTTTCGTGGTTATTTTTTAAAACTAGGACTCCTTGATGGCAAAGAAGGATTCCTACTCGCCGTTAGTAACGCGCAAGGGACTTATTATCGTTATTTGAAATTGATGTATTTATGGCAAGCACATCAAAATAAAGGCACTTGCCGATGACTTGTAAAATTATTGCGTTAATGTTCCATCGAGTAGAAGATCAAAGCCAGCATTACTCTCATGAACAATTTTCTCGTTATCTTAGTTATTTAAAACAGCATTTTCCTATTGTCGTGCCAGGCGATCCTTTACCTCAAGATGGCATTGCAATCTGTTTAACGTTTGACGATGCTTATTTTGATTTTTATCAATTTGTTTATCCGCTACTGCGCCAACATCAAATAAAAGCAATATTAGCTGTTAGCCCATATTATATCGTTGAGGAAACAGTTCTTGATAGCGCATCACGCTTAGCGGTTCCCTACCCACAAGGTATGGAAAATAATTTACATCAAACAAAAGTGCCTTTTTGCACCTGGCAAGAATTGCAAGAAATGGCCAATAGCCATTGGGTGCAAATTGCTGCGCATGGCTATAAACATGCTAATCTTGCTAGCAAAACCGCTAATTTTCAGGAAGAAGTGATTATCTCTAAAAAAATGCTAGAGAATAAGCTTCGCACTCAAGTTGCCTATTTTATTTATCCTTATGGAAAGATGTCACGATTTGCTCACAAAATGGTGAGCAGCGTCTATGACTATGGATTTAGGATCGGTAGCAGTTTGAACCAAGGATGGGATCAAAAACGCAAAATGATTTACCGTATTGATGCAGATCCACTTTGGACCGAAATGCGCCCGATTGATGATAGGCTGATAAAGCAATTATCGATTAAATATTGGCTCAATCGGCTCCGAAGGAAATAAATGATTACTCTTTCCACTTTGAATTCATGCAGCGTTAGCTGCACTCGCTCACCCCAGTCATGCACACTATGTGCACTCCTTTGGATTCGCTCATTTGCTGCCTTAGCCTACAAGGTCCCCCTTGAGGGGAAATTCAAATTGGCTCGAGTAAACTTACTCTTCGGTTTGCTATGCTTTGCTCAAGCAAGTTATGGTTTTCCTTATTATGAAGCCAATATCAGTGGTGACTTAAACTACGCTCGTATTCAAGGAATCGCTCAAACTCCTAAGGGTGGTATGCCAAATACAACCGCCTCACTTAGGCCGAAACTGCGTGAAGCAGGTATTGATGATGAATGGTATTATGATGTTGGCGCAGGAATTCAATTTTATCATTTCTTTCTTAATTTTAAATATCATCATCTACAACCACAAGGCAGTGATACACTCAAGCAAGGTTTATTAACCCATAATCAATTTATTCCACAAGGGCAAAATATTAATTTGCGTGTAGATTATGATTGGTATCGATTACAAATGGGCAACTACTTTCGCATCTTCAAGCAAGGTTATGAAATTTCTCCCATTGTTGAGGGACATTGGATCCATTATCATTATTCTTTCTCTTCTTTACCTTTTGCCAGTGCTCGTTCGTTTTCCATGGCGGCAAGTAATTTGGGCCTAGGATTTCGTTTTCCTGTGGGTGAAACAATTAAAGGCGAAATTCAAGCAACAACAACCTTACCTTTTTCGAATTTATCCATAAACCGCATCAACCTTACCTTGCATAAAAACATCCCATTATGCTCGCATATTGTGGTTAGACCCCAATTAGAATTAGGTGTTTTTCGAATTGATTATGAAGATTTTCAATTGATTGCTAATCATATGCAATATACTGCCGCGCCTAATATTGCGCTTGGCTTTACCCTGGCATTCAATTAAAGAATAGATATAAAAATACAGGTCCGAAGGTACAATTCCCCCTTATTGTGTCATCCCTTACACTGGAGACAATAATAAGAAAAACCGGGTTAGACCATGAGTATTATTATCAATGCACTTCGCCAGGGCCATACCGAACTTGCACTTGCGCTGATTCAACATGCTAAGCCTTATCAAGTTTCACAATACGATCAACAAGGTCAGACCGCATTGCATCTTGCGATACAAAAGAATTTTATGGATGTTGCAAAAGCCCTTTTAGAAAAAGGGGCAAATATCAATGCGCTAGCAACTGATCTTTCTTACACCCATATGACCCCTTTGCACTATGCAGCTTTAACCGGCAATATCAAAGCAACTCAATTATTGTTAAGTTGGGGGGCAAATATTCATCTTGAAAATGGTCAATTTCACACGGCAGCCACCATGGCTTACCAACATGGATTCTTGGAAATCGCGAGATTAATTGAACAACGTCATCGACATAACGTGAAGTATCAATGGCCTGCACACAAACCTCAACCTGCCGGTTTATCTCGTAAAATGTTGGAATTACGGAATAATACCATCGATAGTCTACAAACGCGTACTTGGTTTGGCCAATCGACTCCCGCAGTCAATAATGTGGTTGATTTTGCAGCTTATCGAAAAAAGAAAATAGGAAAACCTTAATATAGTTCTCGATGAAATACACCTTTTAGCTGCCCAACCAACAACATTATTTGAATATATAAATACAAATAATGTTTATATATATTCAAAACAATGCTATATTTACCCATAGCGCAGTGTAAATTATCCGTATAGGAGTTTTTTATGGGTAAAATAAAACCGCCAGTCCCTACTTCCTTAATTGATACCTCAGTTGATTTAGAAAGTGTTGAAGCAAGAAAAAAATTAGCATTGATGTTAATGAAGCTATTTTCACACTGGCAGCTAGATCAACGCTCGCAGTTAAATCTTTTGGGAATGAGCGAACAAAGTCGAAGTGCTTTAGATAAATATCGCAAAGGAGACAGTCCTCTGCCCAAATCAAGAGATATGCTTGATCGAGCAGGCTATTTACTTGCTATCCATAAGGCATTACGCATTCTATATCCCCACAATCCCCAAATTCGTTATTCATGGATTAATCATCGCAATAAAGCTTTTGATAATCTCACTCCTTTAGATGTTATGCAATCTCAAGGTGTACTGGGCGCCGCACGCGTCGCGCGTTATCTTGATTTTGTAAGAGGACAATAATGGATCTTTATGCTAAAAATGCCACTGTCAACGAAGATGTTAAAAGAAATATACCCTCTCTGCGAATTAGTGAAGATTTATTTGATGATCTCTACGATGATAACGATTACAAAGCCGTAGCGATTGCTGCTGAATCACGCGTAAAGCAAGATTGCGCCCCAGATTTCATCCAACGCGGTTTCCATTATACAACCAGTGTATTATTTCCCTTTGATTCTGAAAATTACCAGCGCACTCGTTATAGTGATGGCTCCTTTGGTTGCTGGTATGGCTCTATGGAGCTGGATACAACTATTTATGAAACAGCATTTCATAACTTAAAAAATGAACTGAATGTCGAGGGAATAAAAGAAGTTATTATTCGAGAAAGAGCCATTTATAATATATTTTGCGAAGGGATCTTGCTTGATTTTCGAGAACTACAAAATCATTTTCCTAAACTTATTCATGATGATTATTCTTATACACAACAAATAGGTAGACATCTTGCAACGCAAGGTCATCCAGGTCTGCTTGCCCCCTCTGCAAGAAAACCAGGTGGAGTAAATGTTGTGGTATTTAATTCACAAATCTTAAGCAATCCTAGAGTGAGTCAATACTTAACTTATTATATTGATCCCATTAATCAAACTGTAAGAGTTGAAAAAAAACCAAATGAGCTTTATCTAATGATAAAACCTTTTACCCAAACTGCTTAACCCATTTAATTAACAATTTGTATTTCACTCAATGCAAGATAATCATCAATGGCATCCCTCATCGCCATTTCTAATTTATCTAAAGTAGAAGCGCTAAAGACGATAACTTCTAAGGTATTAATGACTTCACCAATAAATACCCCAGAACGAACATCGTAGTAATATTTTGCAATCAGTCCTTTGTACTGCATAAGGATCCGTTAGTCGTTCCGTCACTGCAAGGCTCACCTTGCAATGACGGTCGTAAATGCATTATTTCGCTATCTCGTCCAAATACGCTTTCACCCCTTCTTCTACTGTTTTGAAAGGTTGGGAAAAACCTGCTTGACGTAATAAGGTAATATCCGCTTCGGTAAAGCTTTGATAGCGCCCTTTTAGATGTTCAGGAAATGGAATGTACTCAATGTGGCCTTTGCCATGCCAAGCTATGACGGCATTGGCAACATCATTAAAGCTTTGGCTTTTACCCGTACCAACATTAAAAATACCTTTGCACTGAGGATTATCCATAAACCATAAATTGACATCGACAACATCGCCAACATAAACGAAATCTCGACGTTGTTCGCCATTACCATAACCATCACAACCTTCAAATAGCTTTACCATACCATTTTTAGGTAACTGTTGATTTAAATGATAAGCAACGCTTGCCATACTGCCTTTATGATCTTCATGTGGACCATATACATTAAAATAGCGAAAACCGACAATCTGGCTTTTGGCTTCTGGTAAGAGTCTTCGCACATATTGATCAAATAAAAACTTAGAGTAACCATACACATTTAATGGTTTCTCATACGCTAATTCTTCTTTGAAAATTTGACCATCACCGTAAGTCGCAGCGCTTGATGCATACAGCAAATTAACGCCTCTGTCTAAGCAATAATGCAATACTGATTTGGAGTATTCATAATTATTCTCCATCATGTATCGGCCATTCCATTCCGTTGTGCTTGAACATGCACCTTCATGAAAAATGGCTTGAATATCTTGATTAAAACTATCTCGTTTTTCAATTAAACGTAAAAAAGCATCTTTATCAAGATAATCAGCAATTTCTACTTCGGCTAAATGCGCAAATTTTGTGCCATCGGTGAGCTCATCAACAACAATGATATCTTTTATACCTCGTTGATTTAATTTTTTGACAATATTTGAGCCAATAAAGCCTGCACCGCCAGTTACAATAATCATGATACCTCCAATTCAACGGCTGTTTGGTTTATGCGTTCTAGCATGCCTGTTGTTGAACATCCTGGAACAAAAGGCAAAATTTTAACTTGTCCACCGTGGGCAAGCACATGAGAAGCACCCGCGATTTGATGCACTTCATAATCGCCCCCCTTCACTAGAATATGGGGCGTCACTGCTTCAATAAGGGCTGCTGGCGTATCTTCACTAAAAGGAACAACAAAATCGACACATCCTAAGGCTGCCAGTACTTGCATACGTTCAGCTAAAGGATTAACTGGGCGAGTTGGTCCTTTTAATCTCTTAATCGATGCATCATCATTCACTGCCATGATTAAGCAATCACCTAATGCTCTAGCTTGTTGCAAATATGTAATATGCCCTGCATGCAAAATATCAAAACAGCCATTGGTCATGACTATTTTCTTTCTTTTTAACTTTAATTTATCTACTTCTGCCAGTAATGATTGTTGCGATAAAATATTTACAGAGGATGCATAACCTTTTGCAATATCAAGCTCATGCTTTATTTCATCACTTGTGATAGTTGCGGTCCCTAAGCGACCAACGGAAATACCAGCAGCAATATTCGCTAATTCAGCTGCATCAACGAATGAACACTTAGCGGCTATTGCACTTGCTAATACCGCAATAACGGTATCGCCCGCTCCTGTGATATCAAATACTTCTCGCGCTTTGGTAGGTATATGTTTAATGTTGCCATTTTTCTCAAGCAACGTCATACCCTGTGAACCACGCGTTACCAATAATGCATCTAAAGCCAAATGATTAACGAGTTCTAATCCTTTGCGGACGATATCTGCTTCATTGTGGCAAGCACCTACCGCCATCTCAAATTCACTCATATTTGGCGTTAAGATATTAGCACCTCGATAAATACTAAGATCTGCATTTTTAGGATCAACAATCACCTTAACACCATTTTTGCGGGCATATTCTATGATGGCTTGCGGGTAAGCCAAGACACCTTTGGCATAATCTGACAAAATTAAAACATCTGTTTTAGCAGCTAAGGGTGCAAATCGCTCAATGATTTTTTCCGCAGGCCATAACACTTTATCTTCAAAATCTAAGCGAATAAGTTGTTGATGGCGACCTAGTACTCGTAATTTTAAAGTGGTATTCAATGTGGGAGAACGAATGAAATCACATTGAACATTTTTACTTTGCAACATTCTGAATAGTTGCCGCCCTGGATCATCTTCACCAATAACACTGATTAAGGTTGTTTTACCTCCCAATGCTGTCACATTAACGGCAACATTAGCAGCGCCACCCACCCTCTCTTCGTGACGATCAATTCTCACTACGGGTACCGGCGCTTCGGGTGAAATACGTGAAGTGTCACCGTGCCAATAGCGATCAAGCATCGCATCACCAATCACAACCACATTACAGCTGGAAAAATCAGGACAATTTAACATAACGACCCTTTTTTATTTTATTTTACTTTCTTAGTTTAAATGCCGCTCACAAAATCCACTCTGCGCTTGCAATCATTATTTCTGCGAAACGCATCCTAGCACAGCAAACCCCTTGCTTGAAAATGGCTTGTAAATATTTGTGCAACTTGCGCTGAGATTTCTGGATAATCTTGCCAATTTTCCATAAAACGTTTCACCGCATGTTGAGTTGCACGATTTGCATGGAGCCGCCACCGATATTGGCGCATGCTATCTAAATCAATAAGATAAGGTTGTTCTTTAACCAATATAATATTACTTAAATTTAAATCACGATGACTCAAATGTTCATCACCTAATTGTTGAATAAGTTCAACAATCTTTTGGGCAACAACCTCCCATTGGGATTGATAATTTATCTGCGAAAAGAAGTGTAACGCATCAATACCCTTTATTAATGAGCAAATAAAATAGGAACGCTTTTTGAATGGGCCAAAACGGTCTTCAACATAAGCAATAGGTTCAAATGTTTTTATGTTGGCCAGCGCTAAACGCTTTGCATAATGCCAATTTTTTTTTGCTCTGGAGGTACAAACTAATCGACGCAACCCATGTAAAACACCTTTGGTATTAGAACGCTTAATCACGATTGGCTCATCATCAACCGAGACAACAACTACCGTCGAAGTAGGATCATCTTTCAGGATTTTCAATGGCGTTTGCATCGCTGAATCAACATCTTGCAATACAACTTGCATTTTTTGCGTATGAAATTGTGGTTGACAGATAGTCAATTTATTCCACTTGCAATCAATCATTTTCATGGCAATACTGATCAAAACCTTTTTTTGCTCTTATCTGGGTGCTTTGTAATGTCTGTGCTAGACGATAAGCATTGTCCGTTAACATGGCTCTGTTTTGTTCTTTATGCCAAAGATGCACAAGGCCTGTTGCGAATTTTCCAGATTTGCGCTTGATGGTAGATCTTAACAATCTAATAACGAGATCGGAATCTTCGAAACCCCATCCCACATAGTTTTCATCTAATCCATTGACGCGGATATAATCCTTACGCCACAGTCCTAAATTACAGGTTTTAACACCTTTCCATTTTTTAGGTGCTAATTTTCTTAATCGTCCAAGTGGTAAAGTTAAAAGGGGTAAAAATCGATTGCAATCACGCTTCATTGTTACCCATGCCCATTTGGCAAGCGTTAATTTTTCAAGGGCTATTTTTTGAGTCAATGCTTTCATTGTGAAGGGTTGGTTTAGCAGTAATCGATTACCTGCCACAAAAAAACCAGGTTCTGCTAACTGCGCATGATTACCCACAAAATGAGGCAAAGGAACACAATCCCCATCAATAAATACAAGATAATCGTACTGCGCTAATGCTGCTGCACGATTACGAATCATTGCAGCTCTAAATCCTTCATCTGGATGCCAGCAGTGCTTAATAGGAAAAGGGGCTCTCTCTTTCCATGATTGAATAACTCTCCCGGTTTCCTCTTTGGAACCATCATCAGCAATGATCACTTCAAAGTGTTTATATTGCTGCGCGCATAAACCACTTAACACCCTATCTAGCGCACTTGGCCAATTATAGGTAGTTACAATGACACTCACACCAAGCTGATTCATGGTTCAATCCCGTTAATGTAACAACACCGCTTTTGCTGTTAACTTGCGGCTCGGCAACGGAATAATTGCAAAGCAAATCGCTGTCATGAGGCAGAAAAAGTAACCTTCAGCAAAATCTTTCAACCAAGAATTTAGCATACACCCTAACATAAAGGTTAGCAGAACACCTTGGCAAAACCCCCGAATATCTAAAGGCATTTGTGACGTCAATTGCCATTGTCGATAGAATAATCCTAACAACAGCAACAACCCCACTATTCCGGATTCCACGGCAATGCGTAAATATTCATTGTGAGGATTATCAGTCAATAATGTCGCTTCGCCTTGATGGTATTGAGCATAAGCTGCCCCATAACTACCCGTTCCCCATCCTAGCAAAGGTTCTTGCATGATAAGTGCTGTACTGGTCTTGGCAAATGCTAAACGTGACCCCAAGGAAGACTCTATTAAACGACCGCCTTGGTGATAAAAATCCATATCTTGCACGAGCAAGTTAACTCGTTGTGAGAAGACAGGAGAAGTAAAATAAGTACCTACTAACATGGCGCACGCAACACAGGTGGCGAGCAAAATACCTTTTAAGCGATACCATTGCCACGCTAAAAATAGAAAACTAAATACAATCGTAATATACCCAATCCGTCCCACACTCATGAAAAGTAAATAGTAAATCATGAATCCAACGATAATCAGCAATGACCACCGATATTTTGGCAAATATTTACATTGAAAAGCTAAGAAGAAAGCCGCAATTGCCATAAAGTAACTTGTCTTAATATGACTCTTAAAAACAGCTCCCATAGGGTATTTGGTGCCAATGGGTAAACCGGCATAGACTTTACCAAAAGCAAGCACCATCGTAAAAATCATGGCACAAGCAAATGCCCACAAAGCAAGACGACCTATTTTTTTATCTTGATAAAAATACATTAAAATAGGGATTACCCCTAAACGCAGGCTGTCAATCAAACTACGCCTCATGGTTTCTTCATCGCCCGCAGAATAAAACATACCGCACAGAGCAAGTAGAATAAGTGCATAAATCCACATGACGATGGGATGTGAAGATAAGATGTCTTTCTTTTGTGCGTGATTGGGACCTAATAACCACGCCAGGAAGCAAAGGACAACCAAAATGGTAGTTATTGCGGTAGAGATAGGCACAACAAATGCCAATGCAATTGCACTTGCTTGGCCGAGCTTATCCCACTTTGGATCAGAAAGTTCTAAGAAAGATTTATTGGTTGCCATATTGATGTTTGATAATCGTTCATAAGTTTTTTTAATCCTTGCCATACCGTACTTGGCGTCATGCTCTCAAAACATGGGGGCATCACAGCAAATGATTGTCCTTGTCGGCATTCACGCCCAAAACAAGGAGAACATGCTAAAGTGCTCTTGATGTGATGCTGCCAAGGACCATAGGCCCCTGTAAGCTGTGGTGATGTAGGTCCATATAGCGATACCGTTGGCACAGCCATTGCTGCAGCCATATGACCTAAACCAGTGTCGACAGCAACGACACCTTTTGCTTGACTTAGTAATGTCGTTAATTCCGCTAAGGAATGCTTCGGCAAGACCGTCGGTACTTTACTAACCTGATGCTGCTGGCAATATTGCTGAATCGCCAATGCCCGTGATTTCTCTTGTTCATTGCCCCATGGTAATAACACATGGTAGCCACTTTGTCCGACAATATAAGCCAATTGTTCCCAAAAAGATGGCGGCCAATGCTTAGTTGACCATGTCGTACCATGTAAAAAGAAAATCGTATCATCACCATATGACAACGTCGGTAACCGCGTCGTATCCACACCATACTGCGGTGGTGTTTGGGGAACGGCATATTGAAGTGCGCCAGCAAACAGTTGCCGCACTCTTTCTACCGCATGTTGTTGCCAAGGAACTTCAACACGTTGTTCATAAAATAAGCTTGCCCATTTTTCACGAGCACTGCCATAGTGCAAACCAACGCGTTTGCCTTTTGCTAAACAGGCTATCATGGCACTTTTGATCAATCCTTGTGCATCAATGATCAAATCATAGTGTGTTTCTCGCAGTGTTTTAATAAATGCTGAGCATTCACCTTGCTGATAAGCCTGCCAAAGAGAGCGCCGCCAACGACGTAGTGGTGCCTTGATCACTTGATTAACCGCTGGATGCCATAAAGGAATTTCGGCAAATCCTGGCTCTACAACCCAATCAAATTCAATATTAGGAAAAACAGCTTTTGCATCCGTAATGGCAGGAAGTGTATGAATCACATCGCCCATAGAAGACATTTTGATGATTAAAATCTTTTTCATATACCCTTCATCTGCTGTGGGTATACATTGAGCAAATCTGCTGCGGCTTGCAACACTTTTGCAACCGATAATTGTTGCATGCATTGATGATGCATCAAGGGACAAGTTCGTTTAAAACAGGGACTACATGCAACAGATTCTTTTAAAATTTTCACCTTATCATTTAAAGGTGGCGTGAAACCTGGATCGGTTGAACCATAAAGTGCCACTAACGGAATATTTAATGCTGCGGCAATATGCATTAAACCAGAATCATTGGTAACGACCAAGGTTGCCAGTGACATTAAATCAATAGCATCCCCTAGCGATGTGCGGCCGGTAAGATCGACAACTTCCGGTGCTGTACTTTGTATTAATTTTGCGACTTCTGTATCTTTCGCAGAGCCAAAAATCCACACTTGCCAATTTTGTGCTACATAATGGTTCGCCAATTGCGCATAATAATTTTCTGGCCAACGCTTGGATGGACCAAATTCTGCACCAGGACAAATGACTAAAATAGGTTTGTTCAATGCTAATTGATACTGCTTTAATGCGACTTGCGTATTATTTTCACAAGCTTTTAATGCTGGCTTTAATAAAGGAGAAGGCAAGGGTTGTGTTTTATCATAGCCAAGCGCTAAATAACGCTCGACCATCAATGGCCAACGTTTTTTATCTAAAATACGGACTTCATTGAGCAGACCATAACGCCATTCGCCGCGCCAACCTATCCGCTTTGGAATTCTTGCCAAGAAAGGAATGAGGGCCGATTTCCAAGAATTAGGGCAAACATAACAGCGCTGATAATGATTCTCTTTTATTTTTTTAGCTAACTGCCTTCTTTGCTGCAAGCCAAATTCACCATGTTTTAAGGTCATTGAAATGCTAGCAGAAACTTCCGGCATACGTGCCGTTAATGGCGCACTCCACTGTGGTGCCAGAACATCAATCGCCGTCTGAGGGTAATGAAGCTTAATGGCTTTAAACAGCGCCTGAGCCATTACCATATCGCCCACCCAAGATGGACCAATTATTAATGTTTTATCAATCAAAGCGACCTCTGTAACCGCTGGTCCAATAGACACCTTAAGCGTAGGTTTATTGAGTGAAAACCTACCAGATTTTGTTCCAAATTTGGAGTGAAATAAGCATCTAAAGAACACATTTGTGCTCTTTGCTTAAGTAAAATGCTTAAGTCGTCGATTTAAAGTCTGTTAATTCGAATCCAGCCCCACAATACGGACAACTGGCTTTACCTGTTTTCTCAATGGGTAAATAGACTTTTGGATGTGAATTCCATAATACCATATCTGGCATTGGGCAAGATAACGGCAAATCTGACTTACTAACTTTATATAATTTTGAGGCACTTGCTGTCAATTTTTTATCGTTCGGATTCATAACGACCCTTTTAACGAAATCCTAAAGCCTCCCAGTATACCATAAGGTTTTGAAGGGACCCTTTAGGATCCGTTAACATAAGTAAGCCATTCTGGATGACTAACTTTGGTTCCGTATACTTGTTCAAAGTAAAGTGTTTGTAATTTTTCAGTTAATGGTCCGCGCAAACCATTGCCAATTTTGCGCCCATCGACTTCACGAATAGGGGTTATTTCAGCAGCAGTACCGGTAAAAAAGCATTCATCAGCAACATAGACTTCATCTCGGGTAATCGAGCGCTCTTCTACCTTAATCCCTAAATCTTGAGCGAATGTAATAATGGATGAGCGCGTAATGCCTTCTAAACAAGAAGTTAATTGAGGTGTATAAAGCGCACCATTGCGCACTAAAAAGAAATTTTCCCCACTGCCTTCGGCAACATATCCTTCAGGATCCAAAAGCAACGCCTCATCACAACCGCTTGCAAGCGCTTCTGATAATGCCAACATGGAATTAACATAATTTCCAGTTGCTTTTGCTTTGCACATCATAATATTGACATGATGTCGCGTATAAGAAGAGGTGCGCACTTTAATGCCTTTTTCTAAGGCTTCTTTTCCTAAATAAGCACCCCATTCCCATGCTGCAATTGCAACATGTGCTTTTAAATTGTCTGCACGCAATCCCATCCCTTCACTACCATAAAAACAAATCGGTCGAATATAACCGGAAGATAAATTATTTTTAGTTATCACATCACATTGCGCTTGATTTAACGTTTCTTTATCAAAAGGCATTGTCATGTTCATGATATGTGCAGAACGAAAAAAACGATCGGTATGCTCTTGCAAACGAAATATGGCGGGTCCATTAGGAGTAGGATAAGCACGCAATCCTTCGAAAATCCCCATACCATAATGTAAGCTGTGGGTTAAGACATGCACATTCGCATCCTGCCAGGGAACCCATTGGCCATCAAACCAAATAAATCCATCTTTTTGAGTCATCAATTTTTCCCTCTCTATGTGTCTCAAAGTATAACGCTTTATCTTCAAAACACAATCATTGTGAGCTTGCTCACAAAATTATCTTGCAACAGGAAAAATTTCTTGCCACATTTTTTCGACAATCGCTCGTTCTACATTTAATGTTGGTGTGTGTCCATTCATCTCAACTTTCAAAATCTGACGGCGAAGATGTATTTGAAATTGATTGTAAATAATAATCAATTGATGAGCCTTATTACTGGCAAGTAAATTCATTTTACCTAATTGCTGCAATAGATGGGTGGTACTGCGAGTATTTAATAGTGCAGGATAATCATGAGCATATCGTAATACAAGATATTGAACTATAAATTCAATATCGGCGATTCCTCCAGGCATGGATTTTAAATCAATCTGTTTTAAATGGTTACGATGTTCGTACATTTTATCACGCATTTGTTGAATATCTCTAGCTAAAGTAACATTTAGACGCTCAACACTCAGCACATTGATACGACAGGTAGAAAATTTTTCCTGTAATGACTCTGGCCCGATAATACAGCGAGCCTTTACCAACGCTTGATATTCCCAAGTCCAAGCATGTTGATACAAATAATTTTGATAGGCTTGAACATGACTGACTAAAAGGCCTGCGCTCCCTCCTGGACGCAAACGTACATCCACATCATATAATACACCTGTCGCTGTCGGCACATTGAGCATATGAATGATACGCTGTGCTAAGCGCAAGCTGAATTCTGCCGGTGTTAGCACAACTTTCCCTTGCAATACCTTATTTTTATCATCCGTATCAAAAAGAAAAACCAAATCTAAATCAGATGCATAATTCAACTCTTGAGCACCCAGATTGCCATAAGCGACAATCCCAAAAGGTATTTGCTCCATAATCGATTCTACAGGTTCTTGAATTTGATAGTGCTCAATCATAAAAGCGAGACTTAAATGATAAACTTGTTCCAAAATAACTTCTGTTATGTCACTAAGCGGTTTAGCAACCTCAATTGATTCCTTTGCTAGCAATTCATGGGCCGCCAATGACAGAAAGCATCCTAATTTGAACTGTCGCAAATGTTCCATTTGTGCTTCAAGATCATTAGCTGCTATCCTTTGTAATCGCTCATTTAATATCTGAGTCATATGTGATTTACTGGTCATTTCCTTCCAAGACGGAGGGTTAAGTAGTTCATCGAGTAATACGGGATAAAGACAGATCTGCGTTAATATCCATTCGCTTTTTCCACAAATATTAATAAGATATTTTAACACTTGTGGTTTTTCTATGAGCAATGCTAAATAAGCAGAACGGCGAACAATTGAACGCAGCAATTGCAGCATTCTATTTAATAACAATGAGGCATTTTTCTCTTTAGATAACAACACTAACAATGCAGGCATCACACTATCTAGGCGCAAAGCCGCTTGATTTTTTAATGATTGAATTAAGTGACTGTCTTTAAATAATCGCAATTGATCCCAGATTGACTGCGCATCAACATAGCCAATTTTTTGCAATATTTCTATGGAAGATTCTTTGTCATGCAATTCTGTCCATAACAGTTTATAATGTGCAGGGGAAGATAATGCAGCAATATAAATCTCTGTATTAGGCGTTGCAGAAATACGATTAAATTGCCTTGCAACATTACTCGTATGATGTTTTAAAGTCTTTTTAAAAGATTTTTCGTCAGAAAAACCCATCATATAGGCAAGACGCATTCTATCAATTTTTTCTTTTGGCAACGCATGTGTTTGCGTATCATGCATCATTTGAATACGATGCTCTGCTTGCCGTAAGAAAATGTAAGCATCATGTAACTGCAAGTATTCTTCTTGGCTAATATATTTTGCTTTAGCAATCAATGACAAAACCGTTAATAAATTTTGTTCACGAAATTGCGGCTCTTGTCCTCCTCTAAGCAACTGTATAGCCTGAGCCAAGAATTCAATTTGACGAATACCACCGTTACCCAATTTAAGATCCTTCTCTTTATTGCGTCTTTTAATTTCAGAATTAACCAATTCTTTCATCTCACGCAAAGCAGCAAAAGCGCTATAATCTAGGTAACGACGATAAACAAATGGTTGTAAAAGCGCCACAAAGCGTTCAGCATCTGCTTTTTGCCCAGTAATGACTCTTGATTTAATCAGCGCATATCTTTCCCAATCTCTTCCTTGATATTGATAATAACTTTCAAGTGCAGAATAATTCATTACTAAACTGCCACTTTGCCCATGTGGTCTCAATCGCATATCAACTCGAAAAACAAATCCATCTTTTGTCACTTCGCTCAATACTTTAATCAACTGCTGCCCGAGCTTAGTAAAAAACTGTTCATTGGTTATCGCGCGCTCTTTCCCAACCGTCGCGCCTGAATGAGGATAAGTAAATATTAAATCGATATCGGATGAAAAATTAAGTTCCTTACCGCCCAACTTGCCTAAAGCAATAACAATAAAAGGCTGCTCTTGTCCTTTTTCATTTTGTGGCCTGCCCCATTCTTCGCTTAACCATTGATATAGTTTGATAACGGCAATTTGAATGACAGAATCTGCCAATGCCGTCAATGCCTGTACATGCTGTATAAAACTATCTAATTGCAACAAGTCTCGCCATAATATCCTCACCATATGATATTGACGATAATACCGTAGGGCATCCATTAAGGTATTGATGTCGTTAATATCATTCGCAAAATCTTGCCAATTATCCATCGTAGGATATAACAGTGTTTGATAAATTCTTTCTGGGTAGTCAACAAATTTAATAAAGATGGATGCTGCATAATCGCTAAAAGCAAGTAATCGCCATAGTGCTTGCAAAAACTTAATTTCTTTTGGAAGAATATAGTGTTGTTCTAAGGTTGCACGATAATATCTTTGCCAGTTTTGCTGGCAAACCTCATGCAACTCACTAGGCAATTCATGCAAAAATGCTGAAAAAGATGTTTGCCAATCGTTGGCTTGCATAATAAATTATATTTTTTCAACTTTTAAAATGACGCCCTCAACATCAACTACTTTTACTTTTGTTCCGATCTCCATATCATTACCTTCTACCACCCATTGGGAATCATCTACTCTTACTTTACCTCGCCCATTAACAATGGGAGTATCTAAGGTAAAAATGCGTCCAATATATTGTCGTGAACGACGATTCAATTGAGGCTGATCGCTTGGTTTACGTGTTCTTTTTAATACTTGGCGCCAACCAATAAAACTTGCTAAAACCCCAATCCCAAAGATAAGAAATTGTAGCTCCCAACTCAATTTGGGAATTAGCAGCATCAAAATACCAACGAATGCAGCAGCGAAACCGCACCAAACAAATAGAAAATTTGCACCTAAGATCACATCAACAATGCCTAAAATTAAAGCTAATCCAAGCCAATGCCAAAACACAAGATGTGTCAGGAGATCTTTCATTGTTTATTCCTTTGTTTTTTCCTTTAGCGCTTGTTTCGCTATCTCACTAATACCTGCAACCGCACCAATCACATTACCCGCCTCAAGCGGCATTAAAATAAGTTTTTGATTCTCAGCACTTGCTATTTTGCCTAATGCATCCACATAACGTTGTGCCACAAAATAGTTAATTGCATTAATATCGCCAGCAGCAATTGCTCTGGATACAACATCGGTTGCTTGTGCTTCAGCTTGCGCCAAACGCTCCCTTGCTTCAGCATCACGAAAAGCTGCTTCTTTGCGCCCTTCTGCATCTAAAACAACCGCTTGTTTTTCACCTTCAGCTTTTAAAATGGCCGATGCTCGATGACCTTCCGCCTCTAAGATACGCGCTCGTTTTTCACGTTCAGCTTTCATTTGTGATGCCATTGCCGTCACCAAATCTTTAGGGGGACTAATGTCTTTAATTTCAACACGAGTCACTTTAACACCCCAGGGTGTCGTTGCTTCATCAACAACCGCTAATAATTTGATATTGATATGATCACGATTCGAAAGTGCTTCGTCAAGTTGCATTGAACCTAAAACCGTACGAATATTAGTCATGGTTAAATTACGAATTGCACGGTCAAGCTCACTAACTTCATAGGCAGCTTTTGCCGCATCAACAATCTGATAAAAACAAATACCATCGACTTTTACCATCGCATTATCTTTGGTAATCACTTCTTGTGAAGGAATATCAAGCACCTGTTCCATCATATTGAGTTTTGTGCCAATCTTGTCAATAAATGGCACAATTAATGTCAGTCCAGGATGCAACGTTTGCACATAACGTCCGAAACGTTCAACCGTCCATTCAAATCCTTGTGGTACTTGCTTAACCGCCATCGCAATCGCAACAACCGCAAATAAAACTAATAAAAAGACCACACTACCAAGATCCATGCTACGCCTCCCAGTCGTTGCTAATAAAACCACTTAAATAAACTTCAGCCTTGCTCATGTCCAATGATTATTAGCTATATTTTAAAGAATAGAGTTATTAGATGAATTATAGCAATTACTCAGAAATTCCCGCTGTCTTAAGGATATTCATTGTGCTGAAAGGTTTTCTGGAACAATTGAAGAAAATGGAAGGCTCAGATCTGTATCTAAGCACAGGGGCATTCCCTTCAATTAAAGTCAACGGTAAATTACAACCGATCAGCAATATTTCTCTAAAAAAAGGTGAAGTAAAAGCACTTGCCTATGAAATTATGGGCAAAGAAAAGATAGCTGAATTTGAAAAAGCGTTTGAAATGAATATGGCTATCGGCTTGGAAGACATTGGTCGTTTTCGAGTGAATATCTTTATTCAACGCAATGAAGTTTCAATGGTTATTCGTCGCATCCATACAGAAATTCCTTCTCTTGAATCGCTTGGATTACCCTCTATCTTGACTGAAATCATCATGGAAAAAAGTGGTTTGGTCTTGTTTGTTGGCCCAACTGGGTGTGGTAAATCAACGTCTTTAGCTTCTTTAATTGATTATCGCAATTGTGCAACCGCTGGACATATCATTTTGATTGAAGATCCGATTGAATATATGCATTCACATAAAAAATCTATTGTAAATCAACGTGAAGTCGGCTTAGATACCATGAGTTATCAAGAAGCTTTAAAAAACACCTTACGACAAGCGCCTGATGTCATTCTCATCGGAGAAATCCGTTCTCAGGACACCATGGATCACGCGATTGCTTTTGCCGAAACGGGACATTTATGTTTATCAACGCTGCACGCCAATAATGCTAATCAGGCTTTTGAGCGTATTATTAATTTCTTTCCTGATAGTCGTAAAAATCAGTTATTATTAGATTTATCATTTAATATCAAAGCTATCATCTCTCAACGACTTATTCCTACTCTTGATGGCAAGCGTATCGCTGCCTTTGAAATCCTTCTAGGGACTCCACTCATCCTTTCGCTCATCCATCGAGGTGAAATTGATAGTATTAAAGAAGTCATGGAAAAATCTAATAATTTGGGAATGCAAACTTTCGATCAATCATTAGAACGTCTTTATTTTGACAAGAAAATTAGCTTAGAAGATGCATTAAGAAACGCCGATTCTCGTAACAATTTGCGACTTAAAATTAGCTTGAGCGATAAATCTGTCTCATCACATGAAGACCAAAGCACCCAGGAGCCTAAAGCAACCCACTCCCCCTCTGAAGGAACCAGTGGGTTAAGCCTTTTAGACGATTAGCTTTGAGACAAGTTCTAACCTTATTCAGGCAGATTCGTCAAATTACAGCCGTAAAATATTTCTTGCATTTCACGCTTTAATTGCCCACGGATTTTTTGCGCTTCTTCAGGCTGCAATTGTGTACTATCCATCCCAAATAAATAGTTGTCCAATTCAAACTGCTTTAGCAACATTTTGGTATGGAAAATATTTTCAGGGTACACATTCACATCAATCATTTCATACGCTTTTAACGTATCTTGCGACAAATAATTCTGAATAGAGTGGATACTATGATCGATATAATGTTTCTTGCCATCCACATCGCGTGTAAAGCCACGAACACGATAATCAATGGTAACAATATCCGAATCAAAGCTATGAATGAGAAAATTCAATGCTTTCAAAGGAGAAATCACGCCGCAGGTTGAAACATCAATATCCGCTCGGAAAGTACTAATGCCATTATCAGGATGACTTTCAGGGTAAGTATGGACGGTAATATGGCTTTTATTTAAGTGAGCAACAACACTCTCTGGTAAAGGACCTGGTGATTCTGTTTGCTCTGGCTTTTTCTCAACAGGCTCTTCTGCAACCAGCATGGTCACGCTGGCACCCTGAGGATCATAATCTTGATGGGCAATATTGAGAATTGTCGCACCAATAATGTTTGCAACGTCAGACAATATTTCAGTTAGTCTTTTAGCATTGTAAACACCGTCAATATATTCGATATATTGCTTACGCTGCTCTGGCGTTTTGGCATAGCAAATATCATATATGTTAAAACTCAAATTTTTTGTTAGGTTGTTGAAACCATGGAGCTTCAATTTCTTCAATTCTCTAACCCACCTATTGCCAAACGCAGAACGCGGCCATTATACATATATCAAAGTTAACTGACGAGAGAAAAGCTGCTCTATTTACACATTTTGTTACTTATACAACACACGTTCTGATACCAAGCAAAATGTGGCCTATCACTGGACAAAATCCTCCTCGTTGCACGCGATATACCGCCAAGGCATAATAAGCCGTTTTGTTTTAACAACTTGAATCATGAAGTGTGTCTTATGCCTTTAATTAAATCTCGCTTATTTAAGCAAGCAAAGATGCTTGTTACCTTTTTAGTGATCGCTCTACTCTCACCCGTTGTGTTAGGTAAACTGGATTTTTGGAAAACAAGCCAGGCTAGCCCACAATTTAAAAGCCCAAATGAGTCCATCAGCTATCCTCAATCGCCTACCTCCTACTCTGAGGCTATTAGTCGAGCGTCACCGGCTGTTGTGAGCATCCATTCAACCAAAGCACTCCCTAAAGATGCCAACAATCCGCTACGTGATCCCTTCTTTCGATATTTCTTCGGAGATACACGTAACATGCAAATTCCGCAGGAGATGCAAACGGGTATTGGCTCTGGCGTGATCGTCACTAAAGATGGCTATATCTTAACGAACAATCATGTTATTCAAGATGCAGATGAAATTACCGTCAAAATGTCTGATGGGCGCTCTGCAAAAGCAAAAGCCGTTGGCTCTGATCCTGAAACCGATCTCGCTATTTTGAAGATTGACCAGAAAGATTTACCCATCATTGCAATCGGTAACTCAGAGGCTTTAAAAGTGGGTGATGTCGTTTTTGCCATTGGCAATCCATTTGGTGTTGGCCAAACGGTTACACAAGGTATTATTAGCGCAACGCATCGCACTGATCTTGGCATTAGTACTTTTGAAAATTTTATTCAAACAGACGCAGCGATTAATCCTGGCAATTCCGGTGGCGCTTTAATTGATGCCAACGGTAACTTAATTGGCATTAACAATGCCATTTATACCCGAACTGGGGGATATCAAGGCATTGGATTTGCCATTCCCATTAGTCTTGCTAAAGATGTAATGAGCGAACTCATTAATCAAGGTCATGTGACGCGGGGTTGGTTGGGTATTAGTTTAGGCAAGCTAACCGATGATATTCGTAAATCTATCAACTATCCCACAGGTGAAGGTGCGGTGATCGCAGGTATCATTCGTGGGGGCCCCGCTTTTACAGCAGGACTTCGTCCAGGTGATGTGATTATCAGTATCGATGGCAAAGAAACGAGCACTCCCTCAGAAGCATTAAGCATTACTTCAAAACTAAAACCTGATACGGCTTATCCTATTGCGATAGTTCGTAATGGAGAAACGCTAGATTTTCGTGTTGTGGTTACTAAACGTCCTGTCAAAGCAAAAATAGAACAAAACCCAACAGAACAACAATAAACGGACATTCCTCTTTTCAGAAGAAAAGGGGAATTCCTCTCCTCATAATAATAATGTTAAAACGGAGTTTGACATGCACGAAGGCCCTAAAAAAGAAAAAAAGGCTGAAAAAAAAGCAAAAGAGCTTAAACAAAAGCGTCTCATGGAAACCAAAATAACCCCAAGTGATATTGTCCCTAAACTCACCTTTGCCGAACGCATTATTAGCGAAATGCATCAAGATACATTGCCCTCACCGACAACTCCTAAAGTTGTACCTCAGATACCATTTACCCTCTCTTCTGCACCAACCATTATCATTCCTCAAATCGGATGGTTTGCAAAATTATGGAGTTGGGTTCGTGGGTATTTTCTGCGACCGATTTTCTCAAGACAACAACAAATCAATGCAACCTATACACAGCAATTGACACGTACTTTAAATGCAATTCATCGTAACAGCGCCAATGATAAAACGCATCCGCAAAAAACCTTACGATTTTCAGGACAAGCAGATGTAACAGGCCAAGAACCTAGCAGCGAGTTTGAAAATACCGAACATAAAATCAAACCTACTATTCATTGATAATTAACTAAAGGCATCTAAGCCGGTAATATGCTTCCCTACAATTAAGTGATGCATATTATCGGTCCCTTCATAAGTAAAAACGGATTCCAAATTTGCCATATGACGAATGATATGATATTCCAAGCTAATTCCATTGGCACCTAAAATATTTCTCGCTTTTCGGGCAATATGAAGCGCTTCTTTACATGCATTCATTTTCGCCAACGACACCATCACGTAATTACTGCGTTCTTGTTCATGCAAACGTCCAAGTTGTAAATTTAATGCTTGAGCTTTGACAATCTCAGTAAACATGTCAACCAGATCTGTCTGAATCAGCTGAAAGGCACCTATCGCTTTGCCAAATTGTGTACGTTCTTTTGCATAATTAAGCGCTATATCATAGCATGCCATTGCAGCGCCCATTGCTCCCCACGCAATACCATATCGCGCTTTGGTTAAACAACCTAAGGCACATGCTAAACCCTTTTCAGTACCCGGCAGATAATTCTCATCTGGTACAAAACAATCCTCTAAGACAATTTCACCGGTTATTGAAGCTCGTAATGATAATTTGTGATGGATCTCATTCGTACTGAAGCCTGGAAAATCTCTTTCAACAATAAAACCTTTAACATTGCCTTGCTCATCTTTTGCCCACACAATGGCTAAATCCGCAATCGTTGCATTGGTAATCCACATCTTAGCTCCCGTTAAGCGCCACCCCCCATTGGCCTTTTTAGCTCGAGTTTTCATACTGGCTGGATCAGAACCTGAATCTGGCTCTGTTAAACCAAAACATCCTATCAATTCGCCTTGTGCCATCTGTGGTAAAAAACGCATTTTCTGTTGTTGGGTACCATAAGCAAATATAGGGTACATACATAACGAGCTTTGTACAGAAACAAAACTACGCAATCCACTATCACCACGTTCAAGCTCTTGACAAGCTAATCCATAAGCAACAGAAGAAGCATTTGCCCCACCATAACTCTCTGGCAACGTCATGCCAAATAAGCCTAAATTAGCCATTTTTTGTATGAGTTCTCTGGGGAAATGAGCCTTCTCGTAACAATCAGCAATAATTGGCATGATCTCACTATCAATAAAACGTCGCACTGAGTCACGAACTAGTTTTTCTTCATCTGATAAATAATCATCTAAACAAAATAAATCTTCCATGAATTCAAAAACTCCGTTTCATTGAATCGAGTTGCAAAACAGTTTCTACAATATCTTGGCAATTAGGCAATATCGTTTGCCACGCATTACCGATCGGAATAAAGGTATCTTGAGCACAAATTCGTTTAATCGCAGGTAATGGCGATATATTTTCTACTATCCACGTCACTAATTGTTCACTGAGCGACCCCGTTTGCCGACACTCATCAACAATAATGATTTCTTCGATTTCGCTGAGAGCAGTTTGTAGTGCGGCGACAGGTAAGGGTGCTAGCCAGCGACAATCAATTAGTTTGATCGTCATTTGATAATTTCTTTCAAGAATATGTGCCGCTTGTCTCGCTAACAGCATGCCATTTCCATAGCTAATAATAGCTCTCTTACTTTTAATGTCACCTTCAAGACCGATTTCGCCGAAGAAAATTTCTTCTTGTTTGGGGTAATGACAAAGTGCTAAATTATCACCTTTAGCATGATAATCTTTTAACATATACAATGCGATTGGCTCAAGGAATACAACAACGCGTTGTTCAGCCTGTGCAAGTTTCACACATTGTTTTAACATTAATGCGGCATCCTTTGCCGTTGAAGGGCAAGCGATAATAAGCCCTGGGATCTCGCGCAAAAAACCAATCGCATTATCATTATGAAAATGTCCACCAAAACCTTTTTGATAAGCAAGTCCTGCAATGCGAATCACCATCGGATTGGTATATTGGCCATTTGAAAAGAAAGAGAGCGTCGCAGCTTCACCCCGGATCTGATCAGCAGCATTATGGGTATAAGCTAAGAACTGAATTTCAGGAATAGGGATAAAACCATTATGTGCTAATCCAATCGCACAACCTAAAATCGTTTGTTCATCAAGTAATGTATCAAAGACACGTATTTTGCCAAAACGAGCTTGTAAATCGGCTGTGACATGATATACACCTCCTTTTTTAGCAACATCCTCACCAAAGACTAATGTTTGTGGATACTGTAATAAGATTTCTGCCAAAGCCGCATTGATGGCTTGTGCCATATTTAATAAGCTTGTCGGCGGTATATAATCTTTGGATAAAAATTCATTCATGTTTTGTTTGGGGGGGACAATTGAAGCCATGACGGCTTCTTTGCTGGCTAATTTTGGTCGCTTTAGCGCGAGGTTTGCGCGCTCTGCTAGTGCTTTACGCACATTTTCATAAGCCTCAATTACCTCAAGCGGTGTTAACCATTGATTTTCAATAATCACTCTCGCAGTATGTAGTAAAGGATCATCACTTTCTGCTTTCTCAATTTCAACCAAAGTATGATACTGAAACTCAATATCAGAGCCTGCATGTCCCAACAATCGTACTGTCTTAAAGTGTAAAAACACGACTTGACCTTTTTTACGCGCTAAAACCTCTGCTTGTTTCGCGGCCAAATAAACATCTGCAATATTTCGCCCATCACAAGCAATATAATGAATGTCTTGATGACTTACTTTATCTTGAATCCATTGCGCTGGTGTAGGCACAGAAATACCAATGCCGTTATCTTCACAAATCCACAGCAATGAAAGCGGCAACTGTGCTTGTTGTATCCACGTTGCGGCATTTAACGCGCCTTGAGCTGTTGAATGATTGAAAGAAGCATCTCCAAAACTACAAAGCACCACACTATCATTTGGCAATGTAGATTGCGTTTCATCTCGTTTTAATGCCTTAGCGAGTGTTATCGATAACGCACAACCTAAAGCTTTAGGTAAGTGCGAAGCAATCGTGCTAGTTTGTGGTGGAATATATAATGGCACACTACCCAATACTTTGTGACGCCCGCCACTAATAGGATCTTCACTTGAAGCCACCAGTGATAATACTTGATCATACATCATATCGATTTGCGGTTCATATTTCGCACGTTGTATGACAAAAGCACCACTACGATAATGCAAGAAGCTAATGTCTGTTTTACGAAAGGCTTTTGCTATTGCTGCATTCCCTTCATGCCCTGCACTACCGATGGTATAAAAGCCTTGTTGCTGTTCACGCAATATTCTCGCGAGAAGATCAAGATGACGACTAACAAGCTGTGAATCAAATAACTCAAAGTAGGTATTTTTATCTAGCCCTGCTTGCTCTGGTGTCGTTTGACTATGGGGAATAGGAAAATCGTTAGCTAATACGCGTCGTTTAAAATTTTCATCGACTATCTTCGACCGATTCAGCTCCATTGGTATCCTTACCATGTAGGATAAAAATCCCCCGCTCGCTGTAATGCTTTGCGCCTACGCTTATGGCGCTACATTCTGCGAGCTGCCCCCTTTTATTCAAAGGGGGCAATTTTTTAAGCATTATTTTTTTAACATCTAAACCAAATTTAAATACTTCCACGAATTTTAATACAAATCCGCTTAGTACACGCCCCCTTTGAATAAAAGGGGGCGGCGAGCAAAAAGCGAGCGGGGGATTTTTATCCTGAAACCGCCTTCTCAATTTCTAAACGCATTGCCTTAATCGTATCGGCATAATTTTTACTTTGAAAAATCGCAGATCCCGCAACGAAAGTATCGGCTCCAGCTTTTGCGATTTCACCAATATTATCGACTTTGATACCGCCATCTACTTCTAAGCGAATAGGAAAACCTGATTCATCAATGATTTTTCGTGCTTCACGAATTTTTGCTATAGCACTTGGAATAAATTGTTGTCCACCAAATCCAGGATTCACTGACATAAGCAGAATCATATCAATCTTATCTAAGACATGTTGTAAAATGGTCAGCGGTGTTGCGGGATTAAACACAAGCCCTGCTTTGACACCACTTTCTTTAATTAATTGCAAACTACGATCAACATGTGAACTTGCTTCGGGATGAAACGTAATAAAGGTAGCGCCCGCTTTAGCAAATTGTGTAATTAATGCATCAACGGGACTCACCATTAAATGCACATCAATTGGCGCAGTCACCCCATATTTTCGTAATGCTTCGCAAACCATTGGGCCAATCGTCAAATTAGGCACATAATGATTGTCCATCACATCAAAGTGAATAATGTCGGCATCCGCTTTTAAGACAGCGTCAACTTCTTCCCCTAAACGGGCAAAATCAGCGGAAAGTATGGAAGGTGCAATAGCATATTTTTGCATGAAACAACTCGTGATAATTGATAAGTAGCGAAACTTTACCTGAGTCGTTTTTAAGGCGCAAGCTCACTTATTCGGCAACCAGACGCCAAAGCTTGCCATGGCTAAGTTTACACCGCTATTGGGCCTCTTAATTGATGCATTTGAGTAATGATACGCACGAATCGCCATATCATATTGTTGCTTCTTACCAAAGCGCATCCCCAGGCCAAATTTATCTTCAAACTGAAAATGTAACGACAAAACGCGGCCTTGGATCTCGGTTTCAGACAACCATGATAGTCCCACGCCCAACTCAGTGTAAGGTATCACCTGCATCCCCGTGAGTGGAGAACGTCTTTGCCATCTTAGCATGGGGCCTGTTGTTGTTGCATTTAAGTCAGTTGCTCTTCCTGGAGCTAGTTCTGGTCGCGTAGGACCACTCCAAATCGCAAAACTATTTTCCCAAGCAACATTTAATCCCCATAAATCATCTTCGCGCCACACCGGTCCAAAATCCCATGAAAGCGCTAATCGATATGGCGTGATATCGTGGATACCCTGTCCGCTGCTAAAAGCAATCCCAAGATTTGCCATTGCTGAAAGGCTGACAGTTGAGAGTAAAACTGCCGCCAACATAGTTTTCTTGATAACTAAAACCACCTTGTTCTCTTCCTTAAGATCAAGAGTTATTTGTAGTTTAGACAGAAAAATGCATAATTCCACTTTATCCGAAAAAAATGGAGTTAATGTTTTTTTTCTGATAATTCCAATGAAAATTTTTATAATGAGGCCTATGACAAGCAAGGCAACTTATGTTAATATTCCAGCCTTTCTCGTACAACTAAGTCATTTAATATCGGCTGGAACACAGTGAAGTAAAGGGAGAATACCATGCCAAGAGCAAGAAGAAATGATAAACGGGAACGGTTAATTCAAGCAGCTGATAAGCTAATTTACGAACAAACCTTTCATACCACAACCCTTGCAGACATTGCTAAATTGGCAGATGTTCCGCTAGGAAACGTTTACTACTACTTTAAAACAAAAGAAGCCATCATGGATGCTGTTTTGCAAAAACGCACCAATGAATGGCGCTCATTGTTTCAACAATGGGAACAAATTCCCGATGTTAAACAACGTCTATGTGCATTACTTGACCATAACGCAACTCAATCAGAAACATTGGCGCGTTTTGGCTGCGTGATTGGAAGCCTGTGTCAGGAACTTGGCAAACAAGGCGGCATCTTATCAAATGCAGCTTCCAAACTTATGTCTGATATCTTGAAATGGATAGAATCACAATTTAATGAATTAGGTCAGGGCGAGCGTTCTTATCAGCTTGCTTCCTATTTTCTCTCCGGTATCCAAGGCATGAACCTCTTAACGCTCACTTTCAAAGAGCCACAGTACATGCAAAAACAAAGTCAATCCTTACAAGAATGGTTGGCTACTGTTTAAAATCTCACGCTTTTTTTCCCTCTTTTTTCGCAAAAAGAGGGAAAATCAACAGTCATATTCCCCTTGTCATCTGATTGCTTTCGTCCTTAAATAAGTGAATGGCATTGCCTTTGCGCAGGACAGTTTTATGAAAAAATCAAACAAACTCTTTGATGTTATTGTATTAGGGCCAGCTCATGTTGAATTACGCGGTCAACAACAAGGCAGTGCTCTAAAAAATATGCTTTCTTTTGAAAAATCGTTAGGCAAAGATGCCGCTATGCTCGCGGTTGGACTTTCTCGCTTAGGGGCGAAATCTGCTTTGATTTCTTCCATTGGAAGAGATGCCATGGGACAATTTATTATTGATACACTCAGTGATAATGCCGTTGATATTAGCCAAGTCAATACAACCCACCATCATTTAACAGCGCTGACTATTCAAAATGGTGATCATGGTGCGGGACAAACCATCCATTACAGTCCATATAATAATGAATCAAGTGTGCAATTTAATGAAGATTTTTTATTAAAAAGCTGCTCATTACTTATCTGTAGTCAAATATTAAATGATTCGACTTTCATGTCGAAGGCGCCCGATATAATCAAACGCATTAAAGAACAACAAGTTAAAATTATATTACTACTCGATGATTTATTAGCATTAAAGAATATTAAACTACCTGAAATTACCCCTCTATTAGCAATGACTGATGTTATCATTGGTAGAGAATCTGATTATATTCAAATATTAGATAAAGCTAATATTGATGATGCGATTTCATCCTTGGCACAAATGACTAAAGCCATTTCAGTCATTAAACGTGGTCAACATTGTTATATTCCTTCACTTTGCAATCATCAAGGTTTTAATCTTGAATTTAAAGGCGTTAATATCATCGCGACTGCCATTGGTTTTGCAGCAGCTTGGCTACATGATAAAACCTTAGAACAATGTTGTGAGCATGCAAATGCTGCCGAAACCTTAATTGCACTTAATACGCAAGCTCCTAGCTTAGAGGCACTCTCTTTCTTTTTAGATCACCAAAATCAAGTTGTCGCTCACAGTATTCAATCAGCTTCTTTTGCAAACTTATGTTACAGTTCCGTACAAAAACGTCTAAAAAAACCTCTTTTTCTTGTGAGTCTTGGCGATCATAAATTGTGGCAAAAAATGGCAGAGCCTTATGGTATTAAGGAAGAAACGCTGCAGCTTGCTAAACAATTTGTAGGCGAAGCTATTATGCAAGGATTTTCGCATGAATCAATGGCTGGCCTTATTTTTGAGGATGAGAGTGCATTCAAATGCCAAGATTGGTCAGAAAAAGTATCTTGGCTTGCATGCTCTCTAGAAAAAACTGGCGAAGTACCGCTACAATTTACGTATGATGTTGAATTAACCGGAATATTGTCACAATGGCCAGAACATCATGTTGCAAAAATTTCTGTGACTTATCATCCAGACGATCGTTATAGTTTACGCGGACAACAAGAAGCTTTACTCGCACAGTTACATCATGTCTGTCGGAATACGAAACACGCCTTATTGATCGATCTTGTCATGCCCATGAACAGCTTACTCACGGCAAAAACGCATGCGCATATTTTGCAGCGTTTCTACGAATTAGGGATATATCCTGACTACTGGCAAGTTTCAATGCCACGCGATCAACGAAGTTGGGAAAATATTCATAATGTGATTCAAGACAATGCTCCTTTTTGCCAAGGTATTATTGTCAACGCGGCTTTCGCTTCTCTAGAACAATTGCCTACCTTGATTGACATTTGTGGCAAAGAAAAAATCTGTCAAGGATTAGTCGTTGGACGAGGCTTATTTCAGCATTGTGTTGAGCAATGGTTTGCTAAGAAAATTGACGATCAAATGCTAGTTCATCTCATCAGCGATGCTTTGCGACAAACGGCAAATCTTTGGTATGAGAAATGTCAGAGTGAACTATTAATTGATCATTTAATGCCACGAAGTTGGCAAATATATTCATAAGCTTTTTGTATTTTTTGTACTTTTTCTGTTGCCAATTTAATCATCTCCTCGGGTAAGCCTTTAGCAACGAGCTTATCCGGGTGATGTTGACTCATTAGCTTACGATAGGCTTTTTTGATCTCTTGGTCGGTACTCTTCGCTGTCACACCCAACATCTCATAAGCTAATTGGGACTCACTCTGCGTACTGTGATGTGGTTGATAACGATAAGTTTGTTCTTCACGTTGATGTTCATGTGCTTGTTGCTCAAAGCGTTGCTCTGCATAAAAGCGCATTTCAATTTCAGACAATAGAACTGGTGGCACATGAAGCTTTTCACACAGGCGTTCTAACACAGCGCGTTTAGCTTGATTTCCCATTCCATCGACAAAAGCAGCTTGTAATTGAATTTCAACAAACAGCTGCATGAGTTGTTGATGATGGCCACAATGCTTCAGAAATTCATCAATTTTAGCTTCAGAATCAAAATTATTGGCTTTCCCCATGTTGAAATATTCAATAGCCATCATTTTTTGTTCTGGTGTTAAGTGCAGTTGTGCCATGACATTACGAGCCATTTCAATTTCTCGTTCACTCACACGACCATCGGCTTTAGCAATATACCCCATGATCATAAATGTGGTTTTGAAAAAGATTTTTTTCGCAAGGGAGACATCACCGTTGACTAATCCCTCACGTTGCATTCCTACATCAAAAAAATGTCCTGCTAAAATGCCAATAATACAGCCCCATGGCCCTCCCATCAGACCACCAAGACTCGCACCAATCACTTTGCCCCAAATAAACATACTATGAAATTTTTTGCATAAAAGGGGTCAATGCTAAAGCATTCTCTAAGCTTTGCAAGCGTTCTATGGTTCCAACATCCGTCCAACTGCCGTTGTAATACTCTCCATAGAGCTGCTTTGCCAAAATGGCTTGATCAAGCACGACCGATAATCGAAAGATATCGCCTGGGGTATCGTTGGCAAATAATGCAGGATGCAATACGGCAATACCTGAATAAGTCAAAGTACCCCGAGTCTCACGACTTAACGCTCCATTGGCTTGAATCGCAAAATCCCCTTCTAGATGATGTAGGGGATTATCGACCAGCACCAAATGCGCATGCCCTTTTGGCTGATGCGGTAACTTTGCGAATGGATAATCTGTCCAAATATCTCCATTGACGATAGCGAAGGGTTGTGACCCTAGCAAATCTAATGCGTAACAGATGCCACCTCCTACTTCGAGTAAGGCAGGCTCATGAGAATAAGCAATGCTTACGCCCCAAGCAGCGCCATTGCCCAAATACTGCTCAATTTTTTCACCTAAATGAAATAAATTGATGACAATTTCTTTGAATCCAGCTAAAGCAAGATTTTCAATGTGGTAAACAATCAGTGGTTTATTCGCAACTGAGACCAGAGGTTTGGGGCAATGATCGGTTAATGGTCTTAATCGATTACCCCGCCCTGCCGCTAAAATCATCGCACGCATCAATAAATCATTCCTAAGCCACTTGGCTCTGTGAAGAAAGTGTATATTTAGTCAATGTTGGCATTAATATGGGTAAAACTGATTGTTTCAGCCAGCTATCGAATTCGGTTAAAAAAGAATACTGTTCGGTTATTGCTAAGACATAATCCATAATACGCGGTATATCATGCAAATAGCTTGCTTTATTATCACGAAATTTTAATCGAGAAAAAATACCCAGAACTTTCAAGTGACGTTGTAACCCAACGCAATCGAACCATTCAATAAATTGCTCCGCAGAAACATCTTTTATACGCTTTTGCTTATGTAGCATATTATAAAAATCGTGAGCCCAATGATGCACTCTGGTAAGTGGCCATGCGATATAACAATCCTTCAATAAGGAAACGAGATCGTATGTAATAGGTCCAATCATCGCATCTTGAAAATCAATAATGCCAAGATGATGATTGGGTAAGACCATAATATTACGTGAATGGTAATCTCGATGGATAACGACTTGAGGTTGTTCTGTCACAACTTGAATAAGTTGATGATAGGTATTTTCAAGTAATTGTTGTTCATTCTCTGTCGGTACAACGTTGAGTAATGTTCCTAAAAACCATTCGTCAAACAAGCTTAATTCTTGCCGAACATGAGTCGCACCAAAAGAAGGTAATCTGTAATCGGTTGGTCTTGCCATTTGCAACGGTAATAAGCTTTGCATCGCAAGGCTATAGCTCATATCAACCGTTTGTTCATTTAATGTATCTAAGAGTAAGACATCACCAAAATCAGAAAGCAGCACAAAGCCTGCCTGCTGTTGCCATGCCAGAATTTGAGGGACGCATAATCCCTGAGATTCCCAATATCGAGCAATAGCGACAAATTCATCCGTTTTTTCTTTCTCTGGAGGCGCTAACATAGCAATGTAGGTTTTATCTGCCGCTTGGATACGATAATAAGTTCGAAAACTTGCATCGCCCTTAAGTGCGGTGATTTGAAAATGCGTTGTACCCAGCGATTCGCCAATCCAGTGCTTGAAATCTGACTTTATCACTATCGTCCCCCTTTTTTTCTCACAGTATACTCTACCTTATCTGCCTGCGCGCCGCATTCAAACAAGATATGCCACTCGCTAAGATTTTCGAAATATCGCATCTTCATCACCATGCGGTATATACCTGATTGCTCACCTCGCTTACAATCTGTGCAGTTCAATCAATTGCCGAAATCGTTACATTGAAAGTCATATTTAGGTTAGTTATTATACTTTTTTCGTCTGCTGTGGCTATCGGTCATACCAAACCATCATCGCTGCCCTTTGCTGAAGAAGGCTCTGACTGGGTTGAGGCGCCGGGGAATATTAGTCTCTGCAAAGGGCATTATTTGCCTTATGAGACGCAATATGTTGCAACAGATGATTCATGGTTATTACCGGTTGAACTCTCTGCCAATGAAACGGAATTCAATTTTGATGGGACTTCTACCTTACGCGGACAAGTCACTCTCAAACAAGGTCAACGATTACTACAAGCAGATGAAATTTTTGTAGTGCGCTCTCCCAATGCCGAATGGGAAAAATTAATAGCCGATGGGCATATTCATTATACCTCTCCGGGGTTGAACATTTGGGGGCAACATGCCGAATATCTGCATGCAGAGCAACTTTTTTCCTTAGAGGGAACGTCCTATCGTTGGTATGCAAGACATGCCAGGGGGCATGCCAAACATATTACCGTGCAAAAAGATGAAATTGATCTCTATGATGCCACTTATACGACCTGCGCCCCCACGCAAAACACTTGGGAATTAAGTGCGAAAAAATTAACTTTCTTTCCTAAAACAGGTCGAGCCGTTGTTAATCATATTCGATTTGATTTGAATGAATTTCCGATTTTTTATTTCCCGTATTTTAATTATCCGATTGATAACAAACGTCATAGTGGCTTTTTATTCCCAAGTTATGGCGCAACAAGTAATTCTGGTAATGAAATAATTGTTCCTTATTACTGGAATATTGCGCCTAATTACGATGCGGTGTTCGCAGGACGTTGGCTAAGTGAGCGAGGTACGGAAGCGCAAACCAAATTACGCTATTTATTTGGTTTTGGGGAAGGAACTTTACAGTGGCACTTTTTACCTCATGATAGAAAATATAGTAATTTTAGCAAAGTAAACCGGATAAGCCCTCCAGGAGGATTACCTAACTCCGATCCGCGTATTCTTGGCTTGGATGGTAGTGATAGTCGTTATGCTGTCAATTATCGTCATACTTCTCAATTTGGGTATCACTGGCAACTTAACATGATTTTCGATCAGGTCAGTGACGATAACTATTTTGTGGATTTGGGCAATGATATTCAAACGGCTAGTACGGTCCAATTACCTCAACAAGCCAATTTATCTTATTACGGTGAGAACTGGACACATACTTTCAACATTGAGGAATATCAGGTATTACAGCCCTTATCAAAACCGATTAATGAAGAAATTTATAAACGCCAGCCACAATGGATTTTTCAAGCCGTTTATCCTGAGCAATGGTTAAACTTAACCTATAGCCTAGCCGGTGAAACCGTCAATTTTGCCCATAAACCTAATTTATTAACACGCGCCCCTGTTACTACAGGCCAGCGCTTACACTTGCGTCCAAGCTTGAGCTTACCGATAGAAGGTTCCTATTTCTTTATAACCCCACGTTATCAACTAGACTGGTTGCAATATATTCTAGATCTAGAATACGAAGCGAATCTCAAGGGATTACCGCACCATCCAAGTCGCACCATCCCACTTTACAATGTTGATAGTGGATTATTTTTCGAACGTAACTTTGTTTATCAGGAAACCCTCTTTAAACAAACGCTGGAACCACGCCTTTATTATTTGTATGTCCCCTACCGCAATCAATCTTTTTATCCTAATTTTGATACGGGTATTAACAATTTTAGCTATAGCCAACTATTTCGTGATAACCGTTTTAGTGGACATGATAGGATAAGCGATGCTAATCAAATTAGCGTGAGCTTAACTTCAAGACTCTTACCACAAGCTGGTGGTCGTGAGCTATTTCGCGGCAGTATAGGGCAGATTTTTTATTTTCAAAAAAGACGTGTTTCATTATGTGAAGAACTAGGACAAGATAATATTTGTCATTTCTTCGAAGATCAGCATGCCAATTCAGAACATTCCGATCTCATTGCCCAAGCGGAATGGAATCCAAGCGATACTTGGTCAGGCGGTGCCTTTTGGCAATTAGATGCAGAAAGTCGCAGCACAGAACAGGCTGCCTTAACGGTGCAATATCAAACCATCGATAATAAAATTATTAACATGAATTACTATTGGTTACGACACGATATTGGCCAGATTGACTTAGCAAATGGCACGCTGGGTAGTTTACGCCAAGCAGATATTTCCATATTTTGGCCCTTAAATATTCATTGGCAGGTTCTATCTCGCTGGCTGTACAACTTGGAAAAACATCAAACGATTGAAGTGTTAGGCGGCATTGAATACAGTGGTTGTTGTATTGCGGTTCAATTAATTGGATCGAGTTATCGACAATCAAATAACTCCTTCTATCCCCAAGCACATGCATCCGCTATCTTTGCACAAATTGTCTTTAAAGGTCTGAGTGCGATTGGCTTGAATAATCCCGATGGTAAACTAAAACAAAAAATCCCAGGTTATATCCCATTGCGCGAACGTCAAAATTGGATACAGACTGGAAGGGAGCAACTTTTTCCACCGAATGATATTTCCTTGTACTAGCACTTAACATCCCCCAGCTTTTAAGGGAAAATGCTCTAGAAAAAGATTTTTGTTTCAGAATGCAATTTAACTAGCTATAAGCTGTCTCAAAGAACATTTTGAGGCCCGCTTATGCAATTTTAACAAGGTTTATTATGCGCATATTGAAAGCTTTAATTGGCTGCCTGGTCGTCTCTACCTGTGTTTATGCCAAGCCACAGCCCATCGACGGCATTGCTGCTATCGTTAATGATTCCGTCATCACTCGCAGTGAGCTTCGTAATGAGCTTGAGATGGTGAAACAACAAATTCTGCACTCTGGTAACACAGCTCCAGAACATAGCATTCTTGAAAAACAAGTCCTTGAGCATTTGATTGTGAATGAAATCCAACTTCAAATGGCAAAAAAGACAGGGCTCCAAGTCGATGATAATGCCTTAGATAATGCGATATCGACGATTGCGAAACAAAATGGTTTATCGGTCACTCAATTACGTGAAGCCGTCAATTCACAGGGAATGGATTATAACCAATATCGAGACAATGTACGTCGTCAAATGACCGTTTCTCAATTACAGCAACGTGATGTTTTAAGTGGTATTCAGATCTCAGAACAAGAAATTAATCAATTTTTACAATCCCCCAATGGCTTAGGAAGCATGGTAAGTGAATATCGACTGGGTCATATTCTGCTTTCTTTACCTGAATCCCCTTCACCTGTTGAAATTGAAGCAGCTGCTCAAAAAGCACAACTGATTGTCAATAAATTACGACAAGGCGAAGATTTTGCAACACTCGCCATGGCAGAATCGCAAGGTGAAGGTGCTTTACAAGGTGGTGATTTAGGATGGCGTCGACTGCCAGAATTACCCACTTTATTTGAAAAAATTGTGCCAACTTTAAAAGCGCAAGACGTACCTGAACCTATACGTAGCAATAGCGGTATTCATATTATCAAATTGTTAGAAAAACGAACCGCTCAACAAGCGATTGCGACTATCGAAAAATTCCGTGTACGGCATATTTTGATCAAAACCAATACCGTCACATCCGATCGCGATGCTTTAGCACGTTTAAATGAGATTCGTAGTAAACTCAATAAAGGCGAAACTTTCACCCAATTAGCCAAAGCCTACTCGCAAGACTTAGCATCGGCTACTAATGGTGGTGATTTAGGTTGGATTACCAAAGATGTCCTTGTCCCAGAATTTGCAGAAGCGATGGAAAAATTAGCACTTAATGAATTAAGTGAACCTGTCAAAACGCCTTTTGGCTGGCACCTCATTGAAGTACAAGAAAAACAAGCGCATGCAAGCGATGATACGGCCTTACGGCAAAAAGCGCGTGATATGTTGCAACAACGTAAATTCGAAGAAAAACAGCAAGAATGGGTACGTCAACTTCGCGATGAAGCTTATGTGAAAATGCCGACTGATAATGTACATTCCTAGACTTGCACTCACCCCAGGTGAACCGGCAGGCATAGGGCCCGATATTTGTTTAATGTTGGCTCAAATGACCCTGCCGGCAGAAGTTGTCCTGATTGCTTCGCCTGAATTGTTACAACAACGGGCAACGCAATTAGGATTGCCGCTTGAATTAAACGAATTTGATCCTAACCAATCACCACAAGCAAATGGTCAAGGTAAACTCTCGATTGTCCCCGTTCCGCTGATAAAATCTTCGATAGCAGGGCAATTAGAGGCAGCGAATAGCCAATATGTATTAAAAACCTTAGACCGTGCCGTTGAATTGTGTCTACAAGGTCAATTAGACGCCATGGTAACGGGGCCTGTCCATAAGGCGATTATTTCCCAAAGCGGATTCTCATTCTCAGGTCATACGGAATATCTACGTGATCTTGTGGGCGTTAAAGACGTTTTAATGACTTTTTATACGCCTGCCTTTATCCTTGGCATGGCAACAACCCATTTGCCGCTTAGCACAGTCAGCAACGTGCTAACCCAGGATCGTCTCAATAGTGCTTTGTATTTGCTGCATGAGGGCTTAGATAAGTTTTTTGCTAAAAAGCAGCCTTGCATTCATGTTCTGGGACTAAACCCACATGCAGGCGAAGAAGGAACCATTGGCACCGAAGAAGTGCAAATGATTACCCCCCTCATCAAAAGATGGCAACAAAAAGGTTTTAATGTTAAAGGACCCTTAAGTGCTGACACCGCTTTTGTTGAAAAGCATCGCCTTCATGTTGATGCTATTTTAGCAATGTACCATGATCAAGGACTTGCACCGTTAAAAGCACTTTATTTTGGTGAGATTGTGAATGTCACCTTTGGTTTACCTTTTTTACGTACCTCGGTGGATCATGGCACTGCTTTACCTCTTGCAGGAACAGGTCTTGCCGAGCCTGAGAGTCTCTTACACGCTATTCAATTAGCCGCTAATCAAGTTGGAAAATCATGACTGAATCTCACCAGCCTCGCAAACGTTTTGGCCAACATTTTTTAGTCGACAATCATGCGATTAAAAAAATCATTCACGCACTCCACCCCCAACAAATGGATAATCTTGTTGAAATTGGCGCCGGCACTGGTGCATTAACGAACCATATTGTAGAACAAGTAGAACATTTACATATTGTCGAAATCGATAACGATCTCGTTATACGTTTAAAAGGAATGTATCCGCCCTCTAAAGTGAGCATTCATCATCAAGACGCACTGACGTTTGATTTTGGTGATCTTTTTCATCCCAATGCCCCTTTACGCGTGTTCGGTAATTTACCTTATAATATTTCAACACCCTTACTTTTTCATTTGCTGCAATATGCTACTAAAATTCATGACATGCTTTTTATGCTACAAAAAGAAGTGATTGTGCGGATGTGTGCCAAACCCGGCACCTCTGATTACGGTCGTTTAAGTATTATGATCCAATATGCTTGCCAAACACAGATGTTGTTTGATATTCCACCACAAGCATTTGCTCCACCTCCCAAAGTGATGTCAAGCCTTATTATCTTAAAACCTTATGGTGATAAGCGCCCTCATCCTCTGGCGAATCACTATGAAACCTTTGCGCATATCGTTAACGTTGCCTTCCAGCACCGTCGTAAAACCCTTAAGAATGCTTTGCAAACTTGTGTATCTGCAGAAGTATTTGAGAAAGTGGGCATCGATGCCATACGACGCCCTGAGACGTTGAGTGTCAGTGAATATGTGATGCTAAGTAATGCGATAGAACGCCCCTTTTTGGATACTTAATACTTATTAATAGTACCTTGTTGCAGGCCAGGGGTTCGCATGGGTGCTGGCAAAGGTTTGTCACCATTTACAAATTGATTGGCGAGCATCCGTTCTTCTTCTGAGGCATTTTGATTATTTATAATAAGCCCTAACCAATTTTTACTGACCCCTTCATTTCCTTGTTCACATTCAATGCCAGCCATATGCACTGCGGCAACATAATTACCCGATACAGCAAGCGATCGCATTCCTACCACAATACAATTTTTGAGAAAATCAGGATCTTCTGCACCTGGGCGTTCTTTGCATTTATCAACATAATCGCTCACTTGTTTAGCAAGAATCGATGATTCTGGGGGGTATTTGGGAAATTTTGCGAGCACCGACTTACAATCTTCTGTCTGTGCCTTCAAGGTCAAAGGAAGCGCAAGTAACAAAAAAGCTGTGCATAAATATCGCATATTGACGACCTTCAAATAAAATACTGTCATCAAAGTATAATCTATCGCAAACTGATTATTGTGACAGGTCGCCTCCCGCCTACGGCGATATTTTTACTTTCCCGCCTACGCTTAAAAGCTACGGCGTGGTTCACGGCGATATTTTTACTTTAGTCCCCACATCCACAAGGCGATAAATTTCATCCATTTCTTCATTGGTTACTGCGATGCAACCCAATGTCCAGTCTTTCAAAACATGCCATTTACCCGCTCGGTAAAACTCTCCTAAGCCATGGATCATAATATTACTTCCTGGATTTTGACCAAGGCGTTTTGCTCGTTGCCAATCTTGCGGAGTCGGGTAAGATAATTTGAGAGAACGATAAAACTGACTTTGAGGATTTTTATAGGTAATGCTGTAAACCCCTTCTGGCGTTTTACCATCGCCTTCCATTAATTTGGGCCCCTGCGGTGAAAAACCTAATGCAATTCTATAACTTTTTGATTTGTTATTATCAAAAAATAAGGTCATACGACGCTTTTGTTTTTCGATATGAATCAAATCAATTTTAGGTTGGGGAAGTGAGCGAAGATCGTTAATCTTTGCTATACAGCTGCAAGCAAAGAAATAGCTCAATGCGACGATGAGAAGCAAACTGCGCTTCATATACTTTCCTTGTCATTCTGAGGATCATGCAATGCATTGCATTGCATGATCTAATGTCCATTAAGATAAATTTAGATTAAGCGTTCGTCAACTTAAAATCATATAATCTTGAAAAAGCAATCGGGAAGAAACCATTTCCGGTGACATTGGTTGCAGTACCAAATGGGTCAAATAACATATAAATAGCGGTAATTAACCCAACCATTTCACTCGTAAAATGAAAATACGTTTCCAATAATGGCCCTACTACAATAATCGCACCACCAGGCACCGCGGCAACGGCAAATTTAGCTAAGGCATAAATAAGCCCAAATTCAAAAAATTCATAGAATGTGGGTAATGCATGACCAAATGCTAACAATGTCGTTAAGGACAAGATGGTAATTCCAATAGCACTACCGATTGTATGCGTATTAATTGTCGCAGGAATGACCATTTCTGCAATCGCAGGTTCTGGCAGATTTTTTTCCGTACAAAGAATTAAAATCGGCATCGTTGCAGCACTGGATAAAGTACTAAATCCAGTAATCGTCGCAGGTAAAATATTCTTAACATAATCGATGAAAGTTTTAATTGAACATTTAGCAGCAAGGAAATACAAAATTAAGAGATAACAAATCTGCGTGCCAACCACAACGAAAAACACCGGGCCATAAGTGCGTAAGGCTTTCGCTAATAGCGCCTCATGTTCTAGTTTAAAAACAAACCCCAAGATAAATAAGGGTAATAGCGGAATAAACACTTTTTTCAAGAAAGTATTAGCCCAAAAATTCAGTTTTTTTGCTACCTTTTCTGCTATCGCAATTTTGCGAAATGAAAATAAAATACCCAGAATAAAGCCTGCTATCAGAGCATATTGGTTGGGGATCCAATTTTTAAGTTGCAATGTCCATAATGGTGCCAATAATGCTTGTGCATCTGCTGGCGCATGCGCTTGAATCGCAAGTTTAGGTAAAGCAATCGATCCGACCGCAAAACCCGTAAAAATCGCTGTGCAGTTTGAAATAAAAATCATGGCAATCAGAGCTAAAATAAACTTAAAAACACCTGATTTAAGATTCATAATCGCAGAAAAAACAAAACTAAAAATAATAAAGGGCAAGATAAAGAGCAATATTGCCTTCATCGATAAACTAAGAGAATACAAAAAGGCCTTGACTTGGGGCGAAACGTATTTACCTAAAAAGAGCGGTAATATTAAGATGGCGAATAAGAGTAACGGTAAGCCCATTTTTTTGCAAAACTGCATTAACTTGCTTGGCATGGGTGAAGTTTCGGGATTGGCCATTCTATCTGCCTCTTAACGAAATTATTAAGCCGGCTATTATACGAGAATGCCGACCAAAATGAAGTATAACGATACAAAAAATATGTTTGTCAACCAAGCTAATGTATAAGTGACATTAATAGTGAGCGATTGCTGACATCAATTTGCTCGTTTAATTGATATAGTTATTCAACTAAAGACAACCATATTGAAGAGCATTCATTCCATTCTAGAGGCTGTGTGCAATGCCATCACACCAACCTGTGTTATTATGCTGTTCGCAAGCCTCAGGCCTTCTATTTCAAAATAAAAGAGCAGAAAATGATCTCATTAAATGAACTCTCCCTTCACTATGGCGACAAATTATTATTTGACGACGTCAATTTGTTACTGACTTCGGGTAAACGATATGCCATTGTTGGCGCCAATGGAACGGGTAAAAGTAGCCTACTACGCCTCATCATGGGGCAAGAAACCCCAAGCCTTGGCGACATTTTAATGCCAAAAGGGGTGACCATTGGCTGGGTGAAGCAAGATCATTTTCGCTATGAAGATCAACGCGTATTAGATGTTGTTATTCAAGGTAAAAAAGCCCTTTGGCAAGCCATGGAAGAAAAAGAAGTCCTCTTGAATGGCGAGTGGACAGATAGCGCTGCCAATAAGCTTACTTATTTGGAAGAAACCATTGCCCACTATGATGGCTATATGGCTGAAAGTATGGCTCACACTTTATTAGAAGGTGTGGGGATCCCTCTCTCTTTTCATGAAAAGCCCTTAAGTTTACTTTCAGGGGGCTTTAAAATCCGCGTTCTACTGGCACAAGCTTTATTTGAACAACCTGATATTTTGCTGCTAGATGAACCAACCAACCACTTAGATATTATGACCATTTTGTGGTTGGAGCAGTACTTAATCAACGAATATAAAGGTTTATTAGTTTTTGTCTCTCACGATATTAAATTTCTTAATAGCGTCTCGACACATATCCTGGATATCGACTATGGCGAGATCCGCGAATATCCGGGAAGCTATGATAATTTCTTAATTAAAAAGAAAGAAATTATGGATCAAAAACTAAAAGAAACCAAAAATGTTGAAGATAAAATTGCTACCATGCAACGCTTTGTTGAACGTTTCAAAGCGAAAGCTTCTAAAGCACGGCAAGCTAATTCAAGAATGAAAATGATCGACCGGATTGAAATTCCCGATATTAAGCAATCCTCAAGGGTCAGTCCCGGATTTGATTTTCAATGTAAGCGCCCTTCAGGCAAACAAGTGATTAGCGTCAGCGGCATTTCCAAAAAATTTGGTGAACGAACTGTTTTAGATGATATTAACATTAAAATTAACCGTCATGAAAAAGTGGCGATTATCGGTCATAATGGGATTGGTAAATCAACACTGCTAAAAATTATGTTAGGCTTACTGGCACCTGATAGTGGTAACGTTGAATGGGGGTATGAAACTCAAACAGCGTATTTTGCGCAAGATCATCATGAAGCATTAAAAGAAGATACTTCTATCCTTGAATGGTTAAGTCATGAAGTACCAACAGAATCTCCTGCAAAAATCCGTCATATCTTAGGCCAAGTGCTATTCACTAAAGATGATGTTGAAAAAAACATTCTTAGTATCAGTGGTGGAGAGGCGGCGAGATTGCTCATTGGTAATATCATGCTAACCAAACCCAATGTCCTCATCATGGACGAACCCACTAACCATTTAGATGTCGAAAGTATTGAAGCCTTTTCCAAAGCCTTACAAAATTATTCTGGTACTTTGCTACTTGTTAGCCATGATAGACATTTTGTTTCTAAAGTAGCGACTCGTGTTATCGCTTTAACCGAAGAAGGCATCAAAGATTTCCATGGTTCATATCAAGAATATCTAAAATATTATAAAGAAGATTATTTAAGTCGTGCGTTTTTAAAGGGTTCTAAATAACCAATAAGCATTCTGGTATTTTTTTCGTCATTGCGAGTGTAGCAACGCAATCTATGGATTGCTTCGTCGTGACACTCTCGCAATGACGATAACGTCACACAAAAAAATTTATAAATCAACACGTGAATCATGTTTTAAGATATCGCGAATTTCTGTTAGCAACTCAATTTCAGGTGGTATGGGAGCTGCAACTTCTTCTTTCTTTTGTAACCGATTAATCAGCTTAATAACAATAAAAATACAAAAAGCAATGAGAGTAAAATCAATAATGGACTGTAAAAAAACTCCCCATTTAACAACAGCGTGGCCCATTGTGAATGTTTTACCAGAAACATCAACACCACCCAACACTAACCCAATCAATGGCATGATGATACCATCAACTAAAGCAGAAATAATTTTACCAAATGCAGCACCTATCACAACTGCAACGGCCAAATCCATCACATTGCCACGCATAGCAAATGCTTTAAATTCTTTTAAAAAACTCATCACCACTTTCCTTTGTGCAATTAGCTTATTTAAAAGAAATAGCGTACCCCTCCCTAACAAGCAACCTTATCAGATAAGGTCCTGTATAAATAATCTCTGGTTCGCTCAAGGTTGTAAAATATATACCGACACACACCAAAGAGGGATTTATCAAGGACACTATCGCTATAAAGGATTTGCCATGAATAAAGGTTTAAGGAAAAGCCTCACACTGATTGGGCTGCTATTACTAGGTGGCTGTTGCCGGCCTGAAGTCATTTCCCCGCGACTACAAAAAGATCCCGGCGGTTATTATTACTATGGCTGCTGCCATTATGGCATTTACAATAACCCTAATTACGATAGAGGCGGTCCATGCAATAGAGGCTGCTATCATAGCGATTGCTCCCCTTCTGTTTGGCGATAAACATTGCTCAAGATGCTGCATGCAAATATACCCATAGCAGCATCTTGAAGTGCTCTAGGGATAGGTATAATCTTTTATCATTCGTTTAGGAGATAAAAGATGATAACTCTATCGCAGCAAGAAACAGAACGTGTTAGCGGTGGCATGGTGAGCTTTGGTGGCATCAGTTCAACCAAAGTACTCATCTTGGTAACCGATGATTCAACGTTTACAGTACCTGGGTTATTAAATGGACAACAAATTAATGCCACCTTTTCTGCGAATAATGTAAGCGATGTTAATGGCGTTTCTCTTACGACCGATTTGAGCCTTCCTTTTTCTCATAATGGCCATCTATTCCAAGCGGAGCCGATCAATGGCGGGCATATTTATACTATTTATTTTAATCAAGGATAGAACTTGCCTGCAAAATTTTCTTTTAAGGCAAGTGCTAAAATAATTAGGGAATATGATATTCAACTATTTTTGCCTGTTGTCCTTTAGTAACGAGTTCCCATTTGTTATCACACGCTAACTTTTGTTTAATCCGCGCAATATAATTTGCAACCGTCGGCAAGGCTAAATTAAGTTCTTGACCGATTTCTGCCAGCATATAGCCCTTAATAAGCAAGGTATAGCATTCCTTTTCTCTTTTAGAAAGCATTTCAAATGTTGGATCGGAAATGGCTTGTAGCCATTGCTGATTACTTTGAGGTGAGTGTACAGGCATCTGATTTGCAGTATAAGCAAATCGTCTGGCATCAGCTTTTTCAATTAAATGATGCGCTTCTCGACGGAAATAGGCGATAAATTTCTTTAATAAGTTTTGATGATTTAAATAAAAATCTAATATCATCGGATTATCAGGAGTCGAAGCAAACTCAATCACTTCGGTTTTGTTGTGATGATGTTTGATCCATAAAATACCATGATCGGCTCCGTTTTCTTGAACAAGATGTTTATGTTCTGAAGATAATATTTTATCCCAAGTATGCCAACCATCTGTTAGTTGACACCCGACTAAAGGAAAGGTCTTCTCTAATGCGCTATAGAAATATTCCGGATGCGTTGAGAGCGAAAACGCACTATCTGCATAGTTAACACCATAAGAGAAATAAGTCAGATTGGCCATTTTTTGTAACGGCGCAATCAATTGCTGGAGGGACGTCTTCGCATCAAAGAACCTATCAAACTGCATACTTGCTCACCCAGGTGTTATTTAACCAAATAAAAATATCAAAGTTCGAACAAAGATTCAATATCCTACTCCCTAGTCGGTGCCGTTGGCGACCATCATGCTCTTTTGGAAGACAGATGGTTACTTTAGTGCTTATACAGCATAAAATATTGGTCAATAAAACTAACCCAGGAGTGACATTGAATGAAAAAGAAAAACCTTGAATACTACTTAGAACAAGGTTTATTCCAGAGCCGCTGGATTATGGCGCCGATGTATGTCGGCCTTGTTGGTGCTTTGGTAGTGCTGTTCATTAGCTTCATGCAGGAATTATTTCATTTTTTCATCTCAATCCCCACACTAACGCAAACCGATGTGGTTTTAGGTGTACTATCACTTATTGACCTCTCCTTGGCAGGAAACTTAATGTTGATTGTTATTTTTTCTGGATACGAGAATTTTGTTTCCAAAATGGATACCGATGATCATGAAGATCAACCGGAATGGAAGGGAAGCGTTGATTTTTCGGCCCTCAAACTAAAACTGATTGCCTCCATTGTCGCCATATCCGGGATCCATTTACTTAAAGTATTTATGGATGTCGATAAAGTTTCCCCAACCCAAGTACAATGGATGGTTATTATTCATGTGGTTTTTGTGATCTCTGGTGTTTTACTCGCGGTGATGGATAGAATCGCCATTGCAACGAAAGAAATCAAAGGAAAGCTGCAATAGTTAACCTTTAACAGATGATTCTCAGAAGAGATAGGGCGGATATCTTTCGGCTGAAACCTTCTGAGAATTTAGCTCACCGGTAAAGACTTTATTTTGTCACTGATTTTGAAAATAAGGGGTCATAACGATGACAATAAGGTTGTTTCCCCGTTTTCTGATAATAATCTTGATGATAGCGCTCTGCTGGCCAAAATGGACTCACAGGCTTCAATGTCGTCGCAACCAAATAATCCATCGCTTGTAGTTCTTTGATGACGTTTTCTGCTACCTGCTTTTGATCATCATCATAATAAAAAGCAACACTTAAATATTGCTCACCTAAATCTGGACCTTGTCCATCCTTTTGCGAAAAATCATGGATTTCAAAAAAGAATTGACACAGTTGCTGATAAGAAAGTCGGTTTGGATCGTATAAAACCCGTATAGCTTCAACATGCCCTGTTGTGCCTTGGCAAATTTCTTCGTAAGTCGGCTGTTTGAGATGGCCGCCACTGTAACCGACTTCTGTCTTTAACACGCCAGGTAAGCGCTTAAAATAATATTCAACGCCCCAAAAACAACCACAAGCAAAAATCGCTTCTGCTGAATCAGTCACAACTTCATCTGCAACAAAATCTAAGCTGAGAGAGTTAACGCAGTGACGAAGATTTTGCTTCGTCAAACCTTCTCCTAAAAATACATGCCCTAAATGGGCATTGCAGCGAGCACAGAGAATTTCCGTTCGTTTGCCATCGGCATCTTTTAAGCGTGAAACTGCATTGGGCAGTTCATTATCAAAGCTTGGCCAACCACATCCTGAATGAAATTTATGTTCAGCACGAAAAAGTGCTAACCCACATAATCGGCAAAGATAGGTTCCTTTTTCATCAACATCATTATATTCACCCGTAAAAGGATACTCTGTTCCTTTATTTTTAACCACAGCGAGCACAACCTCCGGCAAGCTTGCCGCTTTAAAGCGCTGTTTATTTTCGATATTGTTGTTTGTCGACATTATCTGGGATCCCATCGTTGTCATCATCTTTATCCTGATAATTAGGAATACCATCATTATCATTATCACGTTGACTTGGGTGCACCCACTCACCTGGCGTTTTGGCAGGCCCTGGATCATTCCAACGCTCTGCATCTTTTGTAAAACGTGGCTGATAAGGCACTATCACATCTCGTGCTAGCAAAGTATTCGCATAAAACGTGCCGAAGAGCATGATGATTACCGGCAGAATTGGTTTCATTTTGCCACCCTGGTACCCATTATAAGGGGGTTTGCCCTTATAGACAGCCCCATCATGCAATAAGTTCTGCTTTTCGCGTTAAATTAAGAGAATATCGTCCACGCACTGGATGAAAAATATCCAAGTCCTGCGGCATAGGGTGCAAGCACCAGCGATACACCAACCCCAGCATAAGGATTGGCAAACAATCCATAAGCCATGGCAAACGTAATTGCACCTGTGATGAGAGAAAATGAAACGCCATCTCGTATTGCATGCTGTTGTAGGGTATTGAAAGTCGTGCTGTCAATGCAGCTTATCCCTGCACTAATGATTATAACTTCTGATTGAGTTAACTCTCGCATTATGTACTCCTTTGCGTCATGAGCGGTCCTTTTTTACGTGATGCAATGCCTTGTGTCAAGTATCAGCGCATATACGCTTTCTCTGTTGACAGACTATGATATTCTCAAAAGATAATGGGTACTGTGGGGGCAGCAATATGGGGCTCTTTAGTCATGTTAACCGTGGGATTGACCTCAATTTACTGTGTAAAACGACGGGATGGCATAATAATTGTGGTTTAAACTGTTTAACCCATTTTCTCTACGAAAAACTACACAGCGGTGAATTACAACGGCATTTTTCCAAAAACCCAGAATACATTGCCTTATTAGAAACTTTTCAATCTTATTATCAATTATCAGAACGTCCTACCTGGAATGAAGTCTATCAAATACTGGCAACCTATTCTAATGCAACAGATCGCGAAGCTATTCTCTCTCCCGTACTCAGACAGCATTTAGGTAAAATTTTACCCCAACATAGCGAGATGGTTTGGAACACCGATGCAGCAGGCGCTATTTCTGAATATCTTACGACAGGTGAAGTCAATGATATTGCCGCACCCTTGATTCAAGCAAATCGAGTATTTGTTGATAGCCTCAAAGCAACTTTCGAAAATCGTTTACAGAATCTAGCAACCACTCTCGCAACTGAAGAAGAAAAAGCCACTGCGGCCGTTAGACTTGCGAATGCTAAACCACCCCGCGCCATCAATGATGAAAGCGTACAAGAATATGTAGAATTTCAACGACGAAATGCCTTGGAAGATCAATTACGAGAAGAAGCAAAAGACTATTGGCTACATGAAGGTATGCAGCGTTATGCGGATTATATTGCGACGCTGGATAACTCCGTGATGGTCTCTGCTGATCAGCTTGGTCTTTTAGGTCAATCTCTCAATATTGGTATCGAGATTTATACCCCCTCTTCTATCTCTGCGGCTGAAAATAATCCTCACATCGCAGCAGCCACCCATGGTGCACAAAATTTACCTGAAGGTGATTTTAGATGGCAACTAAAAGTTTATAATGCCGGTGTACATTGGGAATATGAAGAACCCTCTCATTCTCTTACCCAAAAAAATCAGCATAATCAAAGCTACCCTGATGAATTTTCTTCAGATTCGGAACTCGGTATCTTTAAAACTTATGGTGGCACAGAAGATAACCAAGAAGAATTAGTACCTGCTTATGTACGAAGTCAATGGGAACTATTAAAATCCACCTCGAATGTTCCAATACAATCAGCTGGAGAAACTCCATCACAATTACGTTCCGATATGGCTTCACAAATCAATTTAACTTTACCCACACAACCCCATCCCACTACGTCTTCTGCCGATTATTTTCATCACCGTACTAACCTCAATACGCTGAATGCAACAGAAAGTCCTTCAGAAAACACGCAATCTAGTCGATTTAAGCCCCTAACCATGCTACGACGGTTTATTAACCATACTCGTTCTGCTCGTTTTGAGCGTCGTTATCAACAACTCCAACATCAAGCTAATCTGGGGATGGAACAACTCCTTCATAAATTACAAAATGCGATTCATAAAGGAACTATCAATGATACTGAAAAACAAGTTATCTTTGAATTTTATTACAATCTATTGGAAGATGAGTTTAAGAAAGGAGCAACAAAATCACTCAATCAACGCCGTGTTGAATCCGCTATAAAAGAAATCAAACGAAAGGATGTTTTTTCTCTTTCTCGTAATGTACTAGAAATCGGTCATAGTACCTATGATCAACGTCATGCTCGCAAAAGAACGCCTGAAGAAAGTCATGACCCCGATCCCCGCCCTACCAAAAAAAGGCGCTTGTTTTAAAAAGCCTTTTGCGCCACTCACCATTCGATAGTACACTTACAATTTGAATATTCTATGGAATGGTAAGCAAGATGAAAAACAAAGATGCATGGATGAAAACATCAATCAGTTCTGCTTTAGCTTTAGTCTGCACTCTCTCTTCTTCGGCCTATTCTGCTACCTCAACTCAAGAAACTGAAAAATGCTATGGGATTGTGAAAGCAGGTCTCAATGACTGCCAAACAGCACAAGCCGCTTGCGCCGGTTCTTCTACGGCGGACAACCAGAGCGATGCTTTTTTGCTGCTACCCAAAGGGGCTTGTGAAAAAATTGTTGGTGCTAGTCTGAAACCCATCACCTCATCTCAAAAAGGGTCAGAGGGCAAAAAATGAAAGCAAAACTTTTAATCAATACGATTCTTTTGTGCGCAGGGTTCAATACGACACTCCATGCTCAATCTTATACTTTAGATCCTTTACACAGTTATGTTGCTTGGCAAATCAGTCATTTTGATTTTTCGAACCCCAGCGGTAAATGGTTTGCAACCGGTACGCTCAATTATGATCCTAACAATCTTGCTGCCAGCAAAGTCAATGCTACCCTCAAATTAGCCGATGGGGTAACAGGGATCCCTGATCTAGATAAACATTTAAAAGGCAAATTGTTCTTTAATGTTGAACAGTTTCCTAATGCTACTTTTGTGAGTGATAAAATTGAGATCGCCGACAAACAAATCAAGAAAGTGCACGGACAATTAACACTTCATGGTGTCACCAAACCTATCACACTCTTGGTTAAGCTCAATAAAATAGGTAATAATCCCATCTCTGATAAACCATCGATTGGCTTTAGTGCAACTACCCAATTAAAGCGTTCAGATTTTGGAATCACCACCATGTTACCTGGAATTGGTGATGACGTTAATTTATCAATTGAAATTGAAGCCAGTGCTTAGTGAGAACTAATTATTATGTTGTACAGATTGATTGCTTTACTATTACTACAATGGAGCCTTATTTTGAGCGCATTTGCAATGACACCCACGGCTTATCAAGAAGAAGTTTCTCAATTAGCTACCCGCTATGAGCAAGCCTATTTTAAACATTATCCAGAAATGGGGATGTTTTGGGGTCGTGCCGATGTTGCGCAAGATAAGTTCACGGATCACTCTTTAAATGCTTTACTCACATGGCAAAAAACCGAAGATGAGTTTTTGAAGGCATTAAATGCTATTCCCGTTAAACCTTTAGAAGGAAGCGCTGCATTTATTACTTATCAATTACTCAAACAGTCATTGGAAAATAATAAAGCAGCTCGAGTATGTAAAGATGAATTATGGGATGTTAATCCATTACATGGCTGGCATAATATTTTAACCATGATTGCTGAAAAGCAGCCCGTTGGAACGCCAGAAAATCGGCAAAATGCTCTCAAACGCTGGCAAGGCGTTGAACAGATCGTTAATGATGAAATCACTAATCTGAAAATAGGGTTACAACAAGGCTATATTGCCCCCAAGCCTGCAGTCACTCGCGTTTTGCGGCAATTAGCTATCCTTTTAGATACTCCCGTCGAAAAATCCCCTTTCTTTGATTTTGCCTTACGAGATGGCGATGCGCATTTTAAAAGTGAAATGATGAAGGTCATTCATCATCAGATTTATCCTGCCATGAAACGCTATGCCGATTTTTTAGAAAAAGACTATTTATCTAAAGCGCGTACCGATATTGCGGTTTCCGCTTTACCTGGCAATATCGCTTGTTATCAAAGCAAAATTCAAAAAGAAACGACACTGACCATTTCACCTCAAGCCATTTATGATTTTGGGCTTGAGCATATGGAACAATTAAAAAAAGAAGTTGCCACCATCGGTCAACGTGAATTTGGTACTTCTGATATAGCCACTATCTTTCGTCTAGCAAAAGAAGATCCTCGAAATCGGTTTAATACCGAAGATGAAATACTCGCTTACAATCAAGCTGCTCTCAAAAAAGCTTATGATAAAGCAGGCATGTGGTTTGATTTGGTACCAAAATCCGCAGCAACGTTGAAACCTTATCCCTTACATCGTGCGATAACGGGTGCAGCAGGTGAATATCACCCTCCCAGTGAAGATGGGCAACGACCCGGGATCTTTTACATCAATACCTATGAACCTCATAAAAAATGCCGCCTTGATCATGAAGCGACTTTATTTCATGAATTAATCCCAGGGCATCATTTTCAAGTGGCGCTTTCCATAGAAGATAGTAGCCATCATAGCCTTGATAAATTTTTATGGAATGCTGGATTTGGGGAAGGTTGGGCTTTATATACGGAACGTTTGGCAGATGAAATGGGACTTTATCAAGACGATATGTCTCGGCTTGGTATGCTATCCAACGAGGCCTTACGGACTGCCCGCTTAGTGGTAGATCCAGGTATTCATGCTATGAACTGGACCCGAGAACAAGCCATTGACTATCTGAAGCAACACACGGCTTTAGAAGAGCATATTATTGAAGCCGAAGTTGATCGCTACATTATGCTCCCCGGACAAGCAACGTCCTACATGTTAGGTAAACGCGAAATTGAATCGCTGCGCACCTTGGCTAAAAAGCAATTAGGTAAACGCTTTGATATTCGCGAATATCATAATCAAGTACTCAAGCAAGGCGCTGTTACGCTACCCATGTTGCAAGCCCAAATCAAAGGGTGGTTAGCAGCATACCAAAACTAATTCAGCCAAGGCGCAGGAATTTCGAGCAGCGTAGAAATTCCTGCAACACGGGATCAATGCAAAAGGACATTTTTGAAGCCGCTTCTAATGGATTGGGACACAATAAAGCTTCCCATCAACATTCCCTTGGTAACTACAAGATCCATTGATAGAGTCTCCTTTTTCATTAACAAAAGAGCAAATATCACCTGAGCCCTTGTCTGAGCATGCCTCAAGCGCTGCCGGCGGTAATGGGTTACGATTATCAGCGCTCGCAACAAAACCCCACCATCCCGTAGCCAATAATAAAGTAACAATGCTAACTTTTGATAACTTTTTCATCATAATCCTTTATTGATATAAAACCTAAGTAATTTCATATCATACTTATAAAAATTTCGTCGCCTAACTTCTATCATTTAGCCATTTAATCCCACCATTCATCGGGTTTTTCTTCCTTCCGAGACAGAACGACGTAAAATGCACTGCATCAAAGTTAAACAACTAGGGGATAAAATATGTTAGGTCAAATTTGGGGTCAAATTAAACAAGGCGCGGCTTCAGCTGCTTCTAGCATGGGTATTACACAATCTTTTGTTAAACCAGAATTAGTCAAATTAACGGTTAAATCCAAAGATCAACTCAAAACATTCAAAGAACAATTGGCTAAAATTGACAGCCTCAAAGCAATGCCTGAATTAAAAATTACATTATCCGATTTGAGAAAAACGGCTAAAAAAATATTAGCAGAAGCAAGTTCAGCCGAAAATTTAGATGCTATCGCTAACATTATTGCTAATCATGTCAATGACTTTGCTAGCATTGAAGAAGCAAAAGAAAAACTCCCTAAAATGAAATCTGTCAAAGCATTAATGACCTTCGTTGATAAGCTGATTGACATTGAGAATTACGAAAAGCTCAGTGAGCTGTTAACTCAACTGCAAGATTTCAACGAATTAAAAAAACCTGAGCAAATTGCGCTGCTAAAAGCACTCGATGACAAAGAATTAATCAACAGCATTGAAGCTGAAAATAAAGATCTGAAAGTTGATAAGATTCAGAAAAGAGTAAAAACGATGGCGCAAGCTGTTTGTAAAGAGTTAACACTTTCTAAGAAAGAAAGCGATACATTAATCAAACTCTTTGATGAACTTTGTCAAAAGCACTTAGAGGATTTAAATCAAAGCCGTCAAGCGCTCGTTGAACACTTACCTGGCTTTCTGACAAGAGAGACAGCACGCCTTCGTAAAGAGCACCCTGAATTAGCCGTTGCAGAAAAGCCTGCGAAGAAAGTGCTGACTAAATTTAAGAAAGAAGCAGACTCTGCGAAAACTTCACCTAAAGAGAAAGTTAAAGCGGAGCCAAAAGAGACTAAATCGGACACTAAAGGCAAAGCTAAGGTGGTGGTTAAAGAAGAACCCGCTGATAGTGATGATGAAACACCGGTTATTCTAAGCTCTACTCGCAATAAGGGTAAAAAGCGCTAAATCGTTACTTAGCCTTATGTTCGAACACGGTGGCTACTCGCCGCCGTGTTTTCACCGTTTATCTTCGAATTCTTGGATCTACTTATTTGCCGTTATAAGATAATTTACGCTCTTAAATAACGGGTAGTCTCTTAATGATCGGCAAAGCGATTTCTGCATTTCACTACAATTTTTTCCATTATCCTCATACTAAAAAACTGATTGAAGCCATTACTAAAAATGATTTACCGACCTTCAAGAAAGAATTAAAAAATAGCAAAGATTGGGATGCAGACGGTTTCCCTCGCTCGCTTTTACATGAGGCGATTGCGCAACAAAAAATTGAATTTGTTGAAGCATTAATCGAAAATGATGTTGATGTAAACGAGATTTGTGAAGGCATGAGCGCCTTAGGGCGGGCGATTGAATTAAAAAATATTCCAATCATTACCCTATTATTAAAAAAGGGCGCTAATCCTCATTTTGGAAAAAGTTACGGCTTACCTACCCTGCTACCTAATTCACGCGCTACTGAAAAATTGATTTATGATTATCGTTTAAATCGCAACAATCCTCGTAAATCCAATACCTTACTTCCCTATTTAAAAGAGATTGAAGCTTTATTAAGACAGGAAAAATCCCTATTTGAACGCTATCAATCACAATTTCAGCAGGCATCCGCTATTTGGGAAACCACCTTGCTTCCTTCAATGAGTTCTATCGATCCTCCCATTATTACTGATAGCGTTGAAGTCCCAAGTATTATTATCTACTCTACCTCGCGTTATTCCCCTGTTGAAATTGCCGATTTACTAAAGACAATGCCAAGTGAATCTTCTGAATGGAAAGGCTTAAATCAACAATTACAACGAGCCCAAAACGAATCTCAAGAGATTGAGGATATTATAAAAGATTACCAAACAGCACTGACAAAGAAAGGTTTAAAAGCGAAAATTCAACTCATTCACGAATATAATCCAAAAGTCACAAACCAACTTCATGCGAAATTCATTTACCCCAATCCACAAAATTTATTTCAAAAAGAATTCCAAGCGCTTGAAAAAACAATTAACCGCTATCCCTTACCATTACTTGAAGCTCTCAAAAATAATGATTTATCAGCCGCCTGCGAATGCGTTTATCAAGAATGGCTTACACAAATTGAACCGGCTCTGCATGTTGCTTGCAGAACGCAAGCGCTTGATATCGTTGAATTGCTCCTTCAAGGCCAAACCGATGTTAATCAAGTGTTTCAAGGCATGACGCCTTTGCAAATTGCATTAGCTTCGCATAACGAACAACTTGCCATGATGCTGGTTGCTCAATATGGTGCTAACCCTAACGAGATGATACAAGACCAATCCGCTCTGCACTTTGCCGCCACTCAGAACTGGCCGCAATTAACCAATGCGTTACTCAAACACGGTGCCGACACTACCCTCACTTGTCAAAATGAAACACCTGTCGATGCTGCCATTCGCTTAAGGCACAAAGCGGTGCTGCAAGTTTATAAAAATTTTGAACAATCAGCACCAGCACATCACTTACTCAGCAAGCATAAAACCCCCAACTCCAGTGTTTTTAGTTGGCATACCGCAGCAAAATTGAATGATCTCGAACAGATGAATGCGCTTGAATCATTAAACATCGATTGCAACGCGTTTGATAGGCAAATGGGAACACCTTTGCATTACGCTATCACCTGTGGTCAACTTGAGGCTGTCTCTCGTTTATTGCGCAATGGCGCCGATGTCAGTATTAAATTAAATAACCGTGACATCATGGAACATGCCTGTCATTTAGCACGATTAGCGCCAGTAAATCATCTTAAGATCATTGAAATGCTCATCAACGAAAATGTACATCTGCACTCTTCTATCAATCGTGGTGCTTTATTAAATTTTTGTATCAACCATCATTTATGGGATAGCGTTAAACGGTTAATTTGGCAGAATGCCTCTTTTGATGATAAAACGACACCGCCTTTGCTTACAGCGATAAGCTATAGTCCCGATTATATTAATATGGAATTAGTCGCCTTATTATTATCAAAAGGCCATTTCACTCAAACGTCACTTTGGTGCATGAAGCATAATGTACCAACACCGCTCGATGAAGCTATCATGTCGGGTAATTTATCATTACTCAAACTTTTATTTCCTTATATTCGCGACTTGAAAGAAGTCACTAAACGCCCTCCTTTACATACTGCCATTCGTCATGGTGCCCCAAGGAATATTATTAGGTTTCTCATCGGACAGGGCTGCGACAGCAATGAAGTCTATCAGGATTTTACGCCGTTACAGTTGGCAATCATTCATGGTAATAAAGATCTCGCACAAGATTTAGCCATTCGCGCTGAAGATCTTAATCATCAGGATAATGACGGTAATACAGCGCTCCACCTTGCATTAGAGCATCACTCAAAGAGGCATGACCTCCAAAAATTAATACGTAATCTTATTCATTACGGTGCCAATCCTTATATTTATAATCAACAGGGCATTTGCGCCATGGATAGGATTGCCCTCAATCCTGATTTACAGGATCTTGTGACATCTCATCATGATAATGCACCGCGAAATGCTTTAACCCTTGTTTTAAATAATGAAAGAATGCATTCACAGCTACTCCATGACGAAAATTTTGGCGAAGCAGGACTTAACTGGTTTCATGAGCAAGCACAAAATAAACACAACGTGCAAGCCTGTTTAACCTGGCTCATCACGCAATACCCTGAACTATCACAATTTGTACAAGAACATTTAGATTGCGAATATCATCAACGTCTTATTGACAATCAAGCAACATTATTAGCGAAATTTGCTGAATTATGTCCGCAAACAGCCGCGCTACCCTGTGAAGAATCCGTGCAAGAAGTCAGTACAGCCGCGCTACCCTGTGAAGAATCTGCACAGGAAGAGGTAAATGAGGGTAATGAAAGCGATCCTGAAATCCTTGCTGAAGTCTATTTAACCTGGATGATGGCAAATCATAGCGACATTGCAAGCTTCATCCACAATCTATCAGAAGATTATTATCACTATCTAGAAATTCGCTACGGTGAACTTTCCCAGCACATGAGCACAATCGATGAAACACGCATCAACGGGCCCGAGTTCATACTCGCTCCTTGCAACGAGATGGATCTTGCCTGGATTAACGAACAATTTCTTCACAATGTCCCAGCCCATGCCTGCTTAACTTGGTTGATGGCTAACCATGAGACTATTGCTAACTTTGTTCAACAAAACCATAAAGATTATGCTGATTATTTAGAACAGTATTATGTTGAAACTCGCAGCACATTAGAAGCTCCCCCAGTCGAGGATACACCAGCAAATCATTATCTCGCATTACTGGAGCGCCTAGAGGCTCATTGCCACGAGGGGCGTGCGCTCTTAGCACAAATACAAATGGCCGGTTATCCCCTAACCTTAGCGTATCAACAATATCAACAAGACCTTGCACCATGGTCGCAAGCACAGCCACAACAAGACACTTATATGGACATCGTGAAATGTGAACGATAGATTATGCAGTCTTTTTTAAGTACCACTCAACTAAGTGTAATAACGGCTTAGTGAGTATAAAGGAAAAAAGATGCCACAGTAAAAACGAAGAATAAAAGATCACCATCCATACGAATACGACGATTAATAAGGCAAGCGTAATTAATTTATATTGCCAAGGCTGTTTTATAAATCGAGCCCACAATAATTTGAGGATCTCTACCCCACGGTTGGAGTTAG